>CALGNI010000001.1 GCA_937958645.1 Candidatus Absconditabacterales bacterium
GTTATTCCTGCTCTTATATCCGTTGTTGAGTGTAGTATTTGTTACGATCTGAATCTTGTCCTTTATAATCTTTTGACTGTGTAAAAAACTAGGATTATGGGATGTGAGGCAGTCGATGAAGTTGGTGGAGGAGATGGAGTAGGTAGGATGGGTGAGTTGGGTAAATTAGGTAAATTAGGCAAGTTGGGTGAATTAGGTAAATTAGGTAAATTAGTCAGGTTGGGCAAGTTAATTGCTTGCCTGAGAACGAGGACCGAAGGGACGAAGAGATCAGCTGCAAGAAATATATGCAAGGCAAAATTGCTTGCCTGAGAACGAGGACCGAAGGGACGAAGAGATCAGCTGCAAGAAATATATGCAAGACAAGGGTGAATTAGGAAAAGTGATCAGCTGCAAGAAATATATGCAAGGCAAGGGTGAATTAGGTAAATTAGTCTGATTGGGCCGGTTGGACGAGTTAGGAAAAGTGATCAGCTGCAAGAAATATATGCAAGGCAAAGGCGAGTTGGTGATAAGTAGAGGAAAATCTTCTAACAACTACCAAGGATAGCGTGAAGCTTGCTTTGATTTGGTTTTCATGATAGATATTGTGTAAACTAGAAATGAAATTTTGCAATAAATCGACTTTTACTATATACTTAAATGTAATTTACTTTATAAAAATACAGATGACTAGAATACCTGAAAAACTTGATGTATGACATAAAGTTAAAACATCTAAATGAAAATGAAAAATAATCACAATCCAATGAGAGATTGCAGATATTTTAGTATGAGATAAAGTAATTCAGTCTAGTATTTCTGAATTAATTCATATAAAAGCTAATGACGAAGCGAGGCTTGATGAGAGTAAAGATTCACCTACAAAATCTTTTGATGAGCAAGATGATGAACTTTTTAAAGTTTTAAAAAAAATAGAAGATGATGTTCAATTTGAAGAAGAATTTGTTAATGAACTAGAAAAGGGGTGATTTAAAGTAATCCCAACTGAGCAATTTATAGCTTGATTGAAAGAATTTGAAAAATGAAAAGAGTTTAAAATATATTGAGATGATTTAGAATGGTTAGAGCAATTGACAAAAAAATCTGATTTATATCATCTAGAGATGGCAGAGAATCAACTACAGCAGAATAATATATCATCTTCTATAGAAGAAATGATTTATGATTTTTATAAGGTATATCGAAATAAAGATAATACTCTAGAATTAGAGCAAGATGTGAAATTGAGAATTAAATGACAATTAAAACATTGGACTGAACATTTATTATTTTGTATTAGAGGTAACTATTCAAATGAAATGAATAATGCTTTATCTAGTTTAAAATTCATTCTTTCTGAAAGATATCTTCAACAAATTAAATTCAAAGATAAGCTAGGTAAAGATGTTAGAGAGCAGTTATTAGAATGAAATAACATTAGTTTATTTCTTAAAAGCCATATCCATTATAAATCGATATATGAAAATCTAATGGATAGTTTATCTTGAGAAGAAAGATTAAAGAACATCATAAAAGTATTAGATTGATTGGCTGTTAATTGGAGTACTTATTCTGAGAAAGAGCAAAAAGAGATTAACCATAATTTTGGTATAGTTTGGGATATGTGATTAAATTATACATTAGATAAAGATTTGTATACTTCCTTAGAGTCGCTTATTTTAAGATTTCAGAAAATTGAAAAAATAACTTCAAGAGCAAATAGTTACTAACATACTTAACCTTTCTCCCTCTGTTTTAATCTCACTACCATACAAACTACCTTCTCTCCTCCAAATACAAATCAAGCCTACGATCTCAGTCGAGTACTTCTTGGAATCAATCTTCAAGTTCGTCATTGATGAAGGTGAGTGATCCGGAGGTGATCTGGAGTTTGTTTTTCTTGATAAAGGGTGCGATGTGTTGGTATTGAGATTCTAAAAGATGTTGCTCGAGAGCGCTGTTGAATGCGGGGAGAGAAGTATTCCATAACCCTAGATTGCTCGTTGGAGCCTCCTGAAGGTATCATAAGATCCACGCGAGGACTGCTTCAGAATTCTTTTCATGGGTACTTACCCATCATCGAGCTTGTGCAGTGAGTCCTCATTGATCCGGTAGTGGATAAAACTGTAACTTATCTGACTCTCACAATGATGACTGTGCTTCACTTAGACTACCAAATCACGCAAACAGCTTCTTTTCTTGAAGCAAACAAAGAAATGCATTTGCTTTACAAAGCTTTGATGAGCTTGATGCTGTCATCTGAATAATATCTACGATTTCTCGAAAAGGAGTTTCTATGAGCTGAAAGAGAAAGTTATTGGTTCATGACTGAATACCTGACGCTAAGATCAACTCTAGGGTATCTAAGTATCATGGAAGGGGATGATTGGTTTCTTTGATGAGTTTTTTGTCTATGTCTGAGATTCAAAATCATAGGAGCGCTTCTTCAGTTCCAGGACTGAGCAATAGAGCTTTTTCTAGATCGATCCAACTAAACTCATCTCTAGATCCTGTAGGGATTGCTCTTTGTGAGATGGTGAGTAGGGGATCTACCGCTACAGGTATTCGTTTCATCTGCCACTGAGTCATAATTTCAGCTATGCTTGGATGAAAGATTGCTAAGACATCTTGATTGAAAGGAAATGAACGAGATTGGTCGAATGATCACTGCCGCATGCTAGGAATCAACACGAGATCGTATTCTTCGGTTCAAGAAGCTATCAAGTTACGATATTCACGAAGTGAGCTTGCTTGTGTGATGCTCACAGCAATATCTATATTTTCATCCTCATTGATCAATGCATTGAGTTTTTTGACAGCTGATGCATCGATAAAATGAGGGAGAGCTAATGAAATTTCTCCATTTTTGATGTTCCTATCTTCAGGTGCAGTATTGTTGTTGTTTGCTTGATTTGATGTATCTATTGAGGGAAACTCTTGATTATTAGCTTCTTCCAGAACATCTGGAGGAGTAATGACTGAGTTTTGGAGAGTATTTTGCTTTCATCACAAAAATAAACTCGCTACCGCAAACCATCCTACTACCAAGAGAAAGAGAGCTATTCATCATATAATCACTCGTTTTTTTGTGGTATCCATGGGTATATAAAGAAATACTTTTCATCCTAATTATACCTATAGCACCTCTAAAAATCAAAAAAAACTCTCGATAGTCGAGAGTTTTTCATGCATTTGTTATAAAGGAAATTCTAAGTTGGCAGGTGAGACCATTATCATGAATTATATTTACTCAAGAATACTTATGCTAAATACATATAAATGATTACCGTCGAAGCGAGCTTCTTGGTAATCTTTCTTCGAAATATTCAATTTGCTATTCACTAGAATCTTGTCCTTTTGTTGAGTTCATTGATTTCAGTAAGTATCAAAATCACGTAGTGACTATTTTAATCAAAAAATGATTATTCTTGTGTTTCTTCTACTTCTGAAACTGTTGCTTTTACTACCTTGATAGCGATATCTTGAGTGATGTCTTGGTATGAAAACGAAGCAGTAAACTCTCCTAATGATTCAATTTTATCCAATTCGAAGTTTTTTGGTTGGAGCGTAACTCCATATTCTTTCGATACGTATGCCAACAATGTTCTGTTTGTGATACTATCATAAAGATTGTTATCTTCAGTAGCTTGCTTAGAGAAGATAAGTCCACCATTTGTTTCAATAGTGCTCAACATTTCTTTCACTTTAGCTTGTTCAGCTTCTTTGTGCTTAGCAATCTGAGCCATTTGCGTGCTTTTTTGATTATGAGTTTGCTTATCATAAATCACAGCGCTTTTGTTTGGCACTAAAACGTACAACGCATAATGCGTCTTCACTTCTATGATATCTCCAGCATTCCCTTTACCAAGCAATGGTTTTAGGAGTAATACTTTTACTTTCTTTCCAGAAAAGGGGCTATTTTTCATCAAAACAAAAATTAATAGGTAAATCGATTGGTTATTCTTATCACTTTTTGTCAAAAATGCAAGGGATCATGCTTCGAAACTTTGAAGAAGAGAGAATGGGAGAAAAAGAGAAAGAGATATTTCTCTTTAGATAAGTTTCTTAATCTTCTTTTTTTCGAATTTTTCATTCATTCTTTGAATAGTATCACTATCCATCAAGTCAATTTTTCACCTCGCGTCAAATCAATAAGTTAGATAGGTTCAGAGATTTAATTTTTGTCATTTTGCTAATTTCTCTAACAATGATTGAATATAATTATTAATTATTTGTTTCTTTTGTTCTTTTTGCTCAGAAAATAGAATGATTCTTTCTTGCAATAAACTATCTAAATGTGCATTTATTTTATCGTCTTGAAAAGTAATTTCATTTTTTAGATCTACGATATTCCATAATTCTTTTGGATCATGACTATTCTTAAGATTGTTGATTATTTCATATATATTGTTATTTCAGTCAATGAGCGCTAGCTTCTTTAATTCTTCATATCTATTTACTATTTTTCAAGAAAGTTCATCCCATCATAATGATCATCATCTTTTTTTTCAGTTCGATCATAATTCGGTAGTATTTATTTGAAGTCCAAGTCATGCCTGTGCTTTTAGAGAAAATCATTCCGTTGAGGTGTTGTGTAGCGTATCATACGCTTCGTGTTTAGCGATGCGTGTTAGATTATAGTATAGCTGAGTTAACTTTCATTTTCCTTGTTCATGCTCTGGTAGTCTAAATTGATGAATTTGAATCGATTTTCTTAATGGATAAATATACAAATTGAATATTAGAGATCATGTGCTATCTCTTTTTTGAAAATTTATGGATTGATCTGGATACTCATCACTATCAGGAAATCAACAATATTCAAAATGACTATTTTCTTTATTAAATTTTGTTCTCCATAACTTTATACATATATCATTTAAATGATCTAGATTATTAGTTAATATAGAATATAATTCATTTTTGGATAACGAAAATTTTTCTTTCCAAAAAGAATTTATTTTATCTATTTCTTTATTTTTTTCTAAAAACATAAATGATATATATGGAAGAGGATGCAAATTACTAGAAAAACAGTTTTAGAGTTAAGAATTAGACTTTTCTAACTCTAATTCTAATCTCTAACTCTAGCTTAATTTCTCTCCAAACTCTTCCGCTTCTCCATCCTCATACTTCTCCCTCATCAATCACACCTTCCCATCATCATGCCAACTTGGGATTAGGTGTATATGAAAGTGAGGCACCTCTGTTCCTTCGACATAGAGTCTGACGAAATCACACTCTAGTTTTTCCTTCATTGTTTTCATTAGTGTGTTTGCTTTGATATACATGTGTGCGATCAGTTCATCAGAAGCATCAGTCATCCAAGGGAGTTCTTCTTTTGAGATCAACAGGATATGACCTTTGTTCACAGGGCTGATATCCAAGATTGCTATACAGAGATCGTCTTCATAGATCTTAGTGCTAGGGATATCTCAGGCGATAATTTTTGAGAAGATGGACATCATTAGTGTAAATTGTAAAATAAATTGATAATTGAAAAGTGATAATGGAAAATTATTTTTAATTTTCAATTATCAATTTTCAATTTACTTCGGGTAAGCAAATCTTTCCCTTAGTGTATAGGTGGATGAGGAGTTTGATGAGTTTTTGGTAGGGGATTCAGATGTCTTTTGCTTTTTCTTTTATCTCAGCGAGATCATCTGTTTGTACTCTGATCGAAATCATTTTGCTTTTTTGATAATTTTTCGCTGCTTCGATGAGCATCGCTTTTACTTCTTCGTAGTTTTCTACGGGAGCACTGTTTTCAAAATCATCTTCGAGTGATTGCTCAAAAGGAGTTAGTTCTAAGAGATCCATGTCATGAGTTGGATCATATAAAGTGTCTTTTTTTGACATGATATTACGATAAGTAAAATTTAGTTGCTTTTCTACTGGGATGGACAGTTATTAGAACCGTATTTTCTCCTATTTTTCTAAAAGGTGCTCTGTAAATGTAACTATCAATCTTTACATAAAACACCTTTTGTCATAAGTATTTTGGATTGCTATAATCCCTAACGTCAACTAATCAGCCATTGAGTATTGCTTCAACGACCTCCTCAAACCCAACTCAATTTCTTGATTTATGATTTTTCAACCATTCATTTTTCTTCTCATCCCAAATAAATTTCATTAATATTGGTATTTACTAAAAGTATATACATTTTATTTGTAGAATGCAAGTTTTTCTTGCTTTTTTTCATAAAAAAAAGTCTCACAGTATGTATAGCGAGACTTGGGTTATGAGGAAGAGTAGTGTTGTGAAAAAGCTATGAAATAATGTTTTTACTCAAGCAAAATCTGGTATTCTTTTGATGTAAAGATCGTTTTGTTAGAAATATGTTGTGATGGCCGTCATCCTGAATGAGTTCCACCATGGCGAAGAACGATTGAAGGATCTCGAGTGGATACACTCCTTGCGAGATCCTTCAGTCATCTTCCACTACGTTACAGATTCTTTCAGGATGACGTATACTCTAAATTCTAATTTCTCCCTTCTTTCTTCTCTATTCCTTCTCCCCAATTATCCTCACATACTCCAATACCTTCTCTTTCTCATTTCTTGCTTGAACATCTCCAATCACCCAATCAAAGGCTTTGGATAAAAGATCACCCAGTACTGGTCAGGCTGGAATCTTGAGTGACTCCATGAGGATACTTCCATTCACTGCTAGATCTTTCATGGTAAATTGCCCTTCTTCGTCGTAAAGTTTTTGGAGGAGATTTTTGAGTGTGTGGATATCTTCAAATCAGGGTGCTTGCATGGGATTGAATTGACCGGTTCTATCTGCGATGGTGATATCCATAAGATTGAGGCATCTTTCTATGCCTCCATCTGAAAGAAGTTTTCTGAGTCTAGATTCCCATTTAGTTTCTGATCACGCTAAGATCTCACCAGGTCTATGATGTCGGCGAATATATCGCATGACGGTTTCTATATCTTTCTTTGAGAAGCTGAGTTTCTTGAGGTCTTCTTGTGCCATGAGTGCTCAAGATTCAGTATGATACAGATATCAAGATCTATCAGGTTTCTCAGGATTTTCTTCTATAGCTTTCGCGATATTATCATACTGTTCTGGTTTTCCTACGTCATGGTACAGCATGGCGATTTTGACAAGCATAGCTTCATGGAGCTCTTGTTCGTTGAGTTCAGAAACTTTATCTTTCATGATTTCTTGGATTGCTTTGAGCGTCATCAACGTATGATGGTAGGTATCTAGAGAATGATGTCTGGTAGGTTGATGATTGCCAATCGTTTGATGCACTGCAGGAAAAACAATTTCTAAGAGATTGAGTTCCTTGAGAATAGCGATGTATCCAAAAGGGTTGTGCTTAGAAAAAACCTTCACGATCTCATCATGAATACGTTCTGATGAGAGTTTGCTCACCAGCTGAGCATGAAGTTTCATTGATTTTCGTGTCGCGCTGGTGAAATCAAGTTGAGTGATTGCTGTAGTCTGATTGAGCGTGTTCACAAATCTCACACCGCGTAAGATGCGCAAAGCGTCTTCGGTAAATCTATCGTTGGGATCTCAAACAGTCTGGAGTTTTTGATCTAGTAAATCATTGATTCCCTGGTGCGGGTCGATGATGATGCCAATAGTTCATGCTGAGAGTATCGATTTTTCTTCTTGCTGTGTACAATACGGAGCTGTTTGGAGAATTTTTTCTAGTATGGTTTGATCAAGTGTCCCTCATGGAAAGAGTGAGGAGATAAGTTCATGATCTTGGATGATAAGTTGGGCGTCCTGGATCAAGATGCATACTCCATGGTTTTTTAGAGCTGTGTTTAGTGTTTTTGGGGGAGTGGTATAGATGATTTCTTGCGAATTGTTTGCTCCAGTTCGATACAAACAGTTGATGCTAAAATCTCTTCTTGCGCTATCTAGGAGTAAATCATTGCTCCAGGTGATTTGATCTGGATGGCGATTGTCTTCATATCAACCCTCAGTACGAAATGGAGTCAGTTCATATTCGTAGTCATTCTCCTTAGGAAGAAAAGTCATCGTCCCAAATTTCTCAGTACGAAAACGTGAGGTTTTTTCTTCGTCAAAGATCATCTGTTCCCAGATACTATCGGGATCTCCACTCATTGTGATATCAATATCTTTGGGATCTTGCGTAATTCACAACAACAAATCTCTAACACAACCACCCACCAAAAAAATATCCTCTTGAGCTAAGAGCTCTTTGAGGAAGGTATGATGCTCGTGAAGGATTGCTAGTTTGTTGAATTGTATCATGATGGGTATGGTAATGATGATGGCAGTGATTTCAAACTTTGCTTCGCCATTCAAAAAACTTTCAAAAAACTTGCCTTGTAAAAATAATTCAATTTAGTATATTTTTGCTGTTATAAATTTTCTAATAATAAAAAAAAAGCTAGCTTATGAGTGAGTTAAATGTTGCAACAAAAAATCAGAAAAACTGGTTTACTAGAAATGGTGGTGTTAATTCATTGATCGTAATTATGGTTACACTAAATTTATTCTTGATCTATTTGAATTATTTTTAAAGATATCCATCCTTATGTTAGGTGAGAATAATTAAACAAGGATACTCGGTTTTGAGTGTCCTTTTTTTATGTAAGAACTTGTGTTTGCAAAAGAGATATTCTTATTTATATATGTCAATATAGGGGGCCTTAATAGAAAGAGTACTTATCCGATCATACGACGGATAATGCATACACTATTTTTCGTAACATAAAAAATAAAAATCAATGAATCATAAAACTAAAAAAATGCTTGAACAGGCTTTACGTAAAAAGCAAAGAGAAGATGTTGTAGATCCGAGAATAAGCACCGAAGAAATATCTAGAAGAAAGACGACATACCGTGATATGTCAAAACGGACAATTATTATTCAGCTTCATTTTGGTGTAGTGGATTTGTATGAGAGTAAAAAAATTGCTATAGCTCCGTTTTGGATCAAAAACAATGAAATTATTCAAATACCAAAAGGAAATCAATACCCAGGTGATGAGAATATGACTTTGACGTTGTTTGATAATTCGTTAATAAATGATGCTTTTCATGAGCAAGATGTGAGATATAAGAAAATTCTAGCGTATCTTCGTAAGAGGTATACATTCGGAAAAATACAACCCAATAAATTTAAAACCCACCCAGTATGTACAAGGCGCTGGTTTAAGGGAGTTGGATTTAACTCTGAAAAAAAATTAATAAATTGGTATAGAAGTTTAAAGTTATCAGTTGATAATATACAGTAGTGTGATTTTTGCCATTTATGTACAAGTAATCAAAAAAACAAACAAGGCATTCGATAATTCGAATGCCTTTTTTCTTTGCATGAAATTCCAAGCAAGCAATCCCTTGTTTTCTGGTGCTAAATACGTAGAAACTAGTCTCTCGTGATGTGCGAGTATTTTTGTTATGATAGATAACTTGTTTATGTGAGATACAGATAACACAGAAGTTGATGGTTTGTTTGGTGATGATGCATGATTTTTGTCATGATTGTGAATCGCTGTGCAAGAGACTAAAGAAGTTCCTAAGCAGGAGCCTAAAGTTGATGATGCAAAAAAATCTGAGGCTAAACAAAAGAAGCCGAAGAAAAAAGTCTCGAGAAAAATGGATTTTTCTAAAACTCCATGAGCGAGTGATTCGGATGCAACAGTGGTAAAAAAGGCTGAACCAAAGCCCAAAAATAATAAAGGAAATATCGCTATGGTGAAAAACATGAGAAAGCCTAGCCAAAAACCGATAAAGAAAAAAAGCACTGAAGTAGATGATTTGATTAAGAAAAAATCAGGATCAGGATATATGGGAGGAATCGAAGGTCGTAGTACCTGAACTGCTGCCCCATGAAGAAGAATCTGATGAAGTCCAAGAGGAAATAGACCAAGACCATGATGAAGATGATGATGAGGGAGAGGTAGAGGAGGACCATGAAGAGGAAGAACTCCGCATAGAAGAGTTGATGATGGGAAGCTTCAGTTGTGAAGAACTTCTTTCAAAATCACTACTTCCACCAAAGATATTATTGCAAATAAGACTAAGACTCAAAAGACTTATAAAGTGTCTGAAAATCTAAAAAGAAAAGAAACCGTACAAGTAGGAGAAACGATCACTGTGAAAGAGTTTTCTGAAAAGATGTGAGTCCCACTTTGAGAAGTGATGAAAGTATTGTTGGCCAACAAGATTATTGTAGCTGCACAAGCGAGTATTGACTTTGATACAGCCCAATTGGTAGGATTGGAATTTGAGGTAACAGTAGAAAGAGAAACAATCGAAATGAAGGTAGAAGATGTCTTGGAAGCTAATCTTGAGGCAATTCTATCTCAAGATAAGGAAGCAGAAGATCTTGTTGAAAGACCTCCTGTGGTGACGGTGATGGGACATGTTGATCATGGGAAAACAAGATTGTTGGACCATTTGAGAAAATCTGATGTGGTGTGAGGTGAAGCATGAGGAATTACTCAGTGAATATGAGCGTCTCAGATCGTACATAATGACAAGAAGATTACTTTTATTGATACACCATGACATGAGTTGTTCTCTGCTATCAGAGCAAGAGGATCGAAGATTACAAATATCGTAATCATCGTGGTAGCTGCTGATGATGGAGTAAAACCTCAAACAGTAGAAGCAATCCGTCATGCAAAAGATGCAGGTGCACCAATTATCGTTGCAATTACTAAGATTGACCTTGGAAATAATAATATGGAGAGAATTAAGGGACAGCTTGCTGAGCAAGAACTCACTCCAGAAGATCGAGGAGGAGATACGATGATCATTCCTTGTTCCGCAGTTTCATGACAATGAATCGACGATTTACTCGATGCAATTTTGCTTCAGGCAGAAATGCTCCATCTACAATACAGCCCAAGTAGACCTGCAGTATGAGTAGTGATCGAATCAAATAAGAGCGCTCAACAATGAGTGATGACTACGATGTTGGTGATGACGGGTACTCTGAGGATATGAGATATCGTAGCAATCCATGATACCTATGGGAAAGTAAAAAGAATGACAAATCGATGAGGTGATCAAATCAAGGAAGCACATGGTGGAGACGCTGTGATGATTCTTTGAGTAAGTGATGTGCCAGAACCAGGGAGATTGGTAGAAGTAATGCCAAGTGAAAAAGAAGCAAATAAGAAGATCTCAGCGATTCAAGAACATCAAGCAAAACATAAGGGTGAAGTGGCACTTCAAAGTGTCTTAGATAGATTAGGTGAAGGTGAGCAAGTGCAGTTGAAGTTGATCTTGAAGGCAGATAGTTCGTGAGGACTCGAAGCTATGAAACAATCGCTATCGAAAGTGAAGTTAGAAGATAATGTAGAGTTAAAAGTGATCCATGACGACGTATGATGAATTACAGATTCAGATCTTTCGTTTGCGAAAGCCTGATCTGCTGTGATTATTGGATACAATCTTCCAATTACCTGAGCGATTAGAAAAAAATCTGATCAATATGGTGTGACAGTGAAGCAGTTTGATATTATCTATGAATTTATAGAGTACCTAGAAGATATTTCTAAGGGTCTGATTGAAATCGAAAAGGTTGAAACACTTACAGGGAAGATGGAGGTGCTTGCCTTGTTCTTCAGAAAAGGAAAAGAAATGATTGTGTGAGGGAAGATCACAGAAGGGAAAGCAGTGAATCAAGCGACATTCAAGATCATGAAAGGAGAAGATCAACGAGCCAACGGAAAAATTCTTTCGCTACAAAAAGAACAAAACAGTGTGAAGGAGGTAAAGGTTGGGCATGAGTGTGGTATTAAGATCAAAGGTTCTAAGAAAGTTGAAATTGGTGATGTAATTGAGTTTTATACTATGCAGGAGCCAGATCCAGAAATCTTAAGAAAGAAAAAAGCAGCAGCTAAGAAGAAATTGGAGGAGGAGATGGAAGCGGCATGAGAGTAAAGAAGAGAGAATGAAGAATGCAGAAGGAAGAAAAAGTTATGAAAGTAATTTTCATTAGTCTGATTTTAGTTGATTTTTTTGTTTCTGTTACTAAGATAAAGAGGATTTATTTCCTCTTTTTTTATGTTTAGATGAGAGTTTAGAAACTTGCTTATATGGAAAAAGTGAATGAAAGTTGTGAAGAAAATTTATTCAGCTACTGCTGATTTTCCAACAGAAGAAAAGTATGGATTAACGAGCCAGCTTAGGAGAGCGTGAGTATCGATTGTATCAAATATTGCTGAATGAAACTCAAAAAAATCTGATAAACATTTTGTTTCTTTTTTAGAATCATCACTTTGATCAATTTTTGAAGTAGAGACACAATTGGAAATTGCAAAAGAGCTTTCTTATATGCAAGATATCAATAACATTTTGTCAGATTTACATCAACTATGATTTATGATTCAATGATTAATTAAGAAGTTATCTAGTTCTTAATTCTTCCTTCTTCCTTCTTACTTCATTTTTATCATGCGAAACCGACTAAAATCTATCTTCTGATTGCAAACTTGTGTAACAAGCGAGTCTTTAGAATTGTTTAATCCAATGAAACTGATTATATGACTTTGAAATCCTGGGTCTGAGTATGCAGCTACGAGGCATAATATAGGTTTCTTGGTGCTAGATGAATTAGTACATCATTTTGATGGTACGAATTTCTTGTTCAACAAGAAATTTAGTGCAGAAGTTGCTACAGGGATGATTGGTAAGACACAAGTCTTGTATGTTAAGCCTCAGACTTTTATGAACAAATCATGAATCAGTGTAAAAGCTTTGGCTTCTTTTTATGATATCGATTCTGAAGATATTTTGGTGATTCATGATGATATCGATCATGCATTTGGTGCAATCAAACTCAAATTTCGTGGCTCTCACGGTGGACACAATGGCCTCAGAGACATCATAGAAAAAATCGGAGGACAAAAATTCCGAAGAGTCAAACTCGGTGTAGGAAGACCAGCTCAAAAGCATTTGGTGAGTGACTATGTTCTGGGTAAGATGAAAGACGATGAAATGAAACATCGATCAGACAATACCCCCAAGATTATTGATCAAGTGGAGCAGTGGTTGAAGAATGTGGGATAAAGTAGAAAATAGAATTCAGAAATTAGAAAGGAGAATGCTCTATATAGAAGTATTTCTTAAGGAACCTCTGAAAAATTAAAGAATTGAAAAGAATTTTTATCATTTTCGATTGTAGTCTTCAGATTGAAAAATTGAACAAAACAATATCTAGAGACTACGAAGTAAATGACTTAAATCTAGCCGAATAGAAAACGCTTCGCTGTATTTCTATCGTCTATACTTATAGTCTATTTACTATATTT
>CALGNI010000002.1 GCA_937958645.1 Candidatus Absconditabacterales bacterium
ACTGAGCCTTAATCCGATGTCAGTACTGAGATTTGTCTCAGAATATTTAGAGATAAATACTTTCTGAAAAAGCACTACTTATGCGGGTCCCAATCTGTTTGGTCACTACAAATCTCAGAAAAAAGTCGGTCTTATTTAGTATCTACAAACAAACATAAGCATAGCAGAGACCACCTTCTAGCTATGCTTTCTGTTACATACAACTCCTATATACTCTCAAAATTCTTCAAACTCTCCAGAACACAGTTTCTCATTAGTGAAGTAGGGATTGCTTCCATAGAAAGTTCGAATTTCTATTATTGTGCTCAGCCATTTGATACCTAGTTCGAACATATATATGAAAAAACCTTCTCTCTCGAGAAGGTTTTTTTGTTAACAGAATGCTAGTTGTGTAAACTAAAAACATCAAGAGATTGACAAATTAAGTTTATTTAGTATAGATATATTTAAATTTAATTGTAAAAACATAAAATTAACAGAAATATGATTGTGAAAAAAATTTCTAGAGCTAAGCGTATATTATTTAGTCCTTACCTGAAAGGAGAACCTTTCAATAATACTAGTAAAATAATCGTACCTACTACTTCAGACCTTGTAAATCCTTGGGACCATAAACTTAAAAGTTTATATGAACAAGAAAAAGTTTTCAATAAGTATGGCACAACTACTGAGGGTAAAACACAAACATTCCTAAGCAAAGCAGTTGATAAAAACATTGTTCTCGTCTCTTGTCTAGCTCAAGAAGGCAACGATACTAAGTTTAACTTCAATGCTTTTGAGAAAGGAGTATTATCTTCAACTAATGACAATGAGGCACTATTGCTTTTTATGAGAATCTTCTTTAGGAAGCAATGTGTATACGGGAACTACAAAGACTTTGACAATCTAATGAGTTTCCTGTATTCATCTAATAGAAAAATCACCCTTGCTTATAGTGAGAACGGACACTATTCTAATGATTTATGTGGCTGGCCAAGTGATTTTGAAGAAGATGCGAGAGAATCGCATTCTGCTTTCTCAGATGAAGACTCATAATGAGTAGCATTATTTAATGCTAATAAAAGGAATAGTAGTAATGCGCTATTCCTTTT
Organism: Candidatus Absconditabacterales bacterium; assembly: GCA_937958645.1. Classification (GTDB taxonomy): domain Bacteria; phylum Patescibacteriota; class Gracilibacteria; order Absconditabacterales; family Absconditicoccaceae; genus JAHDCT01. Next base: position 1,092 of record CALGNI010000002.1, read on the forward strand.
TTGTTATCAAAATAATATCTTTCTACTTATGGAATAGCTAGAATCTCTTTCAATAAGTCCTCCCACAAAACCCCCATCAACAATCAAACCCAAGCATAGCAAAGACCTAGTCCTTGCTGTGCTTTTTGTTTCACACCAAATCTACATATTCTCCAGAATATAGTTATGTCCACATACATTTCTTAGCAAGACTCTTGATGCATACTCCCCTAATGATCTCACTCACAATCTCAGTGATCTCCCTCCAAACATTCTTCATGAGCCTTATGATGATGAGTGTCACAATGCTTGGTCTTATGGAGGTATTTTTCTCCAAAATACACCAACACTCAAGCAACAAGGGTTCCCAAGATCAGCCAGATTAATTCTTCATCATGATGCTCACCATGATCACTATGTTCATGAACAGTTTCTACCCCTATCCAGACATGAATCAAAACGTGTGTCACCATGGGGGTCCACAAAGCTAATGATCTCATGATCACCTTCTTTGCCCTCTCCCTCCAAAAAGCACAAATGAAAACAATAGCTCGGTAGATCAGATGAGCGATTCACACCTTCGTATACAAATCCGTCTCAGGAAACTCACGAAAAACGATCAGTACAAAAACGATCTCAACGACCAAAAATAATCCAATATGCGACAAGAAAGACTTTATTGATTCTTTTATTACCATCCTCAATACTAAAACAAAACGATTTCTGCACTTGTACTCAAAACTAAAACGATTGCAATAGATTATTTAAATGGTATTATCATTGACATGGAATGCTTGCACTGCGAAGCCTCAGAAGCACACAAAAACTGAAAGCTCCCCTCTTGATGACAAAGGTGGAAATGCATTTCGTGTAAAAAACAATTTTCATTGTGATGAAAAAGAGATACGTACTCAAGTGACTTTAGATCTGAAGTTGTCGATCAATACTGCCACTCCCCCAAGACCGCAAGAGAAGTCCTCAAGCAATACTCCATTTCTTCAACGACCCTTATCAAACGAAAAAAAGCACATGAAGGCGATTGCGATCAGTGTTCTTAGAGAGGAAGATCGAAGGAAGAAGCTTGACAATACAAATTTAATCAATATAAAAAATCATTACAGAACATCATTAAAATCATAAAAACTATGGCAGACTTAATTGGTCTATGGGATTGTGACTCATGCGGACTCACAAACACTGGAACGAACACAAAATGTGACTCTTGTTCAGCTAGTACTCCCAAAACTGGACCTTACAAAAACGCAGTTTATGTTGGTGATGCTCTTGGCAATAGCCCCTATTATCTAGGGGAAAAACCAAAAACAGTATCCAAAAAAGAAGAACACATCACCAAAGGAGGAAGCAATTGGCGCTGTAGCCACTGCAGTACGGAAAATCATACACTAAATAAAGATCTAACTGAGGTAACTGAGTGCAAAAACTGTGGAAATAGTCATGATCACCAAGATCAACATAGACTAAAAAAAGATAACGACTACGTCAATCTTTTTACTAAAAAAATCAGTTCAAACAAATACCAAACAGCTCAATTCTCCAATAACGAATTATCTCAAAAAAGCTCACCTAGTTCTAAAGAAACTTCATTGACTCTAGAAAAAAGAAGAGAGAAGAAGTACTCTATTATCATACTTCTCTCGTTGATCTCAGTAGTCTTGATATTTATTTGCTATTACTTCTTCTTTTCAATTCAAGAATTTTCTGTAAAAGCAATCGACAAATCTTGGGAAAGAACACTAGAAATACAAAAAGAAGTAACAGTCATAGAAGAAGGATGGAGCATCCCTTCAGGAGGTAGAAAACAACGAAGTTGGAGAGCTCAGTCTGGAACTAAGCAAGTACAGGTAGGTACTGAAACTGAATCATATCGCTGTCAAACCGGGTCAGAAACATATAATTGTGGTCATACCGACAACGGAAATGGCACATTTTCACCAAATACCTGCACAAGACCAACCTATGGGTCATGTACGAGAACCGTCCCAAGATACGAGACGCAACCCGTCTATGATACGAGATATGAATTTGAAATCGAACGATGGAAACATGCTCGATACTATCCCACTAAAGATAACTATCTTGATGATCATTACATAACTCTACCCCACTGGGAAGAAGACTATGCTTTAGGAGAAAAGGAAAAAGTTGTCAAAAATGATCAAGCGTATACAATCACCTTTACTCATTTAGATGAAGTAGATGAAACTAACTTCACAAAAAATTACTCTCAACCCAAATGGGACTCACTCAAGATCAACAGCATATATATCCTTCGGAAGAACCGAAGTAGCAGCTGGAGTGAGATAGTAATTGAATAATATTACAGAAGCGCAGAGATTATATCTCTGCGTTTTTTTATACCTTAAAAACTCAATCTCCCCTTCAACTTGCCCCTCATTTCCCTACACTACTCACATCATGCACAACACAATTCACGAAAATTTTCAAAAAGAAGTAGCAACTTATCTTCCTGAGGATCAGGTGGAGAAGTTTTTGACTGAGTGTAGAATCCCTTTGAAGAAAAGTATTACGATCAATAGATCAAAGATCTCCAGAGAGGATTTCTTAACGATCACGAAGGATCGAGGGCGACATCTCAAAGAGACTCCTTTCGTGCCCAACAGTCATACTTTCTATATTGATAGAGATAATACTGATACTGCTCTCGGGAGAACATTTCTTCATGAAGCTGGATTTATGTATATCCAAGAGGTGGCTGCATCCAGCGCTGCTCCATTGTTAGAAGTAAAGGACGGTGATATCGTCCTAGATATGGCTTCTTCACCTGGTGGAAAAACCTCTCAGCTGTCTAATAAGCTCTTGGAGCTGTCATCACCCGGTCTGGTGGTTGCAAACGATGTAAATCCCAAAAGACTCAGACAACTCACACACAATCTCAATAGAGTCTGAGTATACAATAGCGCCGTCACCAGAGCCAATGGTTTCTCCTTTGGGAAAAATATGCCCAACTTCTTTGACCATGTCTTACTCGACGCACCCTGCTCTGGAGAATGAACTGCATACAAATCTGACTTTGCTCTCAAACACCGAAAGATAGAAGAAATAAATAAAATCGCAGGAACCCAGTTTCAACTGCTAGTATCAGCCATCAAAGCGACCAAGCCATGAGGGACTATCATCTACTCCACCTGCACGATCAACCCCTATGAAAACGAATATATCGTCAACAAAGCTGTAGAGTTTTTCAAGGAAGACATCTCGATAGAGTTTACCTGAAGTACAAGTACCGAGGAAGGTATGCCTCGTGAAGATCTCTCGTTCGATGCTAAAAAATGCTCTCGTTTGCGACCACATATCCAGAAGACAGGATGATTTTTCATCTGTAAGATACGCAAGATCAATGCAAGTAAAGATAACTACCAACTCCCTCACAAACTCAGCCCCAAGAATCAGTTCACCCTCAACAAGAGCAAAAAACTCCAATCAGAAGCTAACGAATGGCTCAAGAAATCATTTGGATTTGAATTGGATCCAACGAAACATCTTTTGATCTCGAGCAAAGAAAAAGTCTACCTCACCACCCCATCATTCAACGACATCCAGGAACATCTGCATTGTGAGAAAGCCTGAATCCCTGTGATGAAATTTGATAGATTTTATGGATTTAGACCGACGCACTATCTAGGAAATCTTTTGGGACATCTAGCAACCAAAAACACCTTCGAACTCAGCGACGAACAAGCACAGAGCTATAGCGAATGAAATAATCTTTCTCTAGATGAAGCAGGAAGCGTCACACAAGGACAAAAAGACTACCTCCTCACCCGACGTGGGATGTGATTTTCAAGGACGAAGTTTGTGGATAATGGGTGGAAAAATAAGTTTGGGAAGTAGAAAATTATCCTAATAAAGTAATTTCAAAGCTCATAAAACAAAAGATCCTCAAATGATTACCGTCGAAGCAAGCTTCGTGGTAATCTTTCTTCGAAATAAAACAAAATATCTAAATTTAGACTCACCTCGACCGCAAGAGCACGAGGTAGTGCATGCACCGCTTTCATGAAGTGAAAGTATTCGCCTAAATTTTTATCTCATTCTTCGATAATCGATATTTTGTTTCGTTCGGATGTCGAAGAATTTATTGTCTATCATGAAGAAGTAGGTTTTCTTTGATTGCCTCACACATCGAAGATGCAGGAGCGTAGCGACACTAAAGTGACGAGGTAATTATCCGAATATAATCATTAGCGCAGCAAATTGCTTGATATTCATCCTTCAAAATCAAATCTATCCATGCCTTCATCTTATTCCTCAAGTTCATCATTTTTGGGGCTGCGCTGCTTGATCTTTTAGGCTTCAGTCACCACTTGCATCTTCACTAGGCGCATAAGGTCACTCGGCTTGAATCTTTGATCCTGAATCTTCAGGGATCAAATTGAAAGGATCTGCTCGATCTTCAACTGGAGCTGGATTTGTTGGATCATCTAACATATCTTTTCATCAATCAGGATTCCCTCACTCCAAAAGATCATGAATCCCACTTTCTTTAAATGCAGCAAGTTCTGATGCAGTACTCTTAGTTACATCTTGCACTTGCTCTTTCATTATCTTCTCAGCATCAACCCATTCTCCTTCATAATTATCACGTTCACTCTTAGGAATTTGCTCTTCCAAATTATCACCAAATTGTTCCATCATCAAAAATTACACCATAAAAAAAACTATCACTATACTAAGTATAGAGATAGTTCGTGATCTTGTCAAAAATGATTACCGTCGAAGCAAGCTTCTTGGTAATCTTTCTTCGAAATATGGGCTTCAAATTTATCCTAACACCTCTTGCGCTGCAGCTCTAATTGACTGCAAGATAAGAAGTAAACTTCCTTCTGCTCCATCATCGATCGCTCCGTTGATTCTGGTAATTGCTCTCTGGAGTTTTGATTCAAATGCTGAAAGTCTATCGTCAGCAATATAGTCCAGTCTCATATTCAACAAGAATGATTTGACTTGCGTGATGTAGAGATTTCTTAATTGTTGTTCTTCGGTGAGTACTATAATATCTGCGTTATCAAAAGCAATTTTTGATTGGGCAAGCAGGTCTGTTTGGTAGAATTTTAGCAAGATATCTGAAAGTCCTGCTTTAAGTTCATCAAAGCTTTGTGCTCCTCATACAGACGATGAAGCGATGGCTAAGGTTTGTTGGATAGAATCAATGGTTCAGATAAGTGTAGGTCCCGCTGTATCGATCGTGTCATTTGAAATCACTGCTTGGCAGTTATATATTTCCTTATTGATTCCATAGATATCAGCTAATGATGTATAACTTGCGTATACTCCATCGATATTTCCATTTGGGAACAATTCATCAATCGTTTGACTTACTTTCGTGTCAAATGCAGTTCTCATTTGAGATAACATCGCTTGATAAGCTACAGGATCACGATCTGACCACTGCCCTTCCATATCATTCTCAAAGATCTGGAAGATCTCATCAGAGAATGCTTCTAGTTCATCAGCGCGAGGACCCACCACTGTTTGAGAAAAGAAAGAACCGTTTTCAAATGCTGTGAATGCCTGTTTGAGTTGATCAACCAAGGTTTTTCTCTCAAGGTATGACGCTAACAACGCTTCATAATCAGATGCTTCTTCAGTAGCAATAAACTCTAGGATACTCGCTGTAGATTGCTGTACGTAGTAATCAATCAATGAAATGAAGTTTTGATTGAATGCGTCAATATTGGTAGCGATTACTCTCGTTTCGATGGCAAGCGCATCATCATTTACGAGATCGAGACTATTTTGATACTTTAAGGTAGCAATCTGAGAAAAGATGGAAGTTGAATCAGATTTGATTCTGGTATCTAGTGTGGTAACAATATTTTGAATTTCATTTTGAATCTGAGCAATTGCATTATCATCTCCTATACATGAAAGAATATCAGAGAAAGAAGATCCATATCTAGCTGAGATATTATCGTTGTACACCGAAGCTAGTCAAGAAGCATTTTGATCAAGGTATTCTCATAACACAGCAATAGCCTCACTCAACATCCCTTCCAAGTCATCTACTGCAACATCAGCAACCAACGTACTTGTTTGTTCTGCAACAGTTATAATTGGTTCATTTTCATCAAATGCGATGATTTCAACATCTTCTATTGGCACAAAAACTGTTTCTTCCATTTGATCTTCTTCAACTCAAACTTCTTCAGAAGTTCCTTCTTCTGATATAACTTCTTCCTCCTCAATCGCTTCATCTTCATCAACAGGAATCCATTCAACCTCACCTTGTGCAGTAATTACTAAGTCATTTCCAGAAGCACTACTCGTATCAGAAGTGCCTGTGGTGTCGTCAACCTCAACAGCGACAACCTCATCCTCTACCGGTATCCAAATATCATCTTGTTCTATCACTTCCCCATTGTTCGTATAGGTTCAAGTCTCAGAATTATATACAAGCTGTGCGAAACTACTGCTGATGCAAAGCAGCAGACACAATCAAATGATACCTCATTTTCCAAAATTTGATAAGCTATTCATATGAGCAAAGAAAAATGTAAAGAAGTAAGATCAATTTATAGTGCAATATTCGATTTATTTTATCTCCATCTGTAGTATAGTGATACACATGATTAGCTTTTCTTTAGTTGTATTTGTAATACCTATTAGTATTCGAATTGTGACAAAGTTCAAGAACATTTATTCATCTTATTTATAGCTCATGATAGACCCTACAGCAATGATTATACCAACAGTAATAGAAAAAACTAAAAATGGAGAAAGAGCGTACGATATTTTCTCAAGACTTCTTGAGGACAGAATCATCTTCTTTGGTGCTGGTGTGACGCAAGAAACATCAAACCTCATCGTTGCGCAAATCTTATTTCTAGAAAAACAAGATCCAGAAAAAGACATCATCATGTATATCAACTCCCCTGGTGGAAGTGTAACTGCAGGGATGGCAATTTATGACACTATGCAGCACGTAAAGTGTGATGTAGTGACGGTATGCATCGGAATGGCCGCTAGTATGGGAGCAATGCTACTCACCGCAGGAGCCAAAGGAAAGAGATACGCATTACCAAATGCTGAGATCATGATTCATCAACCTCTTGGGTGAACTGAAGGACAAGCGTCAGATATTGCTATTCATGCAGAACGCATCTTGTGAATGAGAGACAGACTCAACAAACTCATGGCTCACCATACCGGGCAAAAACTCAAAACCATCGAAACAGATGTTGAAAGAGATAACTTCATGAATCCTGAAGAAGCAGTTAAGTATGGATTGATCGATAAGGTGATGAAATAATTGTGGCTGATGATTACATTAATAACAAAACCTGTAAGGATTCATGGCAATGAATCCACGTGAGGTATTATCTTAACTAAAAAAACCTTGGTAGTTCTGTACTAAGGTTTTTTACTTTATTGATACATAGTAACTGCTCACAAGTATCGAAACATGCTTCCGTTGCGTTCCGCTACCACACGTAACATCCACGAAGGGTTGTCGGACGCCGAGCGGGACGCGGACCGACTAGGGGTTTTTTGCTTCGTTTTTGGGCCTATGCCAAAAATGAAGAAGGGAGCATAGTTATGCTGATTAGCAATGTTAACGTATCGAAGCTATACATATATACTCTATAGTAATTAGTATTATATCCTTGTGAGCAGTTACGATACGTAGGATTGACATCTACCTAAAAATCTTTATCTTCTACGCATTAGCAAACTCATTAAAATAAAAAAACCATGCGAAGTACACTTATAGATTACAAAGAACAAGAAGGATTTTCTGCTATGATAAAAAATCAAATGCAGAAGATTCAGGTATCAATAGACGCTTTAAGCAAAGATACCGATGAACAAATCTTGAAGGTGATACAAGATTTGCGAATACGCCATAGATCACTTATGAGAATCTCTACTCACATCCTCGAGATGAATAGCGATACATTTCAAAACAATAAAGCAAGCATACTTGATGCCCTATCGGGAGATAATTCCGTGCACACTGCACTACAAAAGTCATCGTTATTTAATACAAATATCGATCTCATCTATGAATTTTCAGAGCAGACTCAGCAATACTTTGAGAGCATAAGTTTTTATAAAGTGAATTCTTTACAATCACTGGGGTCGGTAGCGCTAAGTAATGCGGCATCAGTAGTCAGAGATGAAATTATGGCTTTTATGAGCGCATATCAGATTCCTCTTAAGAAAGAAGCAATATGTCTCAACCAAGACCAGGAATCATCTATTCATCTATTGTTAACAACCCCGTGGAGTAAACTTGACTGTCCAGAAGGACTTAAAGCATTTTTTCTTTTTTGCAAAGAAGAGATAAAGAGAAAAACTAAGAAAAAAATTAGCTGCGAAAATCTTAAACAACTCTTTAGCTTAGAAAAAAACGACCCGAGATATTGTCTTGAGAATCTATTTCTAGAATATGAATTCGATTATCCTGCCAGAAACACAGAAAAAATCTTACTTCAATACCTTCTGCGTCATGGAGTAAAATTAACTCATCACTCCACAAATCAAGAGCATCATGATTGATAAACGTAAGCAAGCGCATAATAATAGCAGAACTGCTTTCCTCCAGTTTCTAAACAAGCATTGTAATGGAAGTAATAATAAGACTGTAGTGATTCAAGGAATCTCATACCAAAGAACTCAGATTCAAGAAATCATGGAGAAAGCAGAATCACTAACTGATGTTGCATTCAATTATTGGGTTTTTAGGAACTCTTATGAGAGATTAGATCTCATAAGAAACAATATCGCTCTGATCGATATTCCCCACTTCACTAGACGGATAACTAAAGAACTCAAGGAGATAAGTATTTTAGAAATTTGTGATCTAGGCAGACTGAAAGAATCAGAATTTATGGAAATCTGGAAGAAAAAAATTGGATATGATAAAATCATCAACATTCTTAGCAAAAATTACTCTGTACAATTCAAAGCAGAAAATCCCGTCCTAGAAAAGAAACAATCCAGGGCTGCTCTTGCTTTTCTAAGAAAAAAGATAGATCTTCATCCTATGAATAAAAACAGGCTACATCGTTCTGATAGGAATAGAATCAAAAGAGTCTCAACCTCTCTAAAATTTGATCACGAATTACCTACACTAGAAGGTCTTCAGTATATGAGCGAATACCGCATATTTCAAAATGCATCATTCTCTAAAAAGAGTTGGGAGGTATTCAAAACATATCTTGAAACAAATAAAGCACAGCTAACAAAAGATGAATACGTCTGAAATTGAAAATGCCTCCTTATTTTAAGGGGCATTTTTTTGTAATTTTAGAAATATCCAATCTCTAGTTACAAGTTTTAGAGCAAAATTGACAATAATCAATTAAATACTTATAATATGAATATTTATTCTTAATCGATTATCATGTCTAGAAAATGACCAATCAAACCCTTTATCCTTCCTCAGGATCTATCCGAAGATGACGTAGATCACCTAAGAGAACAGAAAAGGTCTGAAGATTTCAAATTGATTCCGATCATAGACGAAACTCTGGAAAATCTTTTGAAAGACGAAAAACCACAAAAAAGCAATTACCACACCGATGAATCAGATAAAGATCTAGACACAAACGAGAACAAAGAAGAAGATCGTAAAGAATACAAAATTTGAAAAAAGATAAGTACAAATACAACTACCCTAGATCCTATAGATCCAAATGAGTATTATAACACAATCACTGAAAAAAAACATTTTCACGAATACGACACATATGGTAATAATGAATACTTTGATTATGATGAAGATAGAAATCACTAAAGAAGATCACTGATATTCAGCTCATATTGCAAACTTATCTCTTTCAAGTGAATGAGAGACTTTTGATGAACTGATAAGTAATATTCATGAGGCAATTGAACTGTACTATGAGGAAGAAAAGTCATATAGTCTCTCATAATTCACTAGAATCAATTTAATCAAAGCACATACTATCATATTGAATTAAAGTAGATAATATTTAAGCTAAATTAGCATTAAAAAAACAAAATTATGGACACAGTACTTAGAAAAATCGATAATTTTATCGATTCAGACACGTTTTTAGTAATCGCATTCTTTATCTGTATAGGATTGAGTACTTATGCTCTAACTGCTAATTCTGTATAGACAGAATAATACCGATTTTACGATTCAATCTTAGTAGCATCAGCTACTAAGGTTTTTTTATATCTGAACTATAGGAAAGAAACTTAAATGATTACCGTCGAAGAAAGCCTCTTACTAATCTTTCTTCGAAATATATCACTACATTTAAGGAACCTCTGAAAAACTAAAGAATTGAAAAGAATTTTTATTATTTTCGATTATTTCATTTTTCACGGTTCCTCGAGGAAGCTTAAATAAGCCAGACTCTATTTTTCAAATATTTGCTGCTTTTGGAAGATAGCGTGAAAAT
>CALGNI010000003.1 GCA_937958645.1 Candidatus Absconditabacterales bacterium
AGGTGATATGAGAAAGTCAGTTTATGTAATTTGATCAAGAAGGTAGAGCAGAATCTAAGGAAGCATCAGTTCTCACGTATGAAATCGGATGACGATGAACCGAATTGGCTTATGCACCCAAAAAGTCTTGATTCGTCAAACTTTCAATCTTTCAATCTTTCAATCTTTCTAAAAACTTTCAATCTTTCTAAAAACTTTCAATCTTTCTAAAAACTTTCAATCTTTCAATAATTCTTGATGCCAGCATTTATCATGGGATGATGGTGTATGTTGAGGTATTTTTGGGGGTTGTTTTTGGTGGGGATGGTGATGTAGGAGTATTTTTCATTCTCTAAAATTAATAATACCCCTGAGCAAATTCTCAAGGGTACTAATTAGTAATAATAAATTACTTACACTTACAATATTTTTTTCAACCATGCAGAAGCTTTTTTGAAATTCTTAGATGAGAATAATTCCACCTTTCCAGCAAGGAGATTATCATAATCTTCTGGATAAGGATTTTCAAAGTCTGGATTTACATCTACATTAGTTTCTACTGATTCTAAGTAGACTTTAAATACTTCTGGAGTCATGGCATCAATCTCAGCCTGCGTAATTTTACTCATTGGATATCTTTTTGTTTATGAATAATTATGAATCAATTATTTTTATGTTTTTTTGTAATTATATCAAATCAATTTTTAGATATGTAATACTGCGTACAAAATAATCAACTAAAAATACGTTAGAGTTCTATATCCTGCAGCCGCTTAAGAGGATTATTCCTTATATATTCACGAATACGGTCTAATTCTTTCTCATCACGGATAATATGATCATGAAAGTTGCCTTGCCGAGCAAATGGTATATCATGCTGATTCGCATATTTCTTTACGCGAGCTTTTATATTACGAACAACTGAACCTACCGTTTGCTTTTCTTTTTTTTCAGTAAATATGAGGATCATATGTACGTGGTTTGGCATTACTACGAACTCATCTACTACATCTTTTCTTAACGATCAGGTTAAAGTAATTTCGTTATGACAGACTATTCAGATTTCAGTTAACTTAAGGGACACATTGCCATGAGTCCCAACGATAGTCGAAGGACTAATCGTACTCAACGATTCAATACGGTCTTTCGTATTGAAAGAAACGAAATATCATCAGGCTTGAGAATAATCATAGCCTTGTAACCTTGGAGACTTACGATCCAAAATTTTCACTCTCGTCATGCGACAACTACAAGATAAAAGCACTCTCACCCACTCCGTAAGGACTCACGGCAGTGTGTCCCTAGCAAGACTCAACTCGACTCACAGCCTCCCTCTCATCATCAAACCTAGCCTTACCCCGTAAGGACCCACGGAAGTGTGTCCCTAGCAAGCCTCTACCTGACGAGCATCTACACCCTCGTTATCAAACCTAGCCTTACCCCGTAAGGACCCACGGAAGTGTGTCCCTAGCAAGCCTCTACCTGACGAGCATCTCCCTCTCATCATCAATCTCCTCCTACAACACAATCAACCAAAACAAAACAAACCCCAACCCTGCATTGATCCAAGGGAATCGTTTATAGAGTTTCATGATGTCTTGAGTAAAACTCAAAGCAATCACTATCAAGTACACCGCTCACATCATCAGAATAGGAAGTCCAAATACTGTAAATCACAAAAATGCTGCTGCTGCTCGCAAGACTCAACAATACAGTAAGGTTTTTTCTTTCCCTAGAAATACCGCTGTGGTGGTGATTCACGCTTTGGCATCTGGTTCTATATCTGGGATAGCAGAATACGCATGCATTGCCATAGCCCAAAGCCATCAAGCTCCAAAGCCAATCCATGAAAACCCGTCTATACTATGACCTGAAACAATTCGTCATACAAGAGAAGGAACAATATATAAAACATTAAAAATACCGTCCAAAAATGGTTTAGACTTTGCACGAATCGGTACTGAACTATAAAAATACGAGGTAATCCAAAATAAGAGTAAGGCAACAATTCATCGCCATCGTTGCTCATGCTCAAAGATGTTTTTTTGTGTTCGTACCAACAAGACCATCAACAACATTCCTTCTGCTCCTGCGAAAGCAATGATATTGCGAGCCAATCAAGTCCTTTCTTCGAAAGCTAATGAATGTTCATAAGTTCATTTTTTATCATTGAAACAATCGGTATCGTCATCTGATAGATCATTGATTCCATACACAAAGAGATTTGCAGAGAAAAGGAAATAATCAGCAGCAATAATCAACAATGCTAACAGAAGAAAATCTTTATACTGACTCAAACCTAAGAAAAGATCTCAAGCAAAAAGTGTATCAAGCCCTGCTATCCATCCAATCAAAAAAGGACCAAACAGATAAATCCAAAATCTTGGTCTAGAAATTCTAAGCAATTTCTCAACGTGCATATCTCAGAGTTTTAACAAGTAAAGTTCTTATTTTTTCTCGCTTTGTCGTTCTTGCGCTCATACTAAATACATCATATTCATTTCTTATGATCTTATCAAGGATGGATTCATACATTCGTGATGCTACTCTCACCGCTTTTGTTCCGCGAGGATCCAATAACGCGATTCATTCATTAGCTTCACGATACAGTTCTTTACAAAACAGCACCTGCTGACTCATAAACTTTTCTCGAGTATCATCTACTGGTTTTTTAGCTACATACTGACTCAATAACACATGGTTTAGATGATGCTTTTGCAAACGATCTTCAGGGATATACATGCGATCAAAATCAATCGCATCTTCTTGTATATCTCTCAAAAAATTAGTATATTGCATCGCTTCTCCCAATAATTTTGCTGTCCTAAATACTTCAGCTTCTTGTGCTTCATCATAGCCTATGATCTTACACATCATCAAACCCACTACTTCTGCGGACCCATACATATATTTTTGCAGTTCTTCATAGGTATAGTATACTTTCTTCTCCAGATCAGCATACATCGCAGCAAAAAAATCTCTTACTCGATCCAAGGGAATCTGATAGGTATGAAAAAGTTTGGCCGCCTCACTCGCCACTTGATTTCGTTCTAGGTCATCACTGGGTACGGGTGACTTTCCATCGAAACAGTCTTGAAAATAATCTCGCAATCTATCAAGTTCTTTCCTTGCCTTCACAGGATCCACACCTGGCTCATCCACGATATCATCAGGAATTCTCACGAAAGCATACAACGTGAAAACATCCTGCTTTACTTGTTCAGGGAAAAATCGATTTGCTACATAGTAGCTGGTACCGTGTTGGGCCATGTATTGTTGCATTAGTTGTTTGTAGGGAAAATAGAACTGACTTCGAGAGAAAGTTATTCATATATTATTCAAGAATCGCTATAAATACCACTATTTGAAGTAGCAGATTTAACCTGATTTGAAGAAAAAAAGAAATATTCGATTTCATAAGCTTTAATCTCAGTTAAATCATTACTAACCATTCAGTCAAATCACTGAACTCTTAAATCATCAACATCTGTAACTGACGGACTAGCAATAACACGGTATTTATCAATCGTTCAATCTAAATCAATAACCTTACATTTAGTCATATGTAGGAAAAGTGGATATATAATACCTCAACCATGAGTAAGTGCTGCATCATGACTATCATAAACGTACCAACCTAGTTCAGAATATGCTGCTCTTGGAGATCAATCTCTTCTCCTTCAATATTCAAATTCTTGAATTCATTTATTTCCCTTATGTCGAACAATTTTTGGCTCTCAATTTTTGTCTTTTATTTTCGATTGACGAAACCAGGCAATGAATCTACTTGTTTTAGAAATCAATCGTGACCTCAATGCAATCATTGAATCAGTTCAAGCTTCTATTAGTGAAGCATAGAGAATACTCTCTTGATTATTTGGAGCTAGAATCTTCTCTACATTTCAATTAGCATCAAAGACGATTCTTCCCGATTTTATTTCATTATTTAATAGAGAATACATCTCTTTTTTTATTGATACAATATCCTCATTATCTCATTCTTGAATTTCCAAAAAATTAAATTTTTCTAATAATGCAAAAATTTCACAGACGACACTGTTGTTGTCATCATTAGATGAAATTGATTCAACTAATGTACTTTTATTCTCCATACTAAAGTATATATTCTAACGTACTATAATGCAATTTTTAGCTTCATTAAGTTTCTCATGAAAAAACTCCTCACCACTCTCCTGATTATCTTCTTCTCTAGTTCAGTAAGCTTCTCATACACCCTTACAGATAACGACTATGCTGCACTGGATGCAGTAGAAGATCGCTTATTTGATCTGATGGAGGATAAGTGATGGGACGCTGACTATGTGATTTCAGCTGTACAATTATTTATCAGCAATAAGAGACTCACCGAAAAGACCAATACCCTATTAGTACAACTCATCGATGACATTGATTATTATCGAGTTGATGCTGATGAAGGAGAGATAGAACGATACATGACTACTGAAGACTGTTATGAAGATGAGTATTTTGATGCTGACGATGAATGGTGTTATGCAAAGGAAGACACTGACATAGACTTCGATACAGATTCTTTTGGTTCTGAATCTGATGAAGATCTTCCCATACTCGGATCTTACATATTGTGAGACGACGATGCGCTAAATCAGGTCGATGGGGACACTGATCCTAGACATCAAGAGGTGCGGAATTTATTTGCAAGCATGATACCAGCAGCAGCCAGAGCAGATCTTACAAGCATCAACTTCGCTGATAATTCTGCCAGTGATACAGCTGCATTTGTAGAACAAACTAACGAACATCATGAAAAATGGAAAATTGTGTTTAATCTAGATGGGTATTATGTAGATGGGAAACTAGATAAAAGCGAAAGCATCCACACAAATATTCATGAATATGCACATATCCTGACTCTGGGAAAATCACAAGCACAGTTACTAGATCCAAATCTAGATGACGTAGCTTATGGAAGATATGAGCAAGAGTGTCAGACCTACTTCTTACCTGAAGGATGTTTACTGAGAAAGTCATATTTCAAAGGATTTATTGATGCATTTTGGGATAAAGATGAACTCAACATGGCTCGAGTAAAAGGTGAAACTGATATGTATACACCAGGTGAATATGTAAGTGACTACGCAGCTACTAACCCATGAGAAGATATCGCAGAATCATTTACCAACTTCGTCCTGAAAGCAAAATCAACATGAACAACTGAAGCCGATCAAAAGATGCTCTATTTCTATGACTATCCAGAACTAGTCAAATTGAGAAGTTTTATCAGATCTAGGAGTAAGTAGTATGCAGTCATTACGTCGTTCTGATGCATATCAGAATCCATGCTCTCGAAATTAATAAAACACTTGTATCAAACAATCGCTTTGCTATAGTACTTCTACTTTTTATTACTTATTTAAATACATGAAAAAACTCGCACTAATTTTATGACTAAGTTTCGGATTTCTAGCTCTTACAGGATGCAATAGATGACCTTCAGAACCTTATATCATAGAAAACCCAACAGACAATTTCCAAGAATATTCAGATACTGGATTGGAAACTGCTTTGGCTGGAGAAGACACGGTAGTGTTGTATTTCTGAGCTAGTCGATGTCCAGGATGTATGGCTTTGAAAAAAGACATCATTGCAAAAAGCGATACAATCCCAGACGGAATTACGATCATGGCAGCTGACTTTGATACTGCAACTGCCCTAAAAGAACTATATGGAGTAACAAAAAAACATACCACTGTATACATCTCACCAGATGGAACGGTAGCTACAAAAAACACGAACAAAGAACATTCACTAGAAGATATCTTGGCTGGAGTTGAAGAACTAGATAATTGATAATTTAATAAATAAAAAAAGAAGCCTATGAGGCTGTCTCAAAATTAGTTTTCAAGCAATACAAAAACCAAGCAATCACGCTTGGTTTTTATTTTCTTCGAACTAATCTAAAATCTTCCTCTTATGCTACCTGTTTAGCTCTATATCCAATGATCTTTTGAAAGTTATGC
>CALGNI010000004.1 GCA_937958645.1 Candidatus Absconditabacterales bacterium
TATTCTTGTGGGTAGTTGCGTCGTCGAGGACTCCTTGGCTTTGTCGAGGACGGGGGTGGGCTCGGTAGTGGTGAGCCCAGTGTCATGTTGAGGAACAACCGCGCCGCATCGCAACCAGCATTTCCACTCACAGCACCGTCGTCCCTCGGAACTAAGAACACGTATACACACGTTGTCACGTGTCATCGTACGTCATCGCAACAAAATCCATCATCCGATCGCGCGTGTCGGCAGCAGTATTCCACTGCAAAGTCAATGAGGCTTTCCGCTCCTCACTCATTCGCCTAGGCCGTAAATCTCAGGTACCTCCTCGGTTCATGCAGTCGACACTCGCAACCGTCCCCAAGTCTGCGAATAGTGAGACATTCTGGTTATCCATCCTCCGTCTTTCGCGACGCGACCCCAATATCCCAACCAGGCTCCTGACGAGGACAGTACCCCCGATCTCCAGCTCGACGGCGAACGTTTCCAACGAGCTTCCCCTTTGGTTTCTCCCTCCGGCATCTCCATCCCGAATTTACCAAGCCTGCTGCATACGAGCACTTCCGTGAGAATCCCCAGCACCCCTAATCTCGGGACCGCGGCCTTCGTCACAGCTAGAATTAAAAATGAGGTTTCTGCTTTCAAACACGATGTTTTCTGCCCTTCGACTTCCTCGACCCCCCCGATGTATGCGGTCCCCAACTCTAGCACGACCTCAACTCGTATCCCTCTTCCTTTAACTTTCCTGACAATTCCCTCTTGCCTGGACGATGGCACTGTACGTCCCTCGACGTCAAAACCTGATGCGAAGTTTTCTCCGGGTCGTGGGGGGCCTTCTTTCCTCCTGGCCGTTCTTCTCATCCGAATCCTTGACAATTCCCCCTCCATCCATGACATTTCCCAGCGGTCCCCCCTTGTTCAGCCTTTCCTTCTCTATTCGGTGAACCTAACTAGGGTGACAATCTTGTCACCGGAAACGTACAACTATTTTCCTCATTTTTTGCGAGGGATCTACTGTTTTCACCTTCCTTCCCTCGTCAATCAGCTGGAGATCTCCGTCTCTAGAGGCGTCGCTCCCCTAGCGGATGTGACTCGCGTGTAGAAACACGACCAGTTACACTGTGCGCGAATAGGGCTTGCAAATCACTCGTCACGATCCTTTCGTTTCCAGCCCATTGAGACCACCAGGAGCACGTCATGCCGTAGGGGACGGAGGGGGACGACGGGTGGATTCCTGGAGTGCTCGGGTGGACTCTCGAGCAGCGTCGCCCGAAGTTGAATTTCGAACCGAGTAAAGAACCTAGCTCTCAGTGCGACAAGGAGTGGTCACAACAGTACGGCAAAGATTTTAATTTTACAAATCGGACACTAGGTCTCTGATGCAAATATCCAGCTTTCGGCCAAACTGTATTCGCATACTCAGCGACTCGGTCTCTTACGAAATGACAAGGTCATTCAAAGACAGTACATTTATTGCAAATTCAATTACAGTCGTTGTAATTCACTACCGCTTAGTGATAAAGACTTGCATTCGCTCAATACACCAGCAACTAGGGAGAGACCAGATCTCTTGACTCGGGTCTCGGCCGAGTAAATCCAGGGCACAACTTGCGCGGAACTGACGCTGCATGAGATCGGCTCTTTTCTCTCGGTACCGCTTTTGAATGCGGAGTCTTCGCTCTAACTGGCTATTCTCAATTTGGCACCAGCGGTTCGTCAGCTGCTGGTACAAAGTCATGTCCTGTGCCCGCAGTGGCCTCCAACGAATGTGAAAATGGGTCAGACCGAGACACAGCCTGAACACTGGATCATAGTTGTTTTCCGACCACTTCCATTTTGTACCTACCACCGACCACAGTCCACACATGCGACCAAAAACATTTTCGACAAGAATGCGATCGCTGGAAATAGCTTTGTTCTCAGAAACCTCTCCAGAAGACAGGAACGCGCCAGGGCGATTTCGTTTCTGGTGTAAGACCCTGCAACATTTTCGGCGGCTCCTTGCTAGCCCTTGTCTGCCAAAATCGCCCACTGCCCCGGATATTCCTCTTCGAGGGGCCCAGAGTCTTCAATTGTAGCCTCATTCTCCTTTTTGCGCAGCGCGCGTCCGTGAAACCACTGAATGTCCCTGAAAAGGACCAAATCAGAGACCGAACCAGGCTCATGCAAACTTGAACAAATCGCAAACCCGTTCAGCGTGACACTCACTTCGACTTTGTAGCCATAGAGTTTATGTTTGCCACTAGAATATTTTTTCCCTCCTCGAGGCTTCCAGACGGGCGAAAACAGGGTTGGAAGGTGACATCAGTGGCATACCGCGCCATGGGGTATTCTTTGAAGAGCTTGTTGTTTTCGGAAAGGGCTTTCATGGACCAACGTGTGTGGCGGTAAGTCACGTACTGTCCATACAAATGTTCAGAGAGGATTCGAACGAAGCGAACAATCAATCGCTCAAAGGCGGGTGTCTTTTGGCCAAACATTTTGGCCAAAAAATCCCAGGTTCCACCATGTTTAAGAACCGAAAGGGTCATGAACAGCACATCTTTTGGGCTTTGTATGCTTTTACGCCCCCTTCCCACATTGTAATTCTCCGAAATAAGGTTCTCAAACCCAGTCCCAATGCCGATAAATTGGGCTGGGTTACGTTGATCACTTCTATGATTGCGCAAGCCCCGCCCTGGTCGTAAAATTGGTCGAAAATGGGCGAGTCGGAGCCGTTGTCCTCGTCGCTGTCATCGGGGCGCTCTGCTTCGTAGAGCTCGAGCTCGTTCCTTCGCTCAATTGCGGCGGTGGATAGCAGTTGGAGAGTTTTGGCTGCCTCTTGTGCGGAGAAGGTGGCCATCAGGGAGTGCCGAGTGTCCTGCTACGCTGGTGGGTGATGGTGGCCGGGCTCGCTTTGGTGGTTGCAGACTGACGTTTATACGAAATGTCCAGGTCATTCGCGCAATGACCCGGCTATTTCGGTATTTTTTCTCCCGCGTCCTCGCACTACTGTTGTGCGCAGGAATTTAACACGTATTTGTGCATGCGTGCTTTGTATGCAGTAATTAATTTCTTTTCTCGATCTACAGGGTGTATGAAACTTCATTTGATCATAACGAGTTTAGGACTGCCTTTTTATCGCATGATTGAGTCTCTTACATGTCCCCCCTTATTTCCGTAAAGGGTCTACTGTGTATTTCGACCAAAGGAACATCATTTTGTCTCCCACCTGGTTCTGTCGTCGAAAGGGGTCTTGTGCTTCGCGCGCGCTGCTCTCTGTACGATCGGAGAGCGGGATTGGCGCGCGGGGAAAAGGGAGTGGATGTGATGAGGAAGGAATTAGAGAAGGGGGAGTGAGTGGTGGAGACGAGAGGGGGGGTGATCCGGTGTCGTGCCTTCTCGTGAGAACGGGCTCCGGCTGATTGCCTTTGCGGAAAGAGTTGCGTCGTAGCGTGCACGTTTGCTTTATTGTTCTACCTCGCGCGTAGGGAACGCGGTCGTGCGTGTAGTACATATAGGTCCGGGTAAGCTTGCTGTCTGTGGGGACGGTAAGCTTACAGCCATGTTCCGTAAGCGCGCGCTCGTAGACCTAGATCGCAACTACGCCGTACAGTGCAGTAGTCTATGTGCGCGTGAACAGCACACGCGCTCGTAGACCTAGCTAGCACTTACGCAGTACAGTAGTGTATAGGAGCGCGTGCGCGACACTCCCTCCTATGGGCGTCGGACCGTCGGGAGATCACAGCGTAATGGCGCCACAGAGGAAACGGAAACGCAGAGGTGGTCAGCGCCACAAGCCTCAGCAGCGCCAGCAGGAGGGAGCCAGCCAAGGAAACGCGCAGTCGCCGTCGCCTCGTAAGCGAGCACCCCGTGTTCAAGTTCCCCGCGCCCAATCCACTCGCGTTTCTAATCCCTGCGTCCCTTCGCCCCTCGTTTCCCCGCCTTGCCTTCCGTCTCCGACGCTGTTGGAGACCTATTCTTGGCTGCGGTCGACACCGTCTCTCGTTTCGTCCTCCCGTGCCTCGTCTCCGCCCGCCCCGTCGTCCCACAGTGTGTCATCCTCTGCCACGTCGTCTCGTGCTCCATCTTCGCGGGCCCCGTCGTCCCACAGTGCATCATCCTACGCCACGTCGTCCCGTGCCCCATCACTTCACGGTGACCGGCCTCAGACGCCGCCAAGCGCGCCAGGGACTGGTTCCGCAAGGCGCGCTACGGTCGATGCGTCCACGGCAGCCAGGACGGAGGAACCTCTGTCCAGGATTGCGCTGTTGGCCAGTTTTCCTGGGTAATTGAGTGCCCCGTCCGCGGTTGCAAAACCAACTGTTGTGTACGAGGCCGCAGGGAGGTGGGTGGTAGAGGTCATGGTTGTTGGGGAAGGGGAAGCCGTGGCTGGTGGGGCCAGGGGGATGCCGGGCGTGCCGCATGCGAGCGCGCAGGGCAGTGCCCCGAGGGAGGCGTTCCACGCTGTGGAGTGGGAGGCCAGCATCTTCGCGGGTGTCAGTGAGGGGGAGATCACCTTGCAGACGTACCCGTTGCCCGGCTCGCAGGCTGCAGAGCGCATCCGACCATGGCCGCCGTGCATTGTTCCAGCCTGACTTAGGGCTGTGTCCAGGCAGCCCCGAGAGGAGGACGTGTCCAGGCAAGTCATGGCCTTCATGCGGCAGCATGGACGGGTAGTGGTCCGAGTGTCCGGTATTGGCTCACGGGAGGCGGTGGCGTGGCGTGCGTCGACCCGGCGACACCTCCCGGGGCAGCCAAGATGCACTGCAAAAACGCACGACTGCGTGAAGGCGGCCGTCATCAACGCCGCGTTTGCCTTCGGTGAACTTGTGGCAGCAGAAGCGTTGGAGAGGGAGGTAGCCAGGGAGTCGCGGGTAGTCCACAACTTCAGGCCACTCGCGGATATGTTCTGCAGGGCGCATGAATCGGTGACGGTCTGTCGCGTGGGTCGTGACGAGGAGATTCAGAGGGCCATCCAGTGCGGTGATAGGGCAGCACCCTTTCGCGTACTTGCAGGCAGGAGAACTGGAGTCTTCATTGTGCGGATCCAAGAAGAAAAGCGCGTGGATCACGCTGTCGTGGTGGATGCTCGGAATGGGGTCATCATCGATTCAGAGGAGCCAACGGCGCTTGCGCTTTCGGTTGAAAACCTTGGTAGGTGCGGAGGGGACAGTGCGTTGAAGCTTCGAGTGATAGAAGTGCGAGAGGTAAGGGGTAGATAAGGGGAGTAAAGGTAGCTGCTGGGTGGGAGAAGAAAGGGAGCTTGGATTAGTTGCGAATGATCCACTGCTCAGGGTGAATCGCGAGCATTCCCGTAGATACAGCAGCTTGTAGTGCAGCTTGTGACATAGACTTGGTCAGGCCGTCGGCTATGTTATTCGAGCTGCGAATAAATCCAATGTCTGAAATAACCTTGTCGCCAAAACCTTCCCGGGCAGCTCCAATATCCAACATAGTGCGCTTCTCTGACGTCCTTGACCCCTTCGAAATTACATCAAAGAGTGACTTAGAACCGGCGAGCAGCTGGACAGGGATGCGACGGCCGTAGATATCGCCGAGTTCAGAGGCGAGGGTGGCGGCGATGTCGAACAGATCACTGAAAGCGATGACCTCCCCAGCCATGGCGGAGCGGACAACCCGTTTAGACATGTAGGACTTGAAGCTGATCGGCACGGAGCGACTATGGCCATCAGTAAGGAAGCAAATATGGCCCAGCTGGGTCGACAGGTCGTGGTTGTTGGCAAACGAGGCGTCGGCAAAGCCTACGACGCCAAGAGATTCTTGATCAACGGCGGCGATCTTGAGGGAGACACGGTGTTCTGCGGCGTATCGCGTCGCTCTGTTGAGACGGCGGACAATTTCAGGCTGCTCCGGAAGATAGCGGTCCTCGTTGACCTGTGCAGGTTGAGATATTTCAAACTGGCAGTCCGGGCGAGTATTTACGAGCCATGCAAGTCTCATGCGCATTGACCGAAACTCTGAGAAGGACGCGTCGAGATGGAGACGCTCCAGCTTCTGCAGATAGAAGTGCTGGTTCTGTTCCAGACTTCCATCCTTGCCGCGTGCAAGCGAGAAACCAGAAAAGGTGCAAGGTATGTGCTCGTCCTCGCCCATCTGGAAGCGCTCGTTGGTCTTCTTTGCCAGTTGAAGGAAACGAGGGGAACCTGCGCATGGTTGTGTTCACGTCACATCCCAGACACATGTTGTTTCGTTAAACGTTGCTGTTTCGTAACATTCTATTGTCGGAGGAATATTTGGATCCTCCGCTCCACATACATTTGCTACACATTGAATAACTGGTGTAGGCAGCGTACATATAGGAGTACAATCTGAACATCAAGATGGAAGATTAGACAAATCACATGTATTTACACAACTATTAGTTACCGTTACACTATTTTCTATTCAATCTCAATTATAATCTACTAATTGATTATTCGCGTTACATGTGTCATTAATACTTTCTGAACATGTATTATCTGCACACAAAGCATCATCCGGCACCTCATTACATTCTCATCTGTCACATACACCAGTAGTACATACATATTCATCCTCAACACATGGGTCACCTTGTGGATCAGGCAACTCACATTCTTGATCATATACTGAAACAGTTTCTACGCATGATTCCGATCTATCATCACAGATAAATGTTGTAAATGTCACCTCTTGAGTTCATAGCAGATCACATGCATCTCATCCTGGATTTGGGATACATTCTGTTGTTTCTTCAGTATTATCTCCACATCTGGATCAATCAGGACCAATATATGTACATCACACATCTCATCATGGTGCAAAACATGGCGGACAACTTGATCATCACGGACTTCAAGTGGGAACACAACATAATGCTGTTGGTCATGCTCATGAACATACTCATGATACAGGTGGGCCAAATCCAGTACAAACAGAACATGGATCTCTACTGCTATTACAATTAAATACTGGATCTCATCCTTGAGTCACTCAGCAGGTATTCGTATAATTAGGTGCAGAACAATTGTATGCAATTGATCCTCATCCTCATACTGAAAATTGGCATGCATATGTTACTCAAATTCCTCAGGAAGAATCTAGTGAAAAATTTGTAACAATATCTCTATCTGGAACTCAATTTATACATATAGCATTTGGGTTACTAGTATATTGATTGGTCGCAAACTGTAATCATCTTCCATCATGAATATCAATCAAAATTTGTTGATCTCATTGCGTTGTAGGAAAAGGCAGTTCGATTTTTACTGGTGGGCCATCGATCAAAACATGACTATCAAATCAATCTCATAGATTTGATTCAATAGCGGCATTGATTTTAAATCAAGGATTGCTTGCTTCAAAATTAACAAAAATTTGATCAGACAAATTTGCTGGCCTAATATCAATCTCTGCAGCTTGTAATTTTTCATTTCACCTAGTTGATTTTATTATCGTATCTTTCTTAAATTCTATTGCATATGATCAATCTTTCAGAGCTAAAGAATTTTCAACATACAGATCTGTTGATGATTGGTTTGCTAAAGGAATTATTTTTTCTGACAATATTTTCTTGGAGTCTAAAAAATTTTCATTTGAAAGATCAATTTGTTGATAAGCCGATATTCTCAACTCATCACAAATTCAGCAAAATAATTCACAAGTTTTAGTTCTAGATCAAGGCAAAGATAAACATGATGGTACACATACATCCCCTCATGAGGTTTCACAGAAACTCTTGAGAGTTTTATTCTTCTTCTGATCAAATCAATCACATGATCTTTGCACTAGTCATGTACTAAAATCAATTTTTTCAGAAACACGACATGCATTCTCTGCAGCTTCTTGATATTGAGCAACAGCTGTCAATGAGAGAAATCCTGACATCAAAAGCAGCACAAGGAATGTAGTACGTGTGAAAAGTCATCATAATGGTCTAAGAAAATTAATTTTTGGAAATCACATTATTTTTTATTTTTATAAAAAAAGCCTTAGCATAAGTATACTAAGACATTCTCATGAACAAAATTACTAGAACTTCTGACATCAATAGATTTGACAAATTAGCTATAGACTCAATTGATATAT
The DNA here is from genome assembly GCA_937958645.1 of Candidatus Absconditabacterales bacterium. Taxonomy (GTDB): domain Bacteria; phylum Patescibacteriota; class Gracilibacteria; order Absconditabacterales; family Absconditicoccaceae; genus JAHDCT01. The sequence continues at coordinate 8,032 of CALGNI010000004.1, forward strand.
TGACATATATAAATTTATATTTACCCAAATAACCCCAACTGCTTCCCCCCACTTATTTCATTTTTGAGCTCTTTGATCGATTTTTCGAGTCTAGAAAATTTCCACTCGTTGACCAACACCTTGTGTACATGGGTAAAATCTAGAGAAATATTTGCATGTTCCAGGTCATATCATACGAGATCTGGAACTTCCATCAGCTGAATCAATTGTTTAGAGTCATAAGCATTCTTTTTTCATTCTTTTAGCTTCTTATACGTTGCTCCAGTAATTTCATCCAAGTGAGCATAAATCTCATCCAGACCCCCGTATTCTTTTATCAGCTTCGCAGCTCACTTAGCCCCTATTCATGGGACTCACTTTATATTATCTGCAGCATCACCCACCAGGGCAAGAAAATCAACGATCAAAAGTGGCTCATAATCATGCTCCAAGATAAACCTCTCCACATTCGTCTCCTCATCCTTCATCCCATCATACACCACCACCGTATCACTCAGCAGTTGCTTCAGATCTTTATCAGATGAAACGATCTTATATACCAGATCTCACTGAGCACCTGATATCAGTGGATTTGGCTGCACCAAAGTACCGATAATATCATCAGCTTCATATCCAGGCGCTTCGAAATACGGTATCGCACACTCCTTCACCAACTGTTTGATACTTCACATCTGATACCCAAATTCATCCGGCATCTTCGTTCTATTCGCTTTATATTCAGCAAACTGTTCTTTCCTGATGGTTTGCTTTGGACTATCTCGCGCTATCGCAAAATATTCTGGATTTTGTTTGAGCAAAGTAAATAACATACGAAAAAACCCATAAATCGCTTGCACCGGGCGACCTTGTTCATCCTCTAGTGGAGGCATACCATAGTACGCACGAAACACAAATCCACTACCATCCAATATCGTAAACGTCTTTTTCATGTCCCAAATTAGAAATAAATTCGTATACACAGTATACTGAAGTTCAATGATAGTAAAACTCAAGAAAAGAGAAATTGTAGAAGGAGAATTACCCGTCATCCTGAACGCAGAGAAGGATGACGGTAATTTTAAACTTTAAACTTTCAACTTTAATTTATGTCCAAACAACAGCTCCAACGACTCTCCATCCTGATCAACATATTCATTCCTATGATCGTGTTAACCAAATTTTCTGGTGAAGCGCAATTGGGTACTACTGGATGACTCATTGTAGCACTATCCTTTCCTCTTTTATACTGAATATGGGAACTTTGGAAAGAAGGAAAACGAAGTTTCATCTCATGACTTGGACTGTTTTCGGTCCTTATGACCTGATGAATTGGTTTACTCAAACTTCCTACACAATGGATAGCAATCAAAGAAGCCATGGTGCCCGCTACGATCTGATTAGTACTGCTATGATCAATGTATACTGGTCATAATCTCATCGAAAAACTCTTCCTATGAATACTAGACACTGACAAGATCTTCTCAAAACTAGAAAACAAGATGCACCATCGGCATGATTGAGTAAAAAAACTGAGCCGACGAATCATAGGGTCATTTGCATTCTCTACAGTTCTAAACTACTTACTTGCTAGCTGGATTGTCGTGAGTCCATCTGGAACTCAAGCATTCAATGAAGAAATATGAAGACTCACTGGTCTGAGTTTTCCTGCGATTGCATTACCTTCGACACTAATACTAACAGCAGCGCTAATGTTTTTCTTGTCAAAAATGTCTACTGAGACATGACTCGAAATTGAAGACATGATCAAGAAAGAATAAAAATGGTCGAGATATACCATTGACTACACAAGAAATATACTTAAAATATAAAACTTACAGTCACCTTTAAAATACATAATATGAAAAATTTACTACTAATGATTTTCCTAATACTAGGAAATCACTTTTCTTACTCACAAGAAGTTCAGAGGGACACCCTAGAAATACTACTTACAGAAATAAGTAGCCAGGCCAGCATACCTCAAAATCGATATCCATATATCGAAAGTAATGTCAGAGAAATATTAATGACAATGCTACTCAAGGAAAATAATGAATCGTGCGAAGAGTGTTTTCCAATAATGAAAATAAAAGACACACTCAATATTAACATTAATGATATTCCAAGTAGTTGGAATGAAGTAAATCTTGTATCAGCCATGAATGCTAATGGATTTCCAGGGTTATTCTATTTGAATGACAGAGTAATTGCTAAAGCCAGCATAACTAGACCCAAGTTTGTACTATTACATCTAAATGAAAGTAATTGGACAACTTTTGGCTCAGTGTTTGCTCCTTTATCTGCAGCAGTAGATCCAGATTATATCGATTATGGGTATTTCAAGAGCGATAATTCTGAATCAGATGAAGATTACTTAGCCTTGTGTCAAAGAATTGCTAGCGTGATTGCTCGCTCTAGCTATTCCTTAATGGATGGATTGCTACCAAGCGAATATGCGTGGCATGATGGACTTCCGGATATGGTCATTGTAAATGGAGATACTATTTCCTGCAGTCTTATGCATCCTCTAGCTCCCTCCCATCCAGAATGGGTCAATCAATACGCAAAAGATAGTTCGAGCTATTTTGCAAGAACAAACAGACTTCATGGGCAAAAGCAAATTAATGAGAAAGAGCATATTACGTATATTGTTGCATATGAGGATAGTGATGGCGACGGATTCGGAGACAACTCTGGTGATCCCTCTAAGATCCATAGTGGTTGCTCAAATAATACACCTAATGGATTCGTAACTAATGCAACAGATTGCAACGACAATGCTTTTCTTATTAACCCAAGCACCAATGAAGTATGTGACAATGTCGACAACGACTGTGATGGGATGATTGATGATAGTCTTACTCTTTTCACATATTATCAAGATCTTGATAATGACGGAGATGGAAATATTGACTCAGTCTTAATAACTTGTTTCGCAGAACCAATGCCAGGGTACTCGAGAGATAGTACAGACTGTGATGATCGAAACGAATTCATCAATCTAAACTATAAAGAGATTTGCGACAATCTTGATAATGATTGTAATGGAATTGTGGATGACAATATCGATACTTATACGTACTACATTGATTCAGACAACGATGGATTTGGCAATCCTACACTGCCGTTTGATACATGTGCAATTTCATTGATCATGGAAGGAATCTCTAATAATAACAATGACTGCGATGACACCAATCCTGACATCAACCCAGCTGCCGAAGAAATTAACGGCAATGGGATAGATGAAAATTGTGATGGAGAAGATGGACCAAATAGCAGCTCTTATCTACTCCAAGAAAATTCAATCATCATAAGTCCAAATCCAACCACTGAACACATAACAATCACTGCTGCCTATCCAGAATATATACAAGACATTAGCATCAATTCTACAGGTGGTAAATTCATGGACTTACTACCTAGATCTACTACAGAATTTGATCTAGACTACAGGTATCCACTTGGAGTATATTTTATTACCATAACATATACTACCGGTGAAAAAATCAACAAGAAAGTAATCAAAATACAGTAACAAAAGTTATTTACTTTTGTATGAAGAAGACGTGATTAATCGGTTATACTAATAATCGGTTTGCAGCAATACTCAGTGATGAGTATTGCTTTTTTTATTATTTTTTTCTTGAGTTCTCATAGATCTGGATCCACTGCTGCACAGCAATCTTCGAAGCCAACTCACCTATCAACTCATAAGGAATTTCTTCTATTTTTTTAAATCTTATACAACTCTTTCCCATATTGGGTTTCTTTCACATATTCTGTTTATAACTCCTTACGAACCACTCCAATAATTTAGGATCAGAATACACACCCATATGATACACTGCTATAGAGCTTTTTTGATTTGCAAGATTCATGAAGGGCAAAGGCAGCGATGGGTCACAATGATATCCATCAGGATAGATACTATGAGGCACTACTCGACCTATCATTCCATAGTTTATGCATTCCTGGAATCAAGTTGGGATATTCTCATTGATAGCTTTTCTGAGTTTCTCCACTGCTTCTTTTCTTTCTGGAGATACTTGATCGATATACTCTTGCACGGTAATAATATTGGACATGACGAGCAAATAACTATAAAATAAAATATACTATTGCTTCCATCTCAAAAATCAATTATCATCCGAACATTTAATCCAAAAAGAAAAAAGAGACGTAAGTCTCTTTTCTCAACACATCAGGTTCTGCTAACTTTTACTTTTTACTTTCTACTTTATTCCTACCACCCACTCACTGCCCCAACTCCAATTGCCAACCCTACAGAGATAATCAAACCAAAGAGCACCTTAGCAAAATCCTTCAGGATCATAGGAAAGACGGTCCTGATTGCTTTACCATGGAGTTTGAAGTGAGAGAGAGCCAATTCTCTACCAGCCAACAATCAAACAAACACCCAAGTAGTAGACATCGGGATACTATTTAGTTCCTTAAAATACAACAAAACGCACGCGTAGATGAAATCGATCAGTGTCGCTGCTTTTATATAATCTGTTCATGATTTAGATGAGACGATGTTTTGTATCTTTCCTCCCCTTTTCCAGAAGATATAAAACAATCATGCTACGATAATCACCAGCGTGAAAATAAGATACTCGATTCACATCTGACGTGGAAGATATACTGCGATATTCGCCATATCATGCATCAACCATACTGATCGGAGATATCATGTAGATAATCGCTGAAGATACCTTCGATTGATATGATCACTTATTCGATCATACCACCCAAATTTAGATTTTTCCTTCACTATTTTTTCATACAATCATACGATAGCAAATCGAAGCACATAGGCCACCAGAAAGGCAATCGCATATCACAGCATACTCTTACTCACCATCTTTGTTATCGTACTACTGGTCGCGAAGACACTCAAAATAAGTAATGAAGTACTCACAGGAATTCCATATCTGGTCAAGAGCAATAATCACAATGGCGCTATTGCATGCCAAATAGTGAAGGCCTCAGGCAAATCGATACCCTTAGTTGCTAATCTCCCTCGTGAAATATCTCCACCATTTACCACTCGACTATAAGCAATAACCACCACCGCTATCACACTTGCTGCCGTAGCAAGCTTTCGTCGAGCAGTTTTCTTATTTGATTCTAAAAATGTTCCCAATGTCTGAATACTGTCATTTGCAATTACCGAATACGCCGCCAAAGTAAATCAAATAATCATAAAGATAAAACTCCAATCCATATTTTTTTGTAAGATAAGAAAAATAAAAGCACTCCCTTCCCTATAGCAATGTAATGCCGATCTTCAAGTATTTACACGAAAAATTACTAATTCATATATGTCTATAGGCTTTTACCAATTCTACTTCTGCAAATACAACATCTTCACATTATCAACTCCAGCACGAGAACGATCGTCTGTATAGATCTGTTTACTTACAGAAACTGGCGTATATCAAGTAAATTCGCGATTCAACACCATGACATTATCCAAAACAGATCAAGGATTACCCGTTACATTTTTTGATCGAAGGGATCAGATTCATGCACCCATAGTACTCAATGATGATTGAGAAAAATCTGATTCGAATGAAGGATCTAAGATCATATTCGCCGCAATCACACCCCCTTCAGTCAACAAAGCACTAACATCTTCAAAAAACTCCAAACTAACAAGCTCTTCTGGCACAGACTTATCATTATAAGCATCCAAAAAGATAAGATCAAAACGTTCTCATTCTTTTTCAAAATCATAAATAACTCCTCTCGCTGAGCGGGGAATAAATTCTATTTTACTCTCTAGTGATTCATTGAAAAAATACTCTTCCGTTATTCTTTTCACTGACGGATCTATGTCGACAGCAACAATGTCTTCAACATATTGTCTACTTGAAAGTAACTGCGGATAAACAAATCACGCGGCGCCGATAATCAATACCTTCTTAGGTTTGACGATATCGCTGATGCGAAGTATTTCATTGATATACTTAAAGGGTGATTCATCTTCTTGATCATCAAGATAAATAGCAGATGAATATGCTCCATTTGTAGAAAAAACACGAATTGATTTTCCTTTACTTTCTGCATCATACACTTCTATTTGCTGGTATGCGCTATCAAAAGAATACACCACTGATGTTCATTGCTGATTGAGTAAATACCAACTTGATAAAAACACTCATAGCAAGAAGCTCAATAAAGAAAGCTTCTTTTTGGATCTATACAAGACAAATGAAGACAGAAAAATAAGTCAACATCACACCAACACTCATGTCATACTCACTCATATCTTTTCAAACAAGATGATACTGGTTACGGTACTCCCAAAGAAAGACCCTACAGTACTAGCAAACAAGATCACTCCTGCAGCTTTTCCTTTTGATGGTTCATCTAGAAGATCGGTCAATAAGGGTATCGTATGAGAAGCAACAAACACAGGGAGAAAAAACAAGGCTCAGGCCACTACGAACAGTGTCAAAAGATATGATCAGCTCGATTCTATCATAAACTCCAACAGCTGACGCTCCCACGCAAAAGAAATCAGTAAGTACCACACTCCAGCAAACAACAATGATCACCCCAATGCCACTACTCTTTGGTGAGTATTCATCTTACTAGAAAGCACTCCACCACTTCGATATCAAGCACTCAGAGCCAATAACACCACTCACAAAAATACCGAAGTAAGAACGATACTACTTCCTACCACAGGGATAGCGATTCTCATAGCAACAATCTCCACCGCCAACGTAGAAAATCATTCCAAAAAAGCGACGAGATAGATAATTCGCAAGGGCATAACTACATAGATTACTAAAAATATTATTCTTATCCTATTATAATCATCCTATTTTGCAAGAAACAGATATGAAAAAACTTGACGAGAGTCTAGCAATTATATAGAATTAAGTATCTTTTAATTATCAGAACCATCTCATGCAAGAAATTCTCTTCTTTCCTAGTGTCATTAGATCAACAATCAATATTTGGTTATGAATTTATTCTATCATAGTCCCCATTATAATTCTAATACTGACAGTTTCACATCGAAAAAATATTTTATGAGCAGTGAAATTATTTCCCAAAAGCAGTATTACAACCTGGTCATCTATTCTAGAAATCGGAAAATATATATCTTTACTTCTCTCTCAACTCTACAAAAAATGTAGCTGGCTTTTTATCGGAGTCTTTCTTACTTGAGGTTGATGGTTCGTTGTCAGTAGTATATTTTTTATATTTCATAGCACGAAATCAAATATAGATGAAAAATTTGATAAAAATTGAAATAAAGATGTGCTAGAACTTTTTCCAGAAGTCAGTGAAAAATTAGATATAGCAAGACTTTTAGAACCAGAGTATATTTCACTTATTGAATATAATTCGGGAATTATATCATTATTACTCCTTACGTTGATTATAATAGCTTGAGCATTTTATACACTTTCGTTTTGAAACAAAACTTGGAAAGCAATCTGATCAATCTTTCTAGCTCTCACATTTTTGGCACTCATTTTTTCAATGGGATATCGAGAATTTTGACTACAACTTAAAGCAATGATTTAGAAACAGTGTTGCAACTCCAACCACTGCTTCGCGAGACTAGACGCGCTTTGAAAATTAATAACTTCTGCTTACATTCTTTACCTTTCGAAAGAGTTAAAATCCAGATTGCAACTCCAATATATGCTCGCTCCTCGCATTTGTCACGAATTACGCCGTTAGATTTCTAGAAAGAAAATTATATTTTCTTTCTAGAAACCACTCTGTAGTTCTAACATAATCCTACGGATTTGCTTATCGCTTCCTCGTTGTATTTTAATTTTGAGATTTCATCTCAAATTAAAATCAACTCTGAAGCTCTAACATCTTAGCGTACTGTCCACCTTTAGTCACCAACTCATCATGAGTACCTCTCTCAACAATCTTTCATGCCTCCAGCAAGATGATGTCATCAGCCTCTTTTACTGTCTGGAGTCTATGAGCGATAATTATTACCGTACGACCTTCGAACAAGCTATGCATCGCTTCAGTTATTCATTCTTCTGAGAACGAATCAAGAGCTGATGTTGGCTCATCTAGGATAATGATTTCTGGATCCTTGAGAAAGATTTTCGCAATAGCTAATCTTTGTCTCTGACCTCAGGATAATCTAATTCCTCTTTCTCCTATCTCTGTTTGCAGACCATCCTTGAAGTCATAAATAAACTCACATTTTGCATTCTTTATTGCCTGATCAACTTTCATAAACACATCACTATCCTTTGCTTCTTCATATGACACGTGATCCACCAGTGAATAGGTAAGATTTTCTCGTACTGTGCCATCGAACACACTTGGTTCTTGGGTGAGGTATCAGATATTTTGATAATAACTTTTCAGTGAAACTTCAGAAAGATCTTGTCAATCCACAATGATTGAACCCTTATCTACTCTCAAATATCCAGCAATCAATTTCACCAAAGTAGTCTTTCCTGAACCTGAAATTCAGACTAATGCAGTTTTCTTTCATCATGCAATCGTCAATGAAAAGTCTTCAAAAACAACATCACCTTCAGAATATCAAAATCAAATTTTTTTGCATTCAATCACTCATTCACTTTGTATAAATTCTTTTCAACTTTCTAATCATTGGATCACTGGAGTTTCATCAAAGAAATTTCGTAATCTATCTATATGAGTAAAGTTTTTACTCAAGGTTTGAAATTTACTAGTAGCTGATAACATTAGCTGATTTAAGTACCCCGTCATTGCTACCAATCAAGTAAATTGAGCAAAATCAAACGTTCAACCTATATACGAACTGTATGAGTAAAACATAATTAATATCACTAACGCAGTAACTAACAATAGAGGAAGATTAAACATTCATCGAAGGTATGTATTAACTTTTTTATTATATACTTTAGCTTCATCTCGAATCGATTCTTGCTTTCTTATCTCCATTCAAAGTTTATTTGATGAGAGTATCTCCATCTTACTTTGCAGAACACGAACAAATAATCTAGAAAAGGCTTCTTCATTTTCTTTACGCAATCTTCTTCGATGATTTGCAAATCAATCAATATGAATTACAATCAAAAAGCACAAAAACACTAGTAAGACAAAAGAAGCAATATAAATACCTCCCATACTCGAAATTAAGTATATCGTAAACAAAATCTTCATAACAAGCTCTATCAATGAATAACTTATCGTATCAAGAGAGTCCATTTGATAGAAAATACCTTCCTTGATAATACTAATCAATTTCCCTGTTCATACTCTTTCTATATGGGTATTATCAAGTGATATGTACTTATTAAAATACTTTGAAAATAAATACTTTGGACCAAATCGTTTTATAGTTACCCATCATGAGTGTTTAGCAAATCGCTTTCGAACATACATACAAACCACCACAATCAGATATATTGTTAATGCGCGAGGAATAGATGACGTTTCCCCTGATTGAAAACTAGCCGCAAGTTTTTGTAAAGTTAGAACTGTATAAATATCAAATATATAAAATGTCGAAGCAACTAGCGTTGCCCTAAAATATAACCATGGATGAGCCATAGCTGGCTCAAAAAACCTCTTCACTATCTCCCCAAAACTTCTTTCCTTTTTTTCCATACTTCGCAAATCATAAAAGACTCTTTCTCTGTTTCTCTTTTTCTCTTTTTCTCTGTTTCTCTTTTTCTCTTTTTCTCCATTTCTCTCTTTCTCTTTTTCTCCCTACTCCTGCAACTGATACTTCTCCCACATAGTAGCAAACAGTCCTTTAGAATCTAGCAAATCTTGCAAACTTCCTTCTTGCACGATGTTTCCCTTCTCCATCACATACACATAATCAAACAGTTCTAGAAGATGTAACTTATGAATACTAGAAACAATACATGCATCAGCATAGTTAGAAAGAATCGCTTCATAGATACTTCTTTCGTTTACACTATCTACAGAACTCGTCGGTTCATCCAGCAACAGTATATCACTATCTCTGGCTACCATGAGCCCACGACACAATGCCAACCTTTGTTTTTGACCTCCAGAGAGGTTCACTCATTTTTCTTTGATGTCAGTATCTAAGCCATTAGGTAAATCTTTAAGTACAGTATCAAATTGAGCGATCTTCGCGATACGCATCAGCTCTTCATCTTCGATCTCCAGTCACATCGCAATATTATATCTGATCGTGTTTTCAAAAATCTCAGGTTCTTGTGGAATCAGTGAAGTAATATGAGCGAGTGGATGAAGGTCATGGTAGCGTTTACCATCAATTTTCATCTCCACGCTATTTACATCATACAGTCATCTAAGTAAACTCATCAAGGTACTCTTCCCACTTCCACTCTCTCCCACCAATGCAATTTTACTTCCAGGAATCAAATTTAATGAAAGATCATTCAACGCACTTGTCTTTTCTCCCTTAGCATAAGCAAACTTCAGATCGTCTATCTGAATAGACTTTCGCGCATGAAGCAGATCAATTTTGTAAGTATCGGCGAGGTTCTTATATTCAGATTCAACATCATCCATTGCTTCCATATCAGCTTTTTTCGTAACGATTCATGAATACTGCCGGGTGAAGTTTTCCAATGCCTGATTCATTCTTTGTGCATATTGAAACAACATTGTGAAGGTCCCGATCATCACTACTCACGTTGTCATAAACTCTTCATGAACATACATTCATAAAATCAATGCAATCACGATAGCCATCAATACATCCATACTCAACCACTTCCATTCGTTCAATGTTCTATACTTAAGAAATATTGGTAACACTGCTTGGATTTTTGTGTGCAGTACTTCCTTTGCTTTTCATTCAAATCTCAAAGTAATCAGTGTCTTAATATTAGATAAAAAATCAAAAAGACTGCTCATCACGAGATGCTCCTTTTTGTTTTTTTGTTTAATCATCGGGACTAGATAAGAATCAAATCGCAATACGATCGTGAATATCACGATTCAAAATAGAAGCATTATTGCTGCTGCCTTCCATCGAATTCATGCCAGAGCTACTACAGAACCAACTGAAAATACGATTGTATTTAGATACATATGAGTATTACCAGAATATTCTCTCAAAGCATACATTGCTTTATTGATTTTATCTATTGTGGATCAAGTATGATTATCATTTTGCCATTTCATAGGCAATGAAGTAACTTTTTTAAATGAATCCAAGATATATGCTTCCGAGATATCAAATTTCATTCTCTCTTCCCAAACACGTGATAATCCATGAAAAACTCGAGCCAATAAGCTCACTCACACAAAGGAAAATAGGTACACACGAATCTGTCCCCATCATTCAGCTCAGTTTATTTGAATTTCGTTTACGATCTGCCCCAGCAACCAAGGCTCTATCAATCGAAGCAATTTTGAGATTACACTAAAAATCAAAATGATAACAACCATTCCTTTCTTGGGCGCATAGTTTCGCATCTTGCGAAACATAAAAATATACGGTGTATCTTTTCGACTCATAAATACTATCTCAAATAAATTTCTTTCTTAAGGAAGCTCTGAAATAGCTCATATTTCAAGAAACAATTACATCTCATGAATATGATCAAAAAATGAATTAGCTTATTTAAGCTTCCTCGAGGAGCCGTGAAAAATGAAATAATCGAAAATAATAAAAATTCTTTTCAATTCTTTAATTTTTCAGAGGCTCCTTAATTCTATATATATAGATACGAATTTGTCAAAAACTGTGACTTTTTTCTTGTCTTATCTCAAAATTCTCGTATCAATAGATTTGCTATTAGGAGTTGAATAATTCATCACAAAATACTGATAAGATACATAATGATTACCGTCGAAGCAAGCTTCTTGGTATTCTTTCTTCGAAATAATTCGCCACCAACAGCATTATTCTAATTTACCTAACTTGCCTAATTCATCTAATTTACCCAATATATTTAATCTATTATCCCAATTCATGTACAAACGCATGACCATAGACCAACTCAAACAAACCAATACAGGATTTTTCAAAAATCTTCATGCGGTGTATAGCAAAAAAGGTCATCAGCACTTCCAAGCATTTATGCATAAACTCCTTGAGAATACAAACTCTCATTATTTTTTCACCAGTTGAAATCCCCTCCTCAGGATCCAAAAACATGAAGAAGAATATCGTTTGGTGGATGAGGTAGATAAGATCGAAATTCTTTGTGATCAAGAAGGAATCAATGAGATCCACAATATCTTGAAGAATATGCGCTTGGTAAATAAGGCAGCAACTGAGAACAAAACAATTATCGAAGGATTGTTTCAAAAATGCATGAACGGAGATCTGCAATACATCATGGAAAAGCCTTTTGTTACTTACGATATTGAAACTACTTATACAGATGAAGGATGATTAGCTTCTCAATATTTCGAGATGGCATACTCTGTTTCTACTCAAGACGTCACCAAGGGACTTCAGTATAATTACATCGATAGAGTTAGCATGCATCGTTATCTTGATTACCTCTTAGAATACCCTGGATGGATTATTGGTTACAACCACATCTGATTCGACAATCCAGTATTGATCAATAATGTTCCCTGATATGGTCAAGCCGAATTAGAAATCTTAAACAAAAAATCCATCGATCCATTCCTGCTACTCCACAAACTTCTCAGAAGAAGATTAAAGCTAACAAAAGTTGCCGAGTCTCTCGTAAGTATGGGTAAAACACTCGATTCTTGAGCAGAAGGTGCGAAATTACTTCAAGACTGGAAGAATACAGGAGATGAAAAGACGCTTAGGATCGTGAAGAAATACTGTAAAAATGATGTTCGCATCACCTTGGGAGTATTTCTATATCTCCTAGAACACAAGAAGATTCATATCGAAGGAGAAAGCAAAGAATTCACTCTAGAAGAAATGATCCAACGATGATGAGCAAAAAATCTTGTCCAAGAAAACTCAGATGAATCAAACAGTCAAAGTTGATTGTTTATATAAAATAGTAACTTGGTGTTCTGGTATATTAGTAAGTTGGTGTTCTGGTTAGTCCAATATACTAATTTACGAATATACCAATGTACTAATATACCAATGTACTAACATACTAATTTACTAACATAATCACCATGTCCCACCAAGAAGAACTCATCAATTGCTATGACTCACAAGCCTCGCATTTTCACCATACGAGATGATTTCACAAACGACCAGAACTGGAATATATCAAGCCAGTGTTAGAATCAACCATCAGCGATATTTCAACAAAACCTGTTATGTATGATCTAGGATGCTGATCTGGGAGAATAGCGTGATGGCTGGATGAACAATGATACGAGGTTGATTATTTTGGTGCCGATTTTTCTCAAGGAATGATTGATGTTGCAAATAAAACCTACCCTAGCCACAATTTTTATCATCAAGATATGCTCAGCTTTGTACAAGACAGCAATCAACAGTCGGTAGATTGTGTACTAAGTCTCGCTGCCTTTCATCATCTTCCTACCAAGCAAGAAAGACTCTTGATGCTTCACAATCTCTACAGGATTCTCCAATACGGATGAGTGGTGATTCTTATCAATCGATCTTACTCTGACTGGTTTTTCAAAAAATATCAAAGCGCCTGTCTCCAAGCAATTGGTAAATCTGCACTTAGTCTGGGATATGCAAAACGAAATGATATCTTAGTCCCTCGAAAAGACCCAAAATACCATGAGAACAAAAACATCTATCATAGATACTATCATATATTTACGCTCAATGAACTGAAAAAACTTATTCAGCTCACAAATTTCAGCATTCAAGAAATTAGTTATATCGATCAACAAGGAAACAGTACTCTAGAAAGAAAGAATAGTAGAAATAGTATCTGCATACTAAGAAAATAGTATTATCATTACTGAGCTCCAGGATTTGGGAAAAGGTTATTTACTGCGTCAGCAATTTCTTGTTCGGTTAACGATCATGAATCCTCTTGAGTTGGCTCTACTTCGATCACTTCTGGCGCAGGTTCGACGATTTCTCCCGCTACTGGCTCAATAGTCGGTTCGACTTCCACTACTGGCTCAGGTGCTGGTGTAGGTGCAAGTTCTGCTTCTACTACTGGCTCGAGTGTAGGTTCGACAAGAGGCTCGGGAGCTGGTGTAGGTTCTGGTTCAGGAGATCATTCGATCGTAATCGTTCATGTGACCTCATTTCCACTGGTGTCATATACTTGATAAGCAATATTTCCTACTACAGAAGTAGTGAAGTTTGCAAGATTTCCTTTAAATGCGTGGATTTGCTCACCATTATGAGTGATATATCCATCACCAATACCTGATGCATCATCACCAAACAAGAGTACTAAACTCGTTGTTCAGTCAGCATTTTTTGTTACTTTTACTTTATCTTCAAGCAAATTTGGAGGTGTTCTATCAAGATCCTTAGATCAGATAAAAATTTTCACTGACCTAGAATCACTGTATCATTTTTCATCTCGAATAATTGCTTTCAGAACATACTCCCCATCTTCAATGGCTTCGGGTATCGTAATGTCAGCAATATCTACAATTTGATTTGGCTTGTCATAGGTCTTAGTAGTGAGTTCGATATCATTGAGGTATAATTTCATATCGGTGATCGTAAACGGAGATTCTGTTTGATGTCGCAAGGTAAAGGTTCTCGTGACATTTTGTCCCTCGACTGGTTGCATCAGATTCATAGAGATTTCTCCAAGTTCTGCGATTTCTGCTCTTTCAGCACACTCTCCAGCGATTCCCGTGACTGTGAAATATTTTCCTGTTGCTCTAGAATAACTTGCTGCACCTCATCCTCTCCACCAAGTCATAATCTCTTCTTGGTCATACTTACTTGGCATGATCGTCTCTGGTCTGATATACCAAGCAGTTCCCAAACTATTCTCAGGTGTGAGTTCACTAGGTCTACCATTACAAAGCGTATCTATTTGAAGCTGTGAAACATGGTTATCATATTCTGTAGGCAATGAGTGAATATATCATAAAGACTTTTTCATCAATGATAGCGGAGTACTCACTGTTGATAATTTTCAAGATATTTGTGAAACGCTCGCCTGTTTCACTTCTCTTTCTTCCATCGTCTCTGAGGCAATATATTTACTTCTACTGAGTTTCCCGACAAATGATTTCCATGTTGGGCTATTTAGCCATCAACCATATGCATCATATCTCAAAGCACTACCATCGGTATTTCCCGCTCGATGAATCAGCACTTTAGATGGCGTATAGGTTGCCAACCAACCATCTCTTGGAAGTTTTTCTTCTCCTTTTACTACATTGGTTGTCCCACTCTTTGTCGCAAAAGGAATATTCCCGGGTGCGGTAAAGTTAGCTCTCCATTCTTCTGGAAAATTTTCTTTTTCTGACAAGGTCTTCCAAAGAAGATAACTAACTCCTGCTGGAATCGTTTGTTCTTGAACCTCCACTTCTTTCTTATATAAGATCGAACCATCAGATCCTCTCACTTCTAATACGGGATCAATCTTCGCCGGTTTACCCATTGCACTAAGATGAGCGTAAGCATTTGCCATCTCTAGCATCGGAGTTTCCGCCGCACCCAATGAAAGTGCATATCCATAATGGTCTCTATTCATAATCAAATTTGACATCCCAAGATCCTCCAGGAAATTTTTCATTGCTGATTCTCATCATGCATTCATAAACATCTTGATCGCGGGAATATTTCTACTTCATGCCAAAGCTTTACTAATCGTAGTCAATCCCCAAAATTCTCCATCAGAGTTTTGTGGTTCGTTATCACCGATCTTCATTTCGATATCATAAATCGGACTATCCATAGTAAGCTTCATATTCATGTATCACAATGAATAGATGAGTGGTTTCACAATTGATCAAGGTTGCCTCAATGCTCTCACCATATCTACTTGCCCATCAATCTTGTCATTATTATAATCTTTAGATCAAACATAAGCGATTACATCTCCATTGAGACTATCCATATACAACAATGAAGCGTTGTCCGCATTATATGAATTATAATGTCATGCATTTTCTGCAATACTCGATTCCGCTAGTTTTTGCACATCATAATCCAATGAAGTCTTGATTGTTAGTCATCAAGTACGCAACACCTCCTCATCATATTTCTTTTCCAATTCTGAAATCACCCAAAACACAAAATGTGGTGCTTTGATCTGTACACTACTACGAGAAAATTCATAATCCAATCAATCGATAAGACTTTGTTTAAGATCTTCTTCCTTAATATATCCTTCGTCGTATAACCTCGCAAGCACTCTATCCTTTCTTCAGATTTCATAATCAACAACATACTCTTTTCATCAAATAGTTTGTTTTGAGGACAACAGACCTCCTAAGAATGACATAAACTGGTCATCATCTCTTTTGTTAGAAAATGAAGTTCATCTTAAGGTAGTTTTTGCACGATTGATCGCTTCTTTTTTGACAGCTTCACTAATATCTACAGGGGTTTCTACGTCATCAGCGACACTAGGATCCTCGATTACCAACTCTCCCATCAGAAGTCATCTGTTCGTATATGGATCATATCTAGAAGGAGCTTGTGGAATACCTGCTAAGATTGCTCACTCTAAGACATTCAGTTCTTTAGCTGATTTTCCAAAATAGGTCTGTGCAGCAATCTCTACACCATAAGAATTATTTCCTAAGAAAATGTAGTTCGCGTACAGCTCCATAATTTTTTCTTTCATTTTTCTATCTACTTCCTTAGAACTCAAATCTTGATATGAATCACCAATATCTTCTCTTACATAAGAAACCAACTTCACCGCCAAGATAATTTCTTTCATTTTTCTTGTGATTTTCTTCTCTGGCGTGAGAAGTATATTTTTTATCACTTGCTGGGTAATAGTAGATCATCATTGGATAGATTTACCACCACTAGAAATATCAACCAGTCAAGCTCTAATCGTCCCCTTCCAATCCACTCATGGATTATCTCGATATCTCTGATCCTCAGTAGCTACAATAGCATTTACAAAATTTTCTGAAATATTGTCATAAGAAATATAATCTCTATTTTCTTCATACAATTTATAAAGCACTTGATCATTTCTATCAGTGATTACTGTGGTTTGATTGAAGTCAGCATCCTCTATTTCTTCTATGTCTGGTAGTTCACTAATTACATTGGCATATACTCGCACTCAACCTATGATCAAGGGTAAGCCAAACAGAATACCCAAGATCCAAAACCAAACCCAAAATCTAGATCCATCTTGGCTCTTTTGAGACTTATGAGTTTTTTTATTCTTTGTAGTAAAGACCGATGAAGATCAAAGTTTTTTCTTTTTTCCCATAGATCACGAAGAATAGCCAGGAATCTTAGAAACCTGACGTCCTGCTGGAGGATTGAAGAACTTCTTCAGCTTTTTCTTTCGTTTTTTTCGTACTGACATTTCGATAATTCATTAAAACGTATGGAGCATACACTTTTTATATCACAAACACAGAGAATTAACGAATGCGCGGTCGGTGACCGCGCTTTCATTATTTCTTCCTTGGATATACGTATCAAATCAATCCTGCTTCATTCATAGACATCCAACGTTGAGTCACGATATATCTCCCTGCATAGTTCATATCCTCTACTAGGATAGAGTTAGAAGCCCAATCTACCTTAATTACGATTCATACATGACCATATGAAGATCGTCTTCCACTACCAGAATCAGCAACAAAGATTGCTCATACTTCTGGATTCTTCCCTACTTGTCGTCAAGCAGCACTTGCATTCCAATATCGTTGTCCACCATTTCATCTCCAATTTGTCATAATACCATAATGCTTCCATCGATACCATCAAGAATAATGCGTACAATGTCCTGCACCCCAACCATTTCCATATCCGTCATTATAAGGATTGAAATATCGTTGAGCTATCGTTCCACTCTTTTTGGGTTGAGTTCATCTGTTGCTGGTTTGTTCTTCGTATTTCTTTTCTTCTACACATGATCTTCTAGTGTCTACATATCCTTCTTCACATTTCCATGCATTTTGATTATCATCTGGCGTACAGTATGCATTTGAAGGAATTGATCGGCATTTTCCTTTGTGAAGACATTTGTTTTCACCACATGAAGTGATTTGTTCTATCTTTTGTGTAGTTTCTTCCGCAGTAATAACTTCTTGCACAGGTTCAGGAGTTGGTTCTGGTTCTGGAGCATTGGCTTCATCTATTTGATCTGTAGTTTGTTCTGCAGTAATTACTTCTTGTACAACTTCCGCTTGAATAGCTTCAGCTTCAGCTGCCTCTTCTCTTGCCTTATTAGCAGCTCTTTCTTTCACTAATTTTTCTTCTAAGATTTTCTTCTCTGCTTCCAGTTTCTTTCTTTCTTCTTCATTCTTAGCTTGCGTAATTGCCTCTAACAATGCTAATTCCTGTTCTTCCAATTGATTGGTGGTGTCTACAGCTGAAATTACTCTTTGTTGTGGTTCTCCCTGATCTATCAGTTTTTCAATATCAGTTAACTCTTCTTCGACGTCGCTGTCTATTTGTGTCTCTCATTCACCTGATGCTCATCATGTAATTGCTCCTATTAAGGTATCTACCAATGATCATGATCCTTCTTCAGCATCCTTCACCAAGAAGTCCTCCGGTAGGTCTTCTACCAATCAGGCTGGTCTCACATATTCGGGTGTTTGCCAAAGATCTTTTAGTTCTGCTTGCTCTCTAGTTAGGTTCAAGAATAACTGCTGTCCTTCCACCAAGATAAAATCTTCTCCAGGGAAATAATTCAACTCTATAACTTCCTTCAAATCAAGATCATAGTTAGCTGCAAAATCTGCAACTACTACTTCACTCTCAACATTATAAATAATATCGTCACCTGCATTAGAAATATCAAGTTTCTGTCCAGGCTGCAAATCATTTGCATCATTCATGCCGTTTACTTCTATCAATTGATTTGTCGTTGTTCAAAAAGTCTTAGCAATCTCTGATAGGGTATCTCATGCTTTCACCTCATATACTATTTCTCCTTCTTCGTTACTTCCTGGGATAAACAGATCAAACTTCACTGATCCGTCGTTTTCAGCATTTCATTTTTCTGAGATCTGAGCATATACTACACTTCCTGCAATATTTTTCTTCGTTTCTATTTTGAATCTATTTGGCTGCAATATTACCAATCATAAAACAAACAAAATAGTCATATTCCCGATGCGATTCCATGCAATAGTTGGTCATGTAGTCTTGGAGAGTCTGTGTTCAACTGCAGAAGCTGAACTAGTAAAAAAATTCTTGCTTGAAGAAACAAACGCAAGAAGAGAATCTTTGATATTTTTGAAAAATCTTATAATACGACGTTTTGAAAAAACTAACTTTTTACTTCACTTATCTGATTGCAAAGGTGAGAAGTTAAATTTAGTCATAGGAGAAAGAAAATAAACTACTTCTTAGTTGAGGGACACTCACTGCATGGAAATCATGCTTGTCATCAAGGACACTAAAGAAATATTTATAATAATTGAGAATGGAGGATGGATAATTGAAAATTAGTCATCAATTACCAATTCTTCATTATGCTATGTACTTAATTAAGAATCAAATCAAATCGGAGAGAGAGGGATTCGAACCCTCGGTTCCCGTGAAGGAACAATAGTTTTCAAGACTATCGCATTCAACCGCTCTGCCATCTCTCCATTATGGACTTTATTTTCCAACTATAGTTTGTGTTTATTTGTTTTCGTTTGTATTTAACCCATCGCTCTGCATTCATCCATTGATCAGTCTATCACTTCGTTCTGCCTTCTCAAGGATTCATGCGCCTCTGCCATCTCTCCGTGTGTAAGTTGCGTGTGTAATTCATAATTTGTTTGTTTACTTCGTTTTTATTCAACCCATCGCTTGGCTTTCATCTATCATTTAGATTGTCGCTGTCGCTCCATCTAAACAATGATTCAAGCCTCTAGGATACATCAATGTTAACTTACGTTTTTGTATTTCACCTTAGTAATTTTAATTTCATGCGACGATTGCTAGATACCTATATTCCTTCCAACACATCACTTCGTTCTGTGGGAAGTAATTATCTGCTACCGCACCTTACGTTTTTATTATATTGCATACTGTTTTTTGTTCCCATCGCTCTACATTAATACATAATTCTACTTCTTCTTTTTGCCATGTTTTTGATGACGAAACACGAATATAGAAATATAACGGGTGGTTGCAAGGGTTTTTTGTCTTGAAATGTTTGTTTATGATACCCTATTGTTATCGCTTTTCAAGAGAACGGGAAAATGGGCAAAAAGCGCTTTTATTAGAGCCAAAGATTACTATTGTGAATTTAATTAATTTCTTATACAATTTATGAGATTGTTTAGCAAATCAGCACTCCAAAAAAAATATCCTCTTATTACGGGAGAAAATACTCCTATTCTTAGGATAGTTTGTGATGAAGTTAAAAAGATAACTCCTGAAATAAAACAATTTTGCAAAGATATCATTGAATTGATGCGGGAATATGATGGTGTGTGACTTGCTGCTCCACAGATTGATCAAAACTATCGTATCGCTGCAGTTACCCAACGAGACACCAATCATACCAATAGAAAGTGAGAAAAAGAACGAAAACTCACCGATGAATTCGTGATGATAAATCCTAAGGTCCTTTCTACATCACACGAAACTTCAATCTCTGAAGAGGCTTGCCTTTCTCTGCCCAAGATAAAAGGAGACGTCTCTAGACCAGATTCAATCACTATCCAATACATGTGCAGCAAAGGAAAAACTCATGTCCACAAAGCTACAGACTTCAACGCAAGAGTCATCCTCCACGAGATGGATCATCTAGATGGTGTGTTGTTTATTGATAAGTTAGTAACTAGTTTATAAGCTAGAAGTTTACGTAATCATTATAGTTGCAGGGATATATATATCTTAGGTAATGCGTAGAATTTATGTACTGCTTACTCCCTGAACCGATAAGTTCAACATATCAACTTCAACTGCATTTCTAAGCTCACTAATTCGTTTTTTCTTTTTCGTCAAAACTGACTTATATCATTCTCGCTTATCATAGGCAGCTAGGAAGCTTTCATCGGGTGATCTTTCCAAAATATACTGAAACATTTTCTCTATCTCATCTTTATAGTCATCGATAAAAAGCAACACACTTGCTTTTTCTGAGTCAAAAGCTGATTCAAAATTTTTCATTTGTCTTTGCAGCATTACAGTAAACATTCAGTGAATATCATTCAAGTTGTCTGGTTCATGTAGTGCGTAGACTCCACCCAACACATATGACATTTTTTCATATAAGGAAAAATGTTTATGAAGTTGATGGTCTGGATTATCATTGATTTCATAAATCTTCAAAAGTTTTTTTTCGATATCATATACGAGATTATTTTCTGATTCGGTCAATTTATCAGGTGAGTTGAAAATATTCAAATGACAAAAAACTCACTCCAAATATTCTGCAAACATAGCTGTTTCGTTTTGATTATTTTCCTTTTTCATAGCTACAATATCTCAATGTAGTGTTCTTGCCTCACCACTATCGTGAGTGTTTCAAAGCACTACCATTGATTTATATGAATCAAGTGACACATTTCAGGCAACCACATCAGCATATCAATAGTAACTGATAATGTTTGATTGTCATTTTTGATGACCATAAACGTTTCCATCCTCTTTTATAGACATGTGCCTAATTCAATTTTCCGTGATTGCTATTTCTCCATCTTTTATATAAGGATCTCGATGATCACCCTCCATTCACTTAGCTCTCAAACTCAAAATTAGCATAAGTTCTTTTTCAGAGAATCAAAATGTTCATCGACGATTCGTTCTTTTTTCAAACTTCTCCTGCTCATCTAGATAATCACTATCACATAATTGATCGTCGACTCAAAGATAGCTTAGCGCTTCACGAAAAGACATGAGATTTATTATTAATAAATATCTCAAACCTAAGACTTCTTGAAGTAATGTCAATATTCTATATGCGTCAATGAATGAATGTAAGTGTAACTATTCATCCCAAACATATTTAGACCTTTCGTTCTTATTCGCTCGTGAGAATCGCATCTCAAAGTACCCTGGTAGTTCATTTCCTTCTGGATCAGTGATTTTTCGATCTCATTCTTCAAAGCTTGCAGTGTATATGACTCCATCAACATCAATTTCTCATTCTCAAGCGGTTCTTAGGTTTTCCATATGGTATGCTAGTGAAATCTCATCAGAAATATTGGTGATAAACATACGAGTTTTGAGAGGGAGACGCGCATCCTCTAAATTTTCTACAGGGAAGAAAAGATCGTCATTGGTGTCATAGGTCCCATAAGGAATTCTCTCATAGCTTCTCTGCGCTCAAGTATCTGTACTCAAAATTACTGCTTCTGGGTGATATTCTTTTACTTCTTCTCGAGTGATTACATCGGCATCAACAATATCAAGCTTTGTGTCTAAATACTCTCCAACTACAGCCTTTCCCAGCGCTTGTGACCAAAGCGATTCTGTACTACGATCATACATCAACAGATTTGAATTGAGCAACTTCCCCGACACACCAAACTCTAGGATATTTCCATCCACTAGCCTATCAAAAACTATAGCAGAACCACACAAAGGACAAAAAGTTACCGAAAGATGACGCTGAGCATCTCCTTCACCAAATACATCATTTACGATTTCATGTCGGTTCAAAATATTGTATGAATACCGTCTTTTTTCTCCCGCCATTTCTACAAAAATACCTTCAGATTCATCTGATAGATAGTCATTACTCTCATCATCGATCTGCACAAAGCTAGGAGTATCGATACTTGGGATACCGTCCTTTCATGGTCATCAGTCCAACACCAACTCTAAGTCAATAGAGGTTTTACTCGTATCCGTAGCTAACCCATCACTTTTAAATCATTGGTTATCAGCTGAATCAGGCTGCTGAAGAACTCAAGAGTCTCAGTCGCCAGTATCCAAAGAATTTTTCGGCTGTGAACTTCCACATCATGAAAGCACAACAGCACTACCAATCAATATCATAAGAGCAAGATTTTTCATAGTAAGACATGAGCATGTAAAAAAACATTACTATCAACTATACTGATAGGTTTTCAACTTTTATGAAAATAAAATTAGGCAGATTTAGACATTCGACCTTACACATCACTACTCTTATTTAATATTCCCCACGCAATATCTAGCATTGGGTTCTATGGGGCAGGCCCTATTTCCTGATCATTCTTTATATTTCTTTTCACATACGCGATCCGTGATTTTCAAGTTTCCGTTTTCTTCATCCACATAAAAACTCATGATCTCTGATACGAGTCTCGGATCGTTATCATCTTTATATCTAAAGGAGTATTTTACACACACGACGTCTTTTCCACTTGGACTTTTGAAGCCAAGATCTTTTACATTGATATATTCATATCCATTTACGAAGCTTTGATATTCCCTTGCAAACAAATCAACTGATCTTGGATTGGTTGCTCTACACCTATCAGTGGATACAGAAGAACACGCTAAGGTGAAGTTTTTGGCTTCCATAGCAGCGAAGTATTGTTTCACGAGATTTGCCGAATCTGAATTAACATTTTCTACCAATCTTGGTAATACCTCTATACTTGGGATATCTTGCTTAGCGATTTCATCAGCATTTTTAAATTCTACGGTATCAGCTACTGCTCACTGCTGTACTCTCACCGCAATAGGAACAGTAGTTGCTGCTGGCAAAGGTACTGAGCTCTCTTTATTGCTAGCTCTAATAAGCGTCAATCACAAAAGGGCAATGATGATCATTGCAACAGCTATTTGGACGACTAAGTTATCATTACGATTCATTATCACTTATTATATTTATTTTTATAAATAATTCAAATTTTCGATCACTTCATTTTCGATCACTTCATTATTTAATCATATAAGCACAAACAAAAAAAAACACCCAATAGCTTTAAACCCGAGAGGTTTCTTGCTAAAGGGCGCCAACAAAAACAAAAACTAGAGTCTAACCGGAATTATCATGAGAGAATTTCGCTTAGAGTCTAATTATAAAATATCGAATATCGACAGAAGTTTTTGGTGTCTTCAAATAAGACAATGACAATATAGACAATTAAAACACAAAGTCAATAGCAATAATCTTCTTCGAATCTTCTTCATCTACTACCATTCATATAGCACCTTCTCCTTTTGACTCTTCTTATGTGGAAATTCTGCATGCAAGGTTTTCTTCTTGATAATCTTTTGAACCTTATCCCTAATAGCTTGTTTTTGAGTAGGATCTTGAATTATCAAACCACGAAGAGATTTAAAATCGACAGGATCTCGATCAATATTTTTGATCAATAAATCGTTCATTCCCTTATCGCGACATTCAGTTGAACAAAATCCATAATGTTTACGGTATGCTTTTGGTTCTGCGATGATACGTGCATTACAAGGACTATAACGACAGTTTGCACAGTGATCACTTGGTTCTCATGTATAGATACAATGAGCAATCGTAGTATGAGTATTTTCGTCTCAAATAGGACAGCTTACACGACCATCAAAGGTATACAGATTTCCTTCTCGGTTTCCGTCATTATGTACATTGGTGTACTTCACGACTCCTCCATCCAATGCAAAAAAATTATCTACTCACTCGTCTTTCAACAATACTGAGAGCTTTTCACATCTGATTCATCCGGTACAATACATCACCACTTTCTTATCTTGGAGTTTCTCTTTATACTTCTTGATCAGTTCTTGCACTTCACGGAAATTCACTGTCCCTGCAGGTATCGCTCACTTGAAATGACCTAGCTGCCACTCATAATCATTACGCATATCCAAGATTGCTCGCTCATCATCACCTTCATCGATAATACGCTTGAGCTCATCCACGGTAATTTGCTTATCTGACTCGCTCACTTGTTTTGCTGTTACTGTTTTACCTAAAGCAACGATTTCACTACGATATCTCACAATCATCTTATCGAATTGATGATTGTCTACCTCTGTCGCTTTCAATTCAATATCAGGTATCTTCGAGAAATAATGATTTGAAGCAAGAAATAAGGTATACGCCTGAATCTGTCACACATTTCCTGTAACTGTCGCACTAATTCATTCCTCTCCTATATACACCCTCCCCATCATACCAATATCAGTACAAAATTGCTTATGCAAAGCCACCTGATCTTGAGGATCAGTTATGTCGACAAATTGGTAGAAGGTGAGAAGTTGGTAAGAGGTACTATGATTCATTTGCTAAATATTCAATATTACTAAATGAATGATATCTATAGTCAAAAGAGATGATTTTTCAATTGAAATTCGATCTACATTGTCTATTACTACCTAACCTTCGGCACCAAAAAAGAGAAAAAACAATGAAATCATATAGAAGAACTGTATCTTGAGAAGTTTAATTTGACAGGTTGGGTATGAAAAAAGCACCAAAATCGTAAGATAAAGGTGCTTTTTTAGTTGTTCAATT
>CALGNI010000005.1 GCA_937958645.1 Candidatus Absconditabacterales bacterium
AATGTTCCTTTGGCTGCAATTTCTTTGAAGGTGCATGCTGCTGATTCCCCAGAAGAGATCTTGGTGAAAGCACAAGAGATGAAAAAACTTGCCGATGCTAATAAGTATGAGCAGTTTGTGGCTGCGGCAGAGCAAGGAACAGTAAATACTAAACAGGACATGCTAGCAGAAATGATGAAACAATTGGATGTGAAAGACACGAAACAACTTGGAGACAGAGTGAAGGAATTGAAGCATACAAATGAACAATACGAATGAGTAGATTCTTTTCGAAAAGCTTTTAAGATGATTAAAATTAATAAGATCAAGAAAAACCTTGCTGAGACGCTTAAGAAAGATCCAAAAAAAGCAATGAATAAGATGATTTGACTCAGTACGAACTGGGTTGCTAAGAAAACTGGGCTCAAAGTGCTGGGATTTCATATGAGGAATAAGAACCGCATCATTACTACTACGAGTCATATTACTAAGCAAAGAATCCAGGACGTGCAATGAATTGTGGATACTATGAAAAAAGACTTTAGTGATTATTCTAGTATGTATGATCTATTTATCCAAGTGGGTAATGAGTATCTGAAGAGCCAGAGTATTTTGGGAGAAATTAAGTAATTTTATTATATGAATTAACAGTAAATGTTCAAAAATGTATCAGAAGCAGCAGCATATACCAAGGCTTGTCTTGGAAATCTTGCACCAGAAGAAGAGCACGACGTGAATGTGCTTGAATTTTCTTTGAGTCAACTCATGATGGAAGAACTGGATGGGGATCTTAGCGAAGCTCAAAAAGAACATATCATCGAAAAGATTGATGATGAGGCGTATGTAGAGGGGTATATCGCCCAATATGTACCAAATTTTTATACTGCTTTGGAAAATGCAGTGGTGTATTTCTTGAGTCCTTATTTCTTAGAAATACAAGAGGCATAAATCTCAAAAAAGCCAATGATGACCTGTGTAATTACGCAGGTTTTTTTTGACAAATCAAAGATCGATACTTATACTTATAGTGATTGAACTTTACTTCAACACCAGGTATGAGTATCGATACATTTACCAATAATAAAGACATCCAAAACTCAGCGAATGAGGGACTTTCTGATGCGGAAAGATTGAAGAAAAAGATAGATATTGTGGATATTAATGATGAGGGTCAAATAGACGCTATGCTTGAAGATATAAGCGGAAAGGTGTATGTGGTGGAAGTGCATGCAAACTGATGAGATATGTATAAGAAAGTCTGAAATAAGGAGAGCTGACATTTGTATAAATTATCTACATCTAGTAATGCAAAGAAAAAAAATATAGGAATCATGAGAGTTAATACAGAAGATGAAGCAATCAAGGCACTACGAGAAAAACAATGAAAAGAATTTCGAAATGAGGAAAAATCCCTACCAACAATGCTCTTGATTCAAAATGGAGAGGTTAAATTTAACAAACCTTGAAAGCAGGAAAAGAGCAGTTTGTTAGCTAAGATCAATCACTTGGAAATAAACCACAAACAAGACGGAGCTGTGGTTGCACAGAATCAGGCACCACAAAGGCCTGAGCCAGCTACCAAGCTCCCTCTTGCGGAAATACAAAAGATTAGCTTGACTGAAGCGGGGAAACTTCGTCAATTGGAAGCAGAACAAGCAAACCTTATGGCAAAATTAGAAAGATCTCAACTCTCAGAAGAAATCGATGTAAGTGAGCAGTTAGAAGCTATGATGAAAATGTTAGAAGACCTTCAAGCACAAATCAATGAGATTAGATCTTGATGAACTATGGCTGCTTCGTCAGTAGATGATACTGCTTTAGATAATACTGCAGATGCGGATTGAGCGAATACAACAACAGCAGCACCAGAAAACACAACAACAGTATGAACGCAGCTGCAAAACGTTTGAGTAGCACAAGAAGAAGCGGAAGCACTTGATGGAGGATGAACTCGACCATTGAAAAACCCGACTTTCCAGGATGATAAAGGAAATACGATTTCTGCATCATGGGATGGAGACAGGCTTATTCTGGAGGTTGATGGATGAGTTTCTGGTAATATGCCTTTTCAGGCAAAGGATCTCGCTGTCTTGAAAAGCTGAAAAGAGCTCACGATTCATCATAAATCGATGAGAAGATCATTTACTTTCGTGCTAGAAAGTGGGTCCTTAGTGGTAAGTTCAAAAGCTGACCTGACTCCAGCAGAGATCGCAGCAGCAGACTTAGCAGAAACGAAAAAAAGAATAGAAGATGATGAGATGTGACCAAATAAAGATCTGACTGACCCAGAGGTGAAAACTCTCGTGAATTCTATAGGTTGATTAGATAGAACGATCTATGGTGTAGACCGAGTGATTCCAAATGATTGGAAGCTGGATCATGAGTATTTCATGAAATGGTTTGGGATGAAGAAAGATGAAAGAATGGATGATGCACTAAGAATCTCTGTACCCAAAAATCTAAAAATCCGTGACAATCATATTTGATTTAATCTTAATGACGCAATACTTTGAAAAACCCAGAAAGTCTGATTTCATAGACCTTCAATGGATGATGGGAGAGAAATTTTAGACTATATGAACTATAAATATACTCTTGATGATAACTGAATATTGAAGCTAACTATTGAGCCAAGTGAAGCATTTCAGAAGTATTATAAGAACAAATCGAAAAAAAGAAGTGGTTGATGATGGATTCCTCGACCAGACCCTAAACCAGGACCAGCTCCAGCGCCAAAACCAGATGAAGGAGATATTGTTGATATCTTGGAAGAAGGAGAAAAAATACCGACACTTATTCAAGTAAATGGAAAGCAGGTGAATTTCATGCATATGACTTTGCCCGCAAGATATGGAATGGTAAAGGCGAAGTTGGAGTTAGATGAAGATCAGATTGTAAAGAATAAAGATGGAAAGGTAATACAGTTTGCTGTGACTATCTTTGATGCTACTTGAACGTGGATACCATTCAAGATAAAGATTCCATGAACAAGCTACTGAGATGAAGTAACGAATCTAAATGTCCAAGACGTAGAAAGCAACAGATATCCTTATATTCACAAAAGTGAAGGAATTTCAGACAGAGACCTTGTGCTTAGACGAGAAGTATTTGATGATGAGCTAGTGTATTTCCGAGATGAACCTACAGAAGCTGAAAAAGATGAATACTATAAAGTAAAAGAGGAGGAGCCGAGAGTGAATGAACAGGAAAGATTGCAGAAGATCGAGGATAAGGAGGCAAAAGCTGAGGGAGTAAGAACATTTGCTGAAAATATTATCTTGCCAGATGGAACTGAAATCACAGAAAATGTGAAATATGTTCCAAAGTTATTGGGGTATTTTGACGAAAGATTGGATGTATTTAAGAAATGAGATGAGTTTAAGCTTCACATTAAGCGTATATGAAATATCTATCTAACCGATCCTTATTTGACTATTAGTACAAAGGAATTAGTTCAAATGCTAGATGGTACGCTTGAATTTCCTATACAATTAGGAAATAATATTGCCTATCTAAAGGCAAAGGTAGAAAATTGAATCTTATCGTTTTATTGGGAGAAAGAATTAACAGCTAGTAACGGAACTGTAATTCAATCCGTGGATCCAGAGGATACAGAAACAGAAACAGAGGAAACAGAAACAGAGGATACAGAAGCAGAGGATACAGAAGCAGAGGAAACAGATAACTCTTCTCTAGAAAATGATCCAGCAGATCTAGAAGCAAGAGAAGCATTCAAATGATACAATGATAATCTGCCTTTCGATCCAGCTGATAACGTAGATAACTATATGTGAGTAACTTGAGAATATTTAGAAGACAGAGGTGATCATGATCATGCTTGAATAGATATTTCTATGATCCCAAATACTCCAATAAAAGCAGTAATGGGATGAACTCTGGTGCAATGACCGATAAGGGAAACAGGCTATGGAACCTATGTGAAGGTGATTCATGATAATGGATATGAGACACGATATGGGCATCTCTCTGAAGGGTCTTTGATTAGTAAGATTAAAGATGCGGATTGAGATCCAAGTAATTGAATTCAAGTTGAAGCTTGA
The DNA here is from genome assembly GCA_937958645.1 of Candidatus Absconditabacterales bacterium. GTDB lineage: Bacteria > Patescibacteriota > Gracilibacteria > Absconditabacterales > Absconditicoccaceae > JAHDCT01. The sequence goes on from CALGNI010000005.1 coordinate 4,041, forward strand.
GATACCATTTGATGGTCAGGGAATACGGGAACAGTAAGATGAGAAAACGGTTGATTCCACTTAGACTTTAGTGTGAGAGATAGTGATAGACCATGAGCAATAACAGTAAATCCTCAAGTAGTGTTTCCTGGACTCAAAGCTATGAAAAGAATCGATCTAGGATTGGGTAGTACTTCGACTTCTTCAGAGGGTTCTGATAATGTCGTTTCAGTCGAAACTGATACAAGTGCAACACCTACTGTTAATCCAGACATTGTCTCTGATCTATCAGAACTCAGATCTAGAGAATCACTTTTACTATGATCTACGAACTATGAGCTTCTTCGACCAGATGTATCAACCTTGGCTGGATCCATGGCTCAGCATTGGGATGTTGTGAAGAAAGAGAATGGTGACATTTATCTTGCTCTTTGGGATCATCCAGATGTTATTTGAGATCCTAACAAGAGAAATGAAATTCTTATTTCTTCTTTAGATACGGGAGAAGTAACGAAAGAAATATATGGGATGAAATTTAAGATCTCGCTAGATAACGAAAAAAATCAAATTTCTATCGAGCATATTGCATGAGAGACCTTGGAGGGAATAGCTTCTGTGTACGAAGATAAGCAAAGAAAAGCAAAAAACTTACCTACTGAAGGATATTTTGCTGCGATGCCATTCGCATCTGCAAAGCGATCTCAAGATCATCCGACACAATATAAAGTAACTACTGGTGAATGAGCAGATAAGAAATCTATAGTAGTGACCGTAGACGATTCATGACCCTTCAAAAAGGTATCTACTCCAGATGTCACGAAGCATTGAGCTGATCCTACTGACTTTAGGCTAATAGATTTTAATGAAGCAGCGGCAGTAGCTCTGTGAATGACTCATCCAGACTCAAAACTAGAAAGCAAGGCTGATGGAACAGCGAAGGTACAAATCATCTTAGAGGCAATTGATTAGAAGAACTGGTATAAATGTCAACTTTAACTTGACAAATCACTAAAAATAAGTAAATTAATTACACGACAATTCGTCGAACGAACAAATTTGAAAACCCGCTTCGGAGACTCTCCAAAGCACAAAAATAAAAATATGAAAAATCTAATCTTTGCCCTTGTGGTAGTGTGTTCTTTAATAGCAAATCTTTCTCTTTCGGCTCAATGCTGCGGAGGAGGGTTTACACAATTTTCATTAGGACTAAGTGGTCAGCACATGGTCTTAGGAATCGATGTGAATGAAGTTTCAGAAAAGCAAACTTCTGTGAACGGCCAACTTATTATGGCCGAACTAGATACGAGATTTAGTTTCGTATCGCTAAACCTCAAAGGAGGTATAGCACCAAACGCTATTGCTCAAGATGGAGCATTGGAGATCGAGAATTTTTTCTCCACCCAAGGCACCGTCAACATTAACATCTTACCGTGCACCTCAGACTTTAATATCTCTATCGGTGGAGGTATTCACTATGATGGAGGAAAAGTAAACAATCTTCTTAATGGTGAAAAGGCAACAGTAAGAACAATAGCAACAGTTCTTCAAGGAGGCTTTGATATCACTATCGCAGAATTCTTTCTTATTTCAGCTCAAGTTGGCTTCGGTCAATATGCTGATGACAAATCAATCGATCTATTTCCACAAGGAAATAGAAAAGATAGAAAGATGTACGGAGGTGTATCTATTTTGTATATGTTTCCTTAAATTTATTAAAAAAACTATCGCTCCGGCGATCAAAAAAATACAAAACATGAAAAAAATATTTTTTGGCCTTATGGCTATCGTTATTAGTGCTTCGTTCTTTAGTTGTAGTATAGAAGATGAAGTGACAGAAATACAAGCAGTACCAGAAATTGTGCTTGTAAATGACACAACTATTGTTGTTCAACAACTTGGATATAATGAGCTATCTTACAATATGGTAAGGTATCTCAACTTACCAAATGGTGAGGATCGAATAACACTTCGAGTCTCTGAGAATGATGATAATCTACAATCACGAGAAATTTATGTCGTGATAAACAGTCTAGACTTTGATAACGAACCTGAGTTGGTTCTTGGTCTAAATTCAAGTGAATTCGATTGGGTGACCAATGTAGACTTAAATGTTTATGGCGAAAGTCCCAGTGAAAATTACTTTATTTTGCGTGGGTATCCAAATTCATCTGAATTTGAAGCGTTAGCACCACCGTGTCCAACTGACAACTTAGATTGTCGAAAGGATAGTAGAGTTAGGTTTAGAGTATTCGTTGATGTGACCGATCAAAACAGAATGTTAGATAAAGGTCAAGATGGAGAATATCTCCACGCTACTCAATTACTCTCATTACAAGGAGAATTTAATTGAGAAAGAAAACATTATGTTTATGAAGCCTCGTTTATTAAACGGGGCTTTTTTTTTGTGAGAATACTGACTATAGTACTTCATAAAAATCTAACCCTCAGAGAATAATTTTTCATAAGACTCATCTTCCGATCACGGTGTATAAGAGATAATTTTCTGCGGCCTCCTTTGCTCATGCATCTCATCACTCATCTCACACGAGTCATCAGTATAAGATTGATAGACTTCAGAAGTTATCAGATGCGATTCTTCATACTCATCTGATAGGCTTTCAAGTAACGATATTCTTGAGTCCTTTGAGAGACCTTTTACCAGGGAGAAGTCATTCGAATAGTATTTTTCCAATTTTTCACTCTCATAGATGTTTAAATAACTTTCAAACAGTCATTCCCTCTATCTTTCCGATCTTATGAGTTTTTGCCCACTTCAAGAATTCTTGTTTATTGAGTAATCATTTTTCAAACAGACTTGATAGTGTTGTACTGTTATTTGAAAGCTTACTATAGAGTTTATTGGTGGTATTAGCTTGAAGTTTCTGGAATCAACTTTCCACTAACTCTTGCAACTCTTTTGTTCAGACACGCACCGAACTTCAGCTTCATAGCTTCATGAGTACTGGTTCTGATGATGTCTTATCTTTCTTGATCTTGTACTGCCTACCGTTGATACTAAATGGATCTTTACCGTTCATGAGATCATCTATTTTTTGATGAGGTTTTGCATATTTACTTGCAAGCTTTTGTATCGATTTGGCAGAGACTTTGCTTGGATTCTTTTTATATTTTGCCTTCAACTTAATTCATCATTTTTTACTAAGACTCAATCACTTAAGTATTTTTTCTCATGCCTTATCTCCTGTTTTTCTTATCATCTTAGATTGAAACATTCTTGCAAAGACCAATCATGTCAAAAATTCTTCTCGAGATCGTGCACCTTGGAAATCCACTGTCGGGTCATCTGATGATCTAGCAGTTGCACTCACGGCAGAAAAAGCTCAGGCTTCTAGACTCAGAGGTATTGCTCCTTGTAAGAGTTTTGCGGGGACACTTGATCCTGGGGTGATGTTTTTAAGTTTACTCATCATATTGCTTCCACGTAGGGCAGGTCATAAGATTCCAAGTACACCATAGGTACCTACATTCATGATAAGATTTTCTTTTTTGCTTCGTCATTCAAATAAATCTCTCCCTAGCATCAGATTTTCAGTTGCGGTTACTCATGTGTGATATGAAATTCCCCCTATTGCCAGTTTTCCTCATGCGTTTACTAGTGCTCACAGCTTTGAGCCTTTACTAATGACATTCGCTAGTCAAATCGCCCTTACGGCTCCTATAGCAGCTCTAGCGGCTAAGAGTCATGCTCACATAGGTATCAATGAGAGAGCGATCTGTGTCCCTACATTGATACAGGTACGTCGAGTCTTATTGGAGAGTCTTTTTCCTACTCATAAGATACTTGCAAGCATTTCTTCTGATCAAGGTTTCATCGATCTAGTTGCTTCTACTTTTTCCATGTGATGAAACAAGAGTGTCTCTTTGGTGTACAACATTGAAGAGATAGTGATCATTTCATCTACTTTGGTACTCGCTAGTTTATTGATTTGTGAAGTGAAGGGTGAATCCTTTGCTCTAATATTTTCTCAAAACTGAAGATTATAACTTTGAACAAACTGTTTGACTTTGTATTCTGAATACGGTTCTTCATTTAACCCAAATTTGTTACGAATTGCTTTGATCACACTTGATTTTCCTTTTTCATGCTGAAGTCTAGTTTTTTCATGTTTTTGTATCAGATCTTCAGCTACTTCATCACAAATTTCTTTTGGTAGATCTACATGTGATGAAAGAAATAATGAAAATCCGCTGCTATCATGAGAAGCCATGAAATCAAGAAGTGCAGTTGCATTTTTTTCGTTTTTCAAGAAATCTCTAAGTTTTTTATAGTCAAGGTTGTTATTGAGTTCATGGTCAGTGAGTTTATTAGTTATTTGATCTGTTGCTCATGCAGCCGCACTCGATATTGATCATAGAATAAATTCTTTTTTGGCTAAGGCATATATTTCTCGTTTTTTTGTCTCCATCTCCTTGTGTGTAGATCCTTTGAATCCATCAATGATGTCGAAAATGCTTGTTACATCATTTTCGTTGAAAACAGGTTCAACATTATGTTCTACATCAAACATTCTTTTTCTTTGTCATTTTATCATAATTTGAAGTTCAGATTTCGCTTGTGAAGCACTTATTTTTCAATCAATTATCTTTCTACGAAATTGTTCAGCTTGAGATTGTAAACGACTAGCTTCTGAGAGTATATCTCCTGGTTCATCTTTAGAAGAGTAGTTCTGATGCGCAGCTATTCTTGCAGTTTGCACCCAAAGATCATTCATTTCACTAAACAGCATTCGTTGGTAGTATTTACTTTCACCCAATGCGAGTCTGAGTTTTTTGCGTTCTAGTTCATCAAGTTCTTCCAAAGACCCATCAATAAATACTTGTTCTTCGTTTCAGTTTGGCAAGATAATACTTCATTTCCCATCAATAAGACTCCCTACTTCTTGTTCTTCATAGAGTTCTTCAGTTTTTTCGTCATCTAGTCATCTGATAGGATCATTAGGACCTTCTGGTAAATCTTTTGTTTCGACGAAAACGCTTTTTACGTGCTTTAACCATTCTGGAATTTCAAATCACATAGAAGTATATATTCCTGCTAGGAGAGATTTTACTCAGTTTATGATGGTATTTACCGGATGCTGGATTGCGTTTTTGATCGCTTTTGTCGTAGGATATATTTTACTCATAGTAAATCGTGCTCATACTCAGGCAGCTAGGTTTTGTCATCGACGCTTGATGCGGCCACCTAGTCATAATTTCTTCTTTTTTTCGTTTCCAAAAAGCCATTCTCCAGCTGATCTAAAAGCTCAAACAACTACTGCGCTTCACAAAATAAATCATGCAGGATTATCTTTAGCGATAGATTCAGCTTTATCAGCATATCTTGATACTTCTCCGCCAAATCAATCCTCATAAACGACTGCATCTTGAGCTTTTTCTTGCGACTTTATAAGTTCTTCAAGTTTATCAAGATTCTGCTTTCTGATCTCTAAGAGTTTCTCTTGCATCTCCACGAGATTATTCTTCACTCCTTTATCAAGATTATCAAGTTTTCAGTCCATCTCTAGTCTTTCTATCGCGCTTGCCACCACATCTGCATCGATCTTAATTTGTTTAAGATTTTCATCAACGACTCATGTAGTGAGACGATCAAGGGCAGCACTTGTTTGTTCATCCAAAAATTCTTCTCACAATTGTTCAGTGAGTTTGGAGATAAGCTTATTATTACTTTTGAGAGCGTTTGTCATAGTGAATTAATTATGAAGGGCTAGTTTCGTCTGATGTTGAGGAGTCTGTGCTTGCTACTGATGTTTCGGATTCTGTAGGAGAACCTTCAGCAGTTTTTTTTGCCAAAAGCTCTTCACCTAAAGCAGCTAACTCACTGTTTGCTTTTTCTATTTGCTTATTGATAGTTTCATTGTTTCCTCCTTTGGCTAACATTTCATATCATTTCAATTCAAGTTTTTTTACTGACATCTTTAATGCGGGATTTCAGCTAAATCAAACAAAGAACGAAGCGATCCCTGTCATGGCAGTTACTCATTGAGCCATATATTTATACATGCTTTCGGTATCCATATTTGTGAATGAATCTTTAAGTTTTCCTCGCCATCCTTTTGTTTCTTCGTCAGTTATTTCTCAGCTTCCAGCTACTACCTCTCTGTCAGCTACCAAGTCGACGGTAAATTCTTTTTGCACTGTTTTTTTTAGATCAGCTAATTCCACTTTTTGCTCATCAGTAAGATCATCAATTGAGTTCTTCTTCTCTTGTTCATCGAGATCTTTATTGACTGTCTCTAAGTAAGTTCTTTCTTTTTCTTCTTCTTTCTTGCTGATATCATCAGCTACCAAAACCCTCTTAAAATATTCATTTTTCTCTTTGATAAGTCAGTTTAAGAAGTACTCTCTGTCACCTTTGCTTTCAATATGAATATGGAGTCCTCCATTTACTACGATTCCATTGTTTGTCTCAAGAATCTTTTCTTTTTCTCAAAAAGTCTCTTTAATCGCTTCCTCTAATTTGACGGTATTTGAAACCCCATCAAGTGAGGATTTGATAAAGTCATGAAGTTGATTTTCTTTACTGTGTTCA
>CALGNI010000006.1 GCA_937958645.1 Candidatus Absconditabacterales bacterium
AAGAACTTACTTTACGAGCGAATTGAAGTGTTGGTCTGATATCAAAACACCTTCGGTGTTTTGTGAAATTTTAGAGGACGTAAGCCTAGTTCTAAACTACTATATCAGCAATTTTCCTTGCCTCTAGGTGCCGAAGGTTAGGTATAAAGGAATCGACAATACTACATAAATATATCAAAAAACAAACTAATCAAGAGTGAAACTTTTACTTGACATAAAAACTAGTCTTTTACTAGGTGCAGAGAATCTTATATTATTTTCAATAAATATTTCATTTTACTAGAAATAATGCCCTACACTCCCTTCTTCATGACTATCACCCATGAGATTGATACTCTTATGCAAGCTTTTGTTCATACCAAAAAGGATATTGGCTATGGGTTTAGGCGGACCTTTCAAAACAAACTCTGGTTTGATATCATAGATTATAAAAAAACTGATAAAGTATTCCTTAGAATCGGTCGTGGTGCTTGGTTAGTAAAGACTTATCCAATACTGTATGATTTGTTTGATGCAGTTTCTAAAGTCGTAGCAAAAATTGAGATACACTCAGTCAAACTACTTCATGAGAAACATCTTGTATGAATCTTTGAGATTTTAGATAATACACCAAAAGAGACTAATTTTCGGGTGAAGTAAAGATAAAGCTAAAAGCTATCACTTATCTAATACAATACCCTTGTAATTTCAATTACTTTTCCGTATAACTTGTTCATAGGATAAAACCTATAGCAAACGACCAATTACATTCTATCATATTATTGTTAATACAGTACATGATTACCAAGTAATTGGCGCTCTCTGGCTAATTTTACTGACAGAGACGCTTTTAAATTATTATTATTACACATGCAAGGTACAGTTAAATTCTACAACGCAGACAAAGGTTTCGGATTTATCGTTCCAGAAGACGGAAGCGAAGATCTATTCTTCCACATTACACAATGTGCTGAAGGATACGAACCAAACGAAAACGACGTTGTAAACTTCGTTGTTGGTGAAGGTAGAGATGGAAGAGCAGCTGCTCAAGAAGTTTCTTTCACTGGTGAATCAGCTCCTGCTGAAGAACAAGAAGAACATCAAGAAGAACAAGCACAAGAATAATTTTTCTTAGCTATACTTCAAAAAGAAACCCCGCAACTGCGGGTTTTTTTTGTTATAAAAACATATTTCATTGCCTTAGTTATTTAAATACGTATTCTCTAATACAAGCAATTTCTCTCTTTCTCTATTTCTCTTTCACGTCATGATCATCTCCAAATCACTTTTCAAAGAATTTATCAATATGCCACAGCTTGCATGGTTTTCTAAAAATGATAGAGACACCTACAAACTCATCAATGACCTAAGATATGCAGGAATCGATGGCGCTGCTGTCGGGCAAGAAGTGGAAGATGCTGTTCTTCAAATCTTCGCAGATAAAGAAATCGTCAGTGTTGAAAATCCTAGCCGTGGAGCTGGATGGCATTCTAGACACCAAAACAATACTCAAGAAGCGATGGCATGATTTCCAGATGTGGTGTATCAACCATGATTCGTAGTAAATAAACTTTTTTGCAAATGCGATCTTTTGGTAAAAAATGAGATGGGAACCTATGATCTACGAGAAATTAAAGCTAAAAACAGTATTCGCAAAAAAAGCAAAGATGCTCCTTTGCTCAATGATCTCGTGGCAGACATTAGTTTTCAAGATCATGTACTAAAACAATCACTAGGAATGATGTACTCAGGGAATATCTATATTCTCCATCTAAATAAAGAATATATCAAAGATGGTGAAGTAGATTTTGATCAACTCATTATCAAAGAAGAAGTTACAGGAGAGTGTATGGAACCCGCTGCTCTTGAACTCATCGTGAGTAGCGTCCGTGAAAGTATTCCTCTTAGCAAAGAGCAACTAGATCAAAAATATCCTTATGACAAACAGGATCATTTCAGTTATTTTGGTGTTCCTGCACCCAAAGAAAGTATTTGGAAGATCCCTCGCATACGAGCTAAGCTCAACAGTCTGTATCAATGAGGAAAAAGACGAATCACTGATTTAGATGAAATGGATATCGAGTCTCTTAGAAATAGTAAAGGTGAAGAAACCGGGCTCATGAGATATATCAAACTTCGACAAACCGATCAAACCGTGATCGATAAAGAAGCAATCGAAAAACAATTTGAAGCACTCTCCTACCCCTTATTTTTTTATGACTATGAAACCGTCTCTGTTCCTGTCCCTTTGTTTCAAAAGACGCACGCATGGCAACAAGTAGTAGTACAATATTCTTGTCACAAGGTGGAGAAAGATGGGACCATCACGCATAGCGAATGACTTATTGATCATGGAGAAACAGATAATCTCTCCGTAATTGATTCATTGATCAAAGATCTAGAATGAGGTGAAGGAACCTATGTAGTACGATATCAAGGATTTGAAAACAAAAGAAATGAGGAACTCGCAAAAGTCTATCCTCAGCATGCAACAGCATTAGAAAAAATAAATGAAAATACCTTCGATCTTATGACAGTGTTTTCTACTCGAAATTATTTTGATCGTCGTTTTCAGTGATCAAGTTCTATCAAAAAAGTTCTTCCTGTCATGACCGACATCAGCTATAGCAATCTCGCAATCTCCAATGGATCCCTCGCAGCAGACAAACTCGCAAAACTCGCCAAAGGAATCATCCCTGAACAAGAGCTAGGAAGCACTAAAGCCAATCTATTACAATACTGCAAACAAGATACTTGGGCTATGGTCAGGATATGGGAGGAAGTTAAGAAAAAGCTAAAAGTTAATTAATTACCTATGAAATCAGAGCGAAGCGACGGATTGAATAGATGTAAGTAATATATGTCAAAGAGAAAAAAAGCTAGAACTAAATTTTAGCTTCTTACTTTTAGTTTTCGACTTTCGAGCTCCGCTCGTCTACCACTCCAACACCAAATTCAAAGGGCCCATCAACACACTACTCACCTCCATCAATGCACCAAACTCTCAGGTTTTAATACTGAGTCCTTTTTTTACGAGTTCTTGAATCAAATAATCATAAATCGGCTCTGCATCAACCGCCTTAGCTGCATGAGTAAAATCCACACTCCCTGCTTTCTTATTTCTTCCGTATAAGGTAAAGTTCGAAATCACCAATAATTCTCAACCTATATCACGCAATCAAGCGTTCTTCCTCCCCTTTAGGGGAAATGGCGAATCCAGAGAGATACTCCCCTCTCCTAGCGAAGTGGTTGGGAGAGGAGCTGGAGGTGAGGGCACATCAAACAACTGCAACTTATCCACTCTCCTCACAAACTTATCCACCTTCTCCTTTCGATCTTCATTCACATCATCTTTATGAATTCACACATACACCAAAAGCCCCTCTCCAATAGCATTGGTAGTCTCTGTTTTTTGAATATAGACTTGAGCACTAGTAACACGTTGAATGATGAATTTCATTTGTAGACAATATAAAATCTAACTAATTTACTTCTTCAAAGTAAATTCCACAACATTCCCATCCAACTCGAAGCGAGACCTTATATCTCCTTCACCTGCCTCTCTAGAGATCGAAGAAAGCAATGCTTCATTCATAAGGTATTGTTCATGGGTTGCTATGATCCCTGAGTATTCATCACTATCAGTAACAAAGGCACAACTCACTCTATCACTTACTTGATAATCAGCCTCTTTTCTCATTTGATTCAAAAATCTTGAAATCTCACGAGCGATACCTTCTTGGATGAGTTCATCATTGAGTTCCAAATCCAATTCTATCATCGCTCCATCTTCTACGATCTGATTTGGTTCATCAAATCCTGAATATCTGACTTCGTATTGATCAGGATTGAGTTCCCAGCTATCCGCTCAATCAGATACGATTAACATTCCATCTTTGAGTTCAGCTTGTCATTTCTTCGCAGATCCAATAATGCGTCCAGTATCTTTACCAAAACTCGCTCATAAGGCGCTTCCGATAGGCACATATTGCATACTAATCGCACTAGTGTCTTCTAATACGGAAACTTGCTTCACATTCACCTCTTCAGCGATAATATCATGATATTTTTCTAACAATGTTGCAGTATTAGTCATAGGAGGCTTTCACTAGTAAATACACTATGTATACAAGAAAATCATCAAAAATAAAGAAAAACTGATCGTAAGATCAGTTCTTCCTTTGTCGCTTTACTGCAGTTTATTTATCAGACCCAACAGATCCACTTGGTCATTTTTTGTTTCTTGGTTTGCTAGCTGATTTTACTTTAACGCTAGCTTTTTTGATCGGCTTTTTGAGTCAAGAAGCTTTTCTTTCTTTGTAGATTCTTCTATTGATAAATTCTTTCATCTTCAATAAGACTCTCACACGAAACAGTGATTCAACGCCAATGAGTTCTTGAGCAGTGAAGTTTAGTTTCACAGACTTCATGATCAAGAAATCTGTAAGAAATCCGGCATATTGATTTGCATCATGTCTCAATGGACCTGTCTCTCTTTTTGTATGACTTAGCATCATATTGTTGTATTCACGAGATATCTCATCAAGATAACTCAAAAATATCTCCTCGTTTTTTTGGAGATTGGTGAGTTTATAATAATTGAGAATCGATAACGCAGCATCTATCTCCAAAAACAAAAATCATGGTAAATCGATTCATGCGATTTCTTCGATCATTTGTATTCTTATTTTATTGGAGAGCTTTTGCTCTGATAACATTGCCATTAAATTTTATTTTTGTTACTAAATGACTCTCATTTTTAATCTATACTGATCACTGATACTTCATGTTTGGATTGAACATACTCTACCAGACTCGCGTCATGGGTAATAAACAGGATCGTGTTTCAAGCCTTATGACTAGAGATCAATAAGTCTGCAATCACCTTAGAACTTTCTCGATCAAGATTACCCGTAGGCTCATCAGCAATAACAAATTCTGGATTATCAATCAATGCTCTTCCAATGGCTACTCTTTGCTTCTCACCACCACTGAGACTAGGGCTTTTTTGATCTCTTTGTGTCTCAAGTTCAAGCATCGTTATCATCTTATTGACACGATCTTGAATACTGCTTGGTTTTCTATCGGTGAGCTCTAAAGGATAGCGAAGATTTTGTTCCGTAGTTTTTCGATCAATCAACTTAAAATCTTGAAATACCACTCAGATATTTCTTCTATACTTTTGTACTTCGGTATCAGAATACCTTGCTACATCGTCTTTCCCATGAAACACCGTTCTCATTGGAGGCCTTAGTTGTCTCATCAAAAATTTTACCAAGGTAGTTTTTCCTACTCAAGATTTTCCCATCACGAAACAAAAATCGTTTTCTTTAAGGGAAAAACTAAAATCATCAAACAAAGGTTCTTGACCTTTATATCACCAAGTAAGATTTTGAATATCAATCAAGGGCATGAGCAAAAACAAATGCAAAAACATATACCCTCATAGTGTATGGGTAGCCTTAACTAATCTCAAGTATTACGATGATATGTGACTCTTATGCTTGACTCGTAATGAAAATAATCTATAGGATACACTATAATGCTCTAATTTCGGAAAGAAGTTCTTGCTTAGCCTCATGACTCAGTGATTTTGATTTCATCACCACTCTTTGGAGTTTATGAGCTTGTTGATGGAGAAACTTTTGGACGACAGCAGTAACTTTGGTTCAATCCAAGTCAGCAATTTGAGCCTCTCGGAACAATTCTGCTTCGATCAAGCGTTCTTTAGTCGCAGGAGAAACTTCTCAAGAGTATACCTCAGCCAAGATTGTGGTCGGGAAATGCTTAGCTAAAGAACTAAAGACATCTACATACGGATTGATGACGCTCTCATTAGCCCCAAGTTTTGAAGAAAAATTCTTCCAAAGTAATGATCATAGTAAATATTTTTCTGAGAGTTTCGAACTCGACTCTGGTCTTTGTTCTTCACCTTCTGGCGCAAATTTCTTGGTGCGCACCGTTGATTTTTTGAGTCGTTGGCGAAACTGCTTTCGCAGTTGTTCTTCATGAAGTTCAATACTCGTAGCCAATTGACTAAAATACAGCTGCATGATTGCATAGTCTTCTATCTTCGAAATAAGTTCAAAACACTGAACAATCACCTTTTTTCTTTCTACAGGATTTTGTAAATCGTATCTCGTACGATACTGTTCCAACACCCAAGCAAATCCGTCCACAGACATTGATTTTAGAGTTTCTTTTCGCAATTCGATAGGATCTTTTTCAGAATCTTCTGGAGTGCGATTCGTCAACCACTCATCCACATCTTTATATTCACTTGGAAAAACGAAAATCTTGGGAAATAAATCTTGCTCATAAGCGACTTTTAGTCCTCTAATCGCTGCTTCAAATCAGGCGTTATCATTATCAAATGCAAACAAGAGATTTGGTGTATATCTATGAATCAATTTACAATGTTGGGTAGTGAGCGCAGTACCGCAAGTGGCAAGTCCAATAGGCAATCCGTACTGATGCAGTGCAACTACATCCATATATCCTTCCACAATGATCAATTGATCAAACGCTGAAAGGTGTTCTTTTGCTTTATCTAAACCAAACAGAAGCTGAGATTTATTGTACACAGCGGTTTCTGTCGTATTGAGATATTTGGGATTTTGATCAGCATCTAAGGCTCTTGCCCCAAATCACACTACATTTCCGATATGATCATGAATCGGAAAAGTCAATCTATGGCGAAAGAATGCATACGCTCATCATCCAGATTTCCCCGCCTTTGCTAATCCCGCTTCTATGATATCATGTTCAGAAAATCCTTTTTCTTTGAGCATTCACATCATGTGTTCATAACTGTTGGGCGCATATCCCAAAGCAAATTTCTCTATCGTGCCTTGTGATAACTTTCTCTTTTCCTTTACGTATTTCTCTGCATCGCTTCCTGCAAATTGTTGTTGAAAAAATCAAGCAACGCGTTTATTCATCAACTTTTGTTTTTCTCTTTCTGATTTTGCTATTGCCTGTTTTTCTGGATCTTTTTGGTAACTAGAAATATCGACATTGGCGTCTTTAGCCAACATCTGGAGACTATCCCAAAAATCGACACGCTCGATCTCCATATGAAAACTAAAGGCATTTCCTCCCTTACCACAACCAAAACATTTGAAAATTTGTTTATCTTCTGCCACCGTAAAGGATGGACTTTTCTCCTTGTGAAAAGGGCAAAGACCCATTCGGTTTTTACCTTTTTTCTTAATATCAACATATTTGGACACTAGATCTACAATATCTGTACGAGCTAGGACGTCATCGCGAAGTGAGGACATTAAACAAACTATACATGTATTTACAGATATTGGAAGAGGAATTGGACGAATTATGATACGTCATCCTGAGGAAAGAATGACCGAAGGACGACGAGTCTTTTTCTCTTTCTCTCTTTCTCCTTCGGTTTATATTCCTTGCATCTATTCAATCTATCGCTTCGCTCTGATTTCATAGGCAAGTAATTATCTATTTCTCCATTTCTCTATTTACAATACCCCGCCTGTGCACAACCTCCTTCACATCAGATCAATCACTCTGGGCACTCGCAATACTGGGTACATAAGTCTCAACCATCACATTCTTCTGCTTCATTTACCACATCATTTCCACAGAGTTTTGGCATACAATATCCCGGTTCTGCACATCCTCATTCGCATCAGATCAATCAGTTAGGACACTCACAGGTGTCGGTACAAAGCGTTCATCTATCACATACCTCTGCTTCATCGACAACAAAATTCCCACAAATTCCCTCTGGTTCTTTATACTCAAGTAACTCACATATTCCTTCAATACAAATCGATCCTAGATCACATTTTATATCATCGCATAGATCAACATTTTTTTCTCTATTTTTTCTTAGATTTGCAATAATATTTTTTGTATTTTGATCTTCTGCACTTCTTTCATTTTCATCTTCCTCAAGTTCCCCTAGCTCTCCAGTCACCGCTTCAGCATCAAGTTGCGTGCCTGTGATAGCATCACCATCTCCTTGCCCTGAAATAATCGTAATTTCATCTGATGTTGAACTGTTCGATCTAGTAATCAAAATAAGTACTATTCACGCTAAGATCAGAACTCATCAGTATATTCTTTTTTTCATGATAGTAATAAAAGCTAATGAAATAGTTGTAGTATAATTTAGTTGGGGTTTATTGGAAGGAAAAGTGGCACTAGAAAAGTAGCGCTAGTAAAGAAAAAAGAATCTTGAAGATGCTACTTCAGGATTCTTTTTCAATCGATTGCTATACTAAATGATTACCGTCGTTAACTTTAAGCAGGTGATGATTTACTTCGAAAAGAGATAGAAAGATTGTATTTTTAGTATATAGGAAATTCTAAGTTGGCAGGTGAGATCAGTATCATGAATTACATTTACTCAAGAATACTTGTGCTAAATACATATAAATATTCAATTTGCTATTCACTAGAATCTTTTCCTCTTGTTGGGTTCCTTTATTTCAGTAAGTATCAAAATCACGTAGTGACTATTTTATCTTTTTTCGAGCAGTGAAGAGTTGCCTCCTCGAGGAAATAATAGCAAACAAGCCAATTCATTTTTTTGAACTTTCTTCGAACTTGTGTATTCTAACTCTTCGGTAAGTTTTTCATCATTTCCTTAATTTGTTGCATTTTCCATTTATTTAAGAACTGCCTAATTACACATTCATGCACAAGATTCTTCATAGAAACAATTTTCTCCATCACATGTTGATGGAAAGAATTCTCAAGGCTGCAAACAACTGCTTTGTCCTGAATTACAATACGCATCACAATCATTATCTGATGCACAAGAAGTTCAGTCCTGACAAAATAACTCTGGAACTCAACATAAACAAATTCAATCTTCTCAGTCCCAAGCTTGTGTAGGCTCTGAACATTCTTCATTTGTCTCAACACCACAGTATCCCGGCTCAGCACATCCTCCTTCACATCAAATCAATCATACTGGGCACTGACAGATATCAGTACAAAGAGTTCACCCATCACATGCTTCTCATGCATTTACAACATTATTTCCACATTGATCAGAAACACAATATCAAGCTTCTTCACATCATCCATTACAAGAAATCAATCATGCTGGACACTCACAAGTATTACTACAAAGATTCCCTCAATCACAATCTTCTCATACATTTTGCACCCCGTCTCCGCAAGTATCAACCGGTATACACGTTGCCGGCTCACTAGTACATTCTTCAAAGGTATCAATTACGCTATCTCATTCATCAACCTCGCAAGTTCCCTCTTGTACACATCGATTATTACATTTTACTAGTCATGCAGCACATCAAGTTGCATTGCAAGCTTTGTCTTTAGGTTTTTCAGTATAACAGACACTTTCTCATTCGTCAAATATAGTTATGTCTCATTTCTTAAAACACCCCTCGTACCCACACTCTAATACCCAACCATTTGGTGAACAAACAAACAATCAAAGCTCTTTGCATTCTCCCTGTTCACAAGCAAATCATGAGTCACATTTAACATTAGAACAATCATTTTTCTTTTTATTGGTAGTGGGGAGTTTCTTTATATTTGCAGTTTGCGTTTCGAACTCAACTTCTTCAGTATCATCAGATGAAACAGAATCAGTTGACTTAAATAACGTAATTCACAAGATTCAAATAAGGAGAAGTAGTCAAAAAATAACAATTTTCTTCATAAGATAAGATAAGAAGATAAAATCAACGTTAATATTATATATAGTTTTAGTAATTTTGTCAAATTTCTTGTATTCTTTTTTCTCTTCCCTTCACCATTCACTTTCTTACTCTCAAATTATTCTTTTACTCTCTTATCAAAAAATCATGACAGAAATTATCGGACCCGACGGGCAAAAATATTATAGTTCAGATCACTTTGATGGAACAAAATCTCCTGAAAAGAAGAGTTCTTTCAAGCTTGATAGCATCACTGACTATGTATACCTCGTATGAGGAATCGTAGCGATTTTACGAGGACTTTGGTTACTTGCTGAACTCGCGATCTGATTGGTGCTACTTTTGATAGGGAGTACGGGAATCAATTTCTGGATGACGAAACACAGGAAGTAATTGAAAGTTGATGATTGAAAATGGATAATTTAAATAAAAAAATCTCAAGAGCACCACTCCTGAGATTTTTTCTTTATTCTCTCTTCTTCACTCTCATTCCTTTATTCTATTTCTCTCCCTAACTCCACGATGTGACTTGCCACGAAATCCAAATCTTCCTTCTTCACCTTTGGTGAGATGGTAATCATACGGAAGAAGTTTGGATATCACTTAGTATAAGCATAATTTACCATCATCTCACCTTTTTCCAACATACGATCTTTGATCTTGGCTGTGATGGTATGAATACGATGGTAATTATTTTTGATAGTTGCTAAATTCGCTTCATGAGAAGTTCAGGGCAAGGTAAGGTCTGAAGGGATATACCAAAAACAAATATTAGTACATTGAGGTTCTTGATATAAGTACAATTCAGGAGTGTCGTTCACTTTCTGAACGAAATACTGCGCATCAGCAAAGGCTTTACGGGTATTGGCAGCGATTCCTTTTTGCCCGAGTGATTTTCGCATCAATCGCAGCTTCAAAACATCTACTCTTCTTCCGCATTGACTATACTTATCTCCCGTATCGCATCCTACTCCATATCCTTTGTCATTCGCGAAAAGATACTGAGTCTTGAGGACATTACACGAAGCAGTAATTCAAGGTCTTTGAGTCATCCACACACTACACTGCATACTCGCTCACATCATCTTATGAGGATTTCGTGCGAATGAATCCACGAGTTCAATTCCATCTATTTTTTCTTTTAGGGTGTTATCAAACATTACTGTTCCTCACCAGATCATATCAACATGTACTCGAATTTCATACTTCTTCCCCAGTTCTGATATCTTTCTGATAGGATCATAAGCACCTAGCACCGTAGTACCAGAAGTAGCATTGATCATAAACACTTCTCCTCATTCTTCACGAATCTGATGAATAATTGCTTCTAACTCATCCACATCCATTTGCCCCTGTTCATTGGTTTTAACCTTAACTACTGCATCTTTACCCAATCCCATAAGCATCGCTGATTTGGTTATACTATAGTGAGATTCATCTGAAGTGAGGACATACAATTTTTTATTTCCATACAGGCCACTCTTATGGAGTTCAGGATTGTGTGCATATCTCGCCATTTGCATAGCGTTTAGATTTGAATTTGATCATCATGGCAGCATCATACCGTCGATATGCCCTTCCCATCATACTTGTTTAGCCAAACATTCGTACACATACTCTTCCATCAAGGTAAACAATGGGCCTACTTCATAGGTATACATGGAGGTATTTAAGACACTAGTAATCCATTCTGCCATCGTAGAATACACATTTGCTCCAGCATACAATTGATTGAAAAATCTTGGATGCATCGTTGCGACACTTTTATCAAGTACTGCCTGCATACTCTCTAGTATTTTTTCATCACTTGATCAACCAGTAGGCAAACTAAAATCAAACATCTCTTTGAGCGCTTGAGGCTGATGAAAATCGATCACTTTGCGTTCTCCTGTTTCTATACTATTCATATAAGACTTGATCATAGAGACTGTTCTGTCCATAAGGTACTCTGTGTTGATGAATTTTTTCATAAGCTTACGTAAAAAACTAAACGAGAAGGATAGCTTTGTCTAAACAATTTCCATAAACTCTTTCTTTGCCTTTCTCCATTGCTGTATAGTTGCATAAGGAACTCACGCTTTGTGATTTTCCTGTGCCACGTCAAACATCATTGACCAATGACTCAATAATATTTTTTGCTGCTTGAGGAAACTATAACTCGGATCATACATCCATGTAGGTTCTCCATAGGTAGGATTTACCTCCATAATCTTGAATTTTCATGCTATCAATCACTCTATACTCTCTGCCCTTACATCATAACGACCATAGTAGAATCAGTCTATCGATTTTGACAGTGTATCAAATAACTCTGTAAGCTCTGGAGTTACAGCATCAGAAGCATCTAGAAATGTCGAACCTCTAGAATGTGTCCCAATCTCTACTATATCAATAGACTCTCACTCTAGAATAATTTCATCTCGCCTTGAAGAAAATTGCTCTTTCAAAAATTCTCTATGATATTTTGCTCTTGGATGATTATTTACCAATACTTCAAAACTATTTTCCCCATCTCATATTAGCTCCAAAAATTCTTTTTCTACTATTCATGTTACAGTTCAACTCTCCTCAGAAGCCTTACGAATATAAAACACTCAAAGTTCCAATGGATACTCGATGAATTCTTGAACAAGCCAAGCTCCTCGCCTTTTGTTCTCATCAACATATGCAGCAAGTCAATCATCAAGCTCTGATTGATTATGAAAAATTTGGATTCACAGTCCTCTTAGCCCATTATCTGGCTTGATGATCATAGGAAAATTAATCGCAGATCTAGCAATATTTTTTTGTATCGTCTCAATATCAAATTCGTCAGCTTCGATAAGTATAGACTCTGGCACATACTCACTTGGCAATTGCTTCAGAACATCCCACTTACTCGTGGGATATAATCATCACAAAGGAAATCATGGGTTTGTTGCCGTAAACCATAAAGGACTACCCGCTACTGGTCGTTTGATCGTAGCATATGCACGTACAGAAAGATAGCAAAGCCGACCTGGATAAAACTCAGGACGAAGATCTCTATTATAAGCTCAAAACAAATGTGAAAACATGCAAGTATACGGGGAAAGATTAAAAAGAAAATTCAGTAATTGCTTTTACAAACACTTCTGGATCAGACATATGCAATGCATGATCTTTACCTTCTAGTGATACGAAATCTCATCGCTCAGTCGGTATATTTTTTTTCATATATTCAAAATTTTCATAGGGCACGATACTGTCTGCAGTACCATGAATTACTTGTACGGGTATACTGATATCCTCATAATTTTGAACTTCATTTCTTAGAGAATCAACATGCGCCAACTTCTCATCATTCGCAACCCAAAACATCGGTCATGAAAGAAACTTCAATGGCTGTCGTTTGATCAGATGAGAGATAGCAAAAACCGTTTCATGGTCTGGGTCAACAGCACCAGAAACAACGACCGCTCAAGCAATTTCTTCACTATAATCCATCGCCATCTTCAATGCTATTGTTGCTCCGTAAGAATGTCATACGATCAAAGGGTTAGCATCTTTTGTGATTCATATTTTTTTTAATAATCCCATAGTACTATCGCTGTGCTCTTTGATACTTTTGACTGATTTACCGATCTGTGAGCCTGCATAGCCCAAACGATCGAACAAAATAAATCTATAGCCTTGCGAAAATTTTGGATCACTAACAATTCAACGCTGTTCGTAGAAACTTCAGGGCGCTCCATGAATCATCACAACTATCTTTCAGTCCTTTGGTCATACATCCAGATAACGTATCGATTTTCACTGGATATCTATTCTAGAGACAGATACTTCATCGAAATACTTAGTGAATTCAGTCTCGATTTTTTGATCAGTAACAAACCATTGCTTATACGCTGTAGTTCATCGAATGATCAACAAAACAACCAAAAGTGCTCATAAGAGTATTTTTCATAAAGATTTGAGAATTTTACTCATTTTCATTATACTTAAGGAGATAGTAAAAAACTTTATTTATTGTAACTCACTATGATCAGATTTATCGTTAAACGAATCTTTAAGCTTCTTGTGTTAGCTGTAGTACTCCTATTCCTTTTGTCAATATATGAACAAACTCATAAGTTGTCGGAAACAGATTCCATGATAGGAAACAACCTAGAGAATCCAAGATCAGAATATCAAGTGAGTGATCGAGAATCACATATATGATACTTGGAGACATTTAACTTTGAAGGACAAAAAATTAGGTACCTTGATCGCGGTGATAGAGACGGGATTCCACTATTGTTAGTGCATGGAACACCTACCAATTCTTGGTTGCGAAGAAAAATGGTGCCAGGACTGATTGCCCAGTGATATAGAGTCATTGCTCCAGATATGTTTGGTTTTGGTACTAGTGATAAGATCAACACTCACGAAGAATTAACTACTTCAAAACAATCTGAAAGATTATTAGCCCTCATGGATAATTTAGCAATCGATTCATTTGCCATCGCTGGTCATGATCAAGGATCACTCTGGGTATGGGAAACAATCACTCAAGCACCAGAAAAGATAACCCACCTGGTGATCATGAATAGTATCTGAACACGAGAAGGATTTCATCCGCCTGCTGGTTTTGGTACAGCTAATCTTATTACTAAGTTTTCTGGACGAGCTATGGGAAGTAAATTTCTCTGAAGGTTCTTTGCTTACGGTGCTATGTCATGATGACTGAAGGATATTAAGTTTGCGACGATGAACATGGTAAATGGATACCTCTTCCCTCTATTCAAAGGAACTAATGAATGTTATTATGATTTTGTTACTCACTTTGATGAAATAGAAAAGCAACTACCTGTACGACATACCGCTTTCAAAACTCTCAATATCCCAACTACGATCATTCGATGAAAGCATGATAAGATCTTGGTAGGAGAAGAGCAAATTCCTGTCTTAGCAGAGTTGTTTAATGTGAAAGAAAATGATATTCATCTCCTAGAATCTGGAGCTCACTTTATCCAAGAAGAAATACCAGGAGAGATCAATACGCTGATAGGGAAATTTGTGAAATAAAATCAACAGAGTAAAACTTTTGTTTTTTCTACAACTTGTGTATAGTCCAGTTAAGTATTTATAATACAAGAAATTACATGAGTACTCATGAGTCTATCAATACTCAAGAACAACTCTGAGATGCAGAAACGTCTCAGTCACTTTCTATACTGTTCAAAGAAACTGATGGAGGCATTTTGAGTACTATCAATAAGATTCACTACGCACCAAATAATATTCGCTATTCCAGAAAAACACTCCAAGAACACTTACAGCAAAAAAACTATCTACAGGCAATAGAAGAATGAATAAGAATCATCGCTTCAGTACGAAAACAATCTAAGCAAGACTTTATTCGTACGTGATTAGATCAATACAAGCACTTGGATAAAACAATAGTAGCTCTAGATACACAAAATATTTCAATTCCTACACTCCAATACATCCAAAGAATCTTAAACCAAGAAATCCGTCATGAGAAAGATATCTACAAGCGCCTGCAAATGACCTATCTTCTTTCCTACATCAAAAGATCACTCATCACAGATCAATACGACTGAGACATCACTGATTATGATATGCTTTATAGGATTCTTCAACCTGGCGATATCCTACTACTGAACTGTAAATCTGGGGAAAGTAGCGCAAATTCTCGTTTGGGTGCATCGTTAATTTACTCACACAGATCAGATACCGACAATCGAACGCATAGTATCATAATCTGACGCAAATCATGACAGACTCCATTCATGGTTCACTCTACGATGAAGAAACAAGCTGATGGAAAAGGCTGAGTTGAAGAACGTAATTTTTGTGAGTATATTGAAAGTTTTGAATCCGCTGACATACTTATCTTAGAGCCACCTCTTATTAACAAAGAAAAAAGTATCGCTTATGCTTATGAGAAGATCCGCATGGAAACAGGATATGATTACGGAGCTGCAGCAGCGAGATGAAGCAATGATCTAGTCGAACACTCTGCAGTACTGCATACGCTCGTACCAGACAAGATGACGGTCGATCATGAAGAACTTGTAAACTGCGTAGAACTCATCGCTGAATGACTTGGCATCCCTCGTATCAAAAACATAGCATTTCCTGAGGAATTTCTTGAGGAGGAATTGTTGAAGCCAGTGTATATGGGGACAATGAAAAAGACGTAACCAAAAGTTACGCCTTAAAAACAATTATTTTTTCTTCTTGTCAAATACTTCACCTATTTTATCAGCAATCAATGTTGGTATTACCGCAAAAAGACTTACAGAAATTAAATACCAAATCATAAGTGAGCAATACTGTTTACTAGTGATTTCCTCTAGATACCAAATTACGCCAGTTTTTACTGTGAATATTGGAATCCAAAATAATAATGATGGAATAGTCTTTGTTAGATAGATTAGTAAATAGCTATTCATCTTCCATCGTTTACCATACCATTCAAACCAAGTAATCATAACACCTAAAGTTCCAACAGTAAGATACGTCACAATAAACGTCGAAATTCTAAGTATAACACTGACTTCACCTGAGGTTAGATAGGTCTCAATAACAACATTGGGTAGTATAGAAAAGAGATAAGCAAAGCCTAAATTTCTACTCTGAATCACAAGCATTTTCCAAGTGAGTAATTTTTCAGGCACATCAAAACCTTTCCACCTCAAGAATCTATATAAGAATCCTACAACTAATAAGGTCACTAAGATAGTAACCAACAACGTGATTAAAATCTTCATAATTTTTATTTTTCTCTTTTATTAATCTTATTTACGTTTCTATCTATAATTAAATAAAACACTTTGTCAACTCTTCTGCTTCGCCCATTTATTCAAAAACAATTAAAAGCATTGTTATCGATATAGTATCAGATAATTTTATATGAAAAGATTTAATACCGTTCCTATAATTTTCCTCCTTGCAAAAAAGATTACTTCTAGGTATGATTAGATATTGATTTATCTTATCTACACAATACTATCACCCTCCTCAAACTAGCAGCCGACTACCTCCGACTGACTCTCATGTCAGCCACTACCACATTCATTCCTTGGATGTTACCACTTACCTATGCAGCAATTATTGCTTTGCAAACCCAACATATTGATCCTCATCTGCTCCTATTCGTGACAGTAATCTGAGCAATCTTAGGAACAATGACTCTACGATTTTGATACCAATGGTTGTGACCAAAGATCAAAAAATATGTAAAAATAAAGAAAGAACGAACGAAGGATAAAGATCTGGACAAATCAAAGAAAAAGCAGTCTTGGCTAAAAAGGAAAACCCACGAACTCCATCAGAAGATGCATGTATTGAATAAACCCCATATCTTATTTCTCACTGTGCTCATCACTACTCTCTTACCAATACCAGATCTCGTAGTCATCATGCATGTCCAGAAGAAAATGAACGTGCTCTCATTTTTTATCGCAACGGTGATTGGTAAAGTGATGAATTATGTGCCTATTATTTATGGAATTGAACTCGGGAAAATGCTTCTCCAGTATTTTCAGTAAAGTAAATTCTATTTCTTAGATTTTGATTTTCTTCATTTTTTCGACAACTCAGCTTCCAACAACTCTCTAAGATTCACTTTCTTTTTCAAAGCAATCTTCACCAATTCAGAAACTTTCTCATATCCCAACTGCTCACTATAATCAGTAGCATAAGCAAAACTTCATTCTAACAACTCTGATATTCTTTTCTTGTTTGGTTTGATACCAGCAACACATTTCGATCCAAACATCTCTACTCCTGATACAAGAAGTTCCAAACTCTCTATCAATCAAAAACTAATACCAGGCATAAACTGCTGCAGTTCTAATTGAGCTTGTCTGGTGAGTGTCTGTATCATCTGATCATTTCATAGTACTTTCGCACAGATCATCGTCAGTGCTTCTACCACTGATGGATTTACTTTACCTGGCATGATTGATGATCCGGCTTGCACCGTAGGTAAGATAATCTCTCCAAATCAAGCTAAGGGTCATGAGCTAAGAAGTCTCAAATCATTACCTATCTTGATAAAGCTATCTGAAAGCAAAACTAAAGATTGTGAAACTCTCGCGAGATTTTGCGAACTACTGTTTTGTTCAAAATAGTTTTTTGGTTGGATGAATTTCGTCTTGTATACTTTAGAAAATTCTTTGATCAACTCTTTCCTGATTGCGGGTCTTATGTTTTGTAAAGAGCCTGTCGCTGTCCCACCAAAATTTAGTTCTTTGATATCAGTTTGTGCTTGTTTGATATATTTTAGATTTTTTTCTAGAGTTCTTGCATATCCAGCAAACTCATCTCAAAATGAAATAATTACTGCATCCTGCAGATGAGTCCTTCCAACTTTCTTGATCTGTTTTCGTGCAAGTGATTTTTTCTTAAAGAGTTTTATCAATTTCATGAGTTCTTTTTCTAGACGAACGAGCAAAGTATAACTCGCAAGTTTCGTCACTCCAGGAAAGGTGTCATTTGATGACTGTGAAGCATTGAGATGATCATTGGGATGGATCGGGTATTTACCAAACTTCTTACCAAGTTTCGCGCTAGCGAGATTAGCTAACACTTCGTTTACCATCATGTTTGTCGATGTTCCTCCTCCACTTTGAATTTGTCCTATTGGAAAATTACTCATAAATGATGCAGAGTCCTGCTTCAATAACTCTTTCGCGACCTCATGAATCGTTCTCTTTGTTTCCTGATCAATTTTGCGAAAACGAGCATTGACTGCTGCATATACTGCCTTTGCTTGGATGTAGTGTCTGAGTAAAATTTCAGGCACAAGAGGAACTCACTCTTGCGGATATACTCACAAGACTCTTTGGGTATACAGACCCCAAGGAGCATCCTTAGAAATTTTCATCTCTCATAGTCAGTCTTTTTCTTTTCTTCGATGCGCCATTATATAGTATGATTCAAAAGGATTATTATATACTCTCTAAGTATATCAATCTCTAGCAAAAAATACAATTATTCAACTCAGGAATACACTATAAGATAAATAAATAAATTATTTTAGTTCACCTCAGAAAAAGAAACATCAAATGCACAACATCAAACAAGAATTGATCAAGTGAGGATTTTTATTATTTTGGAATCAATCTCATATAATAAACAAAATAGACAGCTATACACTAAGAAACACCACTAACTAAACAACAAAATAATTAACGCCAAAGGAAGTTTCTTGCATATCTTTGTTCGAAACATGCACTACAAAAAAACTTCATTACCTAACCTTCGGCACCTAGAGGTAAGGAAAATTGCTGATATAGCAGTTTAGAACTAGTATTACGGACTCTAAAATTTCACAAAACACCGAAGGTGTTTTGATATCAGACCAACACTTCAATTCGCTCGTAAAGTAAGTTCTTAACTTGGTATCCAACATAATATTCTTTTCTTGTAAGAGATATT
>CALGNI010000007.1 GCA_937958645.1 Candidatus Absconditabacterales bacterium
ATTCAGCAATATGAAATGACTATCCAAGCAGTGTTCACGAAAGATCACTACAACAAACAAGAAGTATAAATTCTACTATACTAGGATCAAATATAAGTCTTAATATCCTTACTTTGCTGTCTAGGGAAGGGATCCACTAAAGAACTTATACTGAAAACCACAAAAGATTCCACCTACATTTTATCATAGATTGAGAGTACCGTTTTGAAACCTCGCTAAAGCAGCCTCCCTGCAATATTCTTAGGGCAGGTCCCTAACGCATGCCTCAGGATACCCCCTAGTTATTCCAATAAGAATTCAATCTTAAATCTAACGATGGCATTGAATTACTATGTTTTTACTATAATAATTAGTATGTTTTAGCTACTCATAAACTTGATGAAAATACTTATCACCTGATGAACAAAGGGTATCTGATTAGCAGTAGCCCAGATATTTGCAGAAAACTGATATGATCTAGTTCTGACCTATGCTCATGATACAAACAATGCGCAGTTGGTAGTGGATCAGCTTTCATCTGATAATATAAAAGTAGAAGCTATACAGGCAGATAGTAGCAATAAATCTGACATCGAGAGTCTCTTTTCTAAGGTAGATGATATATCTGTACTCGTAAACAATGTTTGATCTTCTTTCCCTCATACATGACCGACAGATCGAGAGTGAATGTTTCAGTATCATCTTATGTCACCTGTTCGTTATACAGAAGCGTATGCTAATCAGCTCAAATGAGAATGATCTATCATCAACATTACATCAGTACTTTGAAATAACCCATGAGCATGGCATAAATGAATCAGGCTTGAAGCATACTGTTGTATGAAATCAGCAGTTGAGATGTATACTAAAATCTGTGCTAGCAAATATGCAGGCAAGATACGAGTAAATGCTGTGAGTCCATGAAACACTAAGACGCCTAGTCGAGAGTGAGCAGACAAGGAGTTTGTAGCTCAAAGAGAAAAGAACTCATGTATCAATAGGTTTATAGATCCTAGTGAAATTGCTCAAGCAGTATTCTCCCTTGTACAAAACAAATGAATTACGTGACAATCACTTACAGTTGATTGAGGAGAGATTGCTGACTGATATTAATAAGTTTAGTTTATAAATTAAAGATGAAAACAAACAACTCACTATCAATTTGAACCTACTGACTCTGATCAGAGATGGTCTGTACCAAAGAATTTCACGACTTTGATTTCAAATGATATACAATTCCTGAGCAGTACGCGTCTCACAAGGAAGCGTTTTTGCATGCTATGAATAATGGTATGACGATGTTTGATGCTAGTCTTGTGTATGGAAATGGAGAATGAGTAGCGTTCTTGTGAGAATGTTTGAAAGATGTTTCATTAGATCGTGATAAATATAAGATTGTTGCAAAGCTAGAGAAAATTGATTCTCGTGAAGATATCGAGAAAGAACTAGATCTCTATCTTACAGGTTTATGAGTAGAATATATTGATGTTCTCCTACTCCATTCTAATTGATCTAGTACACTTGATCTGTGAGAGACTCATCACCTAATGAGTAAGTTGATAGGCAAGAAAGTAAAATGACTGTGAGCATCTAATTTTAGCTTGAGACAGACGAAATATGTACAAGAAAAAGTTGGTATACAACTAGAATACTTCGAGTGATTGTTCAACCTAGACTGTAAACACAATCAAGAAGTATGAATTGTAGATTACTGCAAAGAGAATAATATAGCATTTACTTCATATCAAGCGTTGCGTAGAAATAACATTACGTGAACGTCAGATTTAGTTGCCTCTCTAGCTCACAAGTATAGTAAGACTGAGAATCAGATCATGCTCAATCGAATGACCAAGTCTGTTTGAATCAACGCACTCATTAGATCTTCAAAAATACATCACATCGATGAGAATATAGCTTCTCAGAGTTTTGATATGGAAGCAGGTGATTATCAAGCTCTAGATGAATATAGGAATGCGAAGTATATGGACCAGAAAATAGACCGAGAGAGAACTGGAGATTGAGTAAGGATTGCATATGTTGCTAGTTTGTAGTTTAAATTTATTAATTAACACATCATATATGAAGATTCAATACTACTGAACTTGAGCTGCTCTTAATCCGAATGTTGATACTACTCATTTTCAAATTTCTGATGGAGTGAATGTGCTGCATGTAGATGCAGGAGCATGAATGAGTCTAACTCAGAAAATATTAAGGGAAGAAATAGAATACCCTAAATATATCTTTATGACACACTGTCATTCAGATCATCTTCTCTGATTAGCTCACCTAATAAGAATTATTGGAAACAACAACATTGTGATTCTTGCTTCAATTTCTTTGAAAGAAAAGGTGAAAGTAATGATGTACTTGATAGGTAAATGAGAATGGTTCGATAGTAAAGTAGAGAACTGAAATATCGAATTCAAAATTATTAAAGAATGAGAATCTCTTACTATCTATGATCGAGTATTGACACCTATTAATTTGTACTCAAAGAAAACTGAACAGTTCTGATTTCAACTCAAGACAAAAGACAATCATATCGTATTCTTTTGAGATGAGGCTGTAGACGTTATGAATAGAAGTGATTTATCTAGCTTTGAATGATGTGACTGGCTCCTATGTGAAACGTTTTGTACTATGGATCAAGTAGATAAGATGCAACCGTATTCAAAGGCTCATATTGCTTCTCATGATGCAGGAAAGATATGAACAAGATTAAAAGCAAAGAATCTTGTATTGTCTCACATAGCAGAAGTTCATGGTGTTTCTAGAGATATTCAATGTGAACAAGTCAAGAAGGAGTCTTCATCGTTCTATGATTGAAACGTTGTTGTTCCATCAGATTGAGAAGTTATTTTGTTTTAATTTTACTTTGTAACTATGAATGAATTAGAACTCACTAACAGAAGTGGTCAAAAAATTATAGGGAAATTATCTAAACCTCAATCAAATACTATCTGAACCGCTGTCCTACAACATGGATACAGCTGAGTGATGCAACAGATACATATTCTTGCAGTACAAGATGTTTTTTTGAAGCATGGATTCCAAGTGTTTAATTTCGACACCACAAACTCGTTCGGAAAATCTGATGGTCATATACGTGATGCTCGCTTATGACTTCATAACAATGACTTTGAAGATGTAACAAATTGGGTAAAAAAACAAGATCGGTGTGTCTGAAAGGTACTTATCTCGTGACATTCAATGTGATGATACTCAGTCATAAACTATGCTCAGAAGTACGATGTTGATTTTGTTGTTCCTATTTCTCCAGTAGTGAGTGGAGAGCTGTTACATGAAGCATACCAGAAGAATGAATCTGAAAAGTATAATAAATGGAAATCAGATTGAGTCATATATTGAGAATCAAAGACTATCCCATGAGCAATCAAAGAAAGCCCTCGAGAAGTCATGGAAGAATATCTTGATCACGACTGATTACAAGACGCAGACAAGATCAAAGCCCCAATATTACTCATCACATGAGAGAACGATACGGTGTGTCCTCCAGAGCATATACAACAGTTCTATGATGCACTCACGATCGAAGATAAATCTTTTGAAGTGATAGCATGATCGCCACATACGTTTAGATCTAAAGAGCATCTCGAATCACTTACAAGCATTATAGATAAACGGCTGTCAGATAATCTATCTACTGACTAAGAGATAAAAGAAGAAAACTTTTACATCATTACAAACTCAATGCTTAGAACTGATATTGAATACGCAGTCCACTGTGAAACTGATTGAACAGTAATTGGTCCTATTTCTAAGACGCATGCTCATCTCTCATGAGCAAGAGAAACGCTAACACACTATTCGACTCGATCTATGCTTTATAATCCACAACTACAGAAACGATGACTCCAACTCAAGAATGAACAAAAATGATCAAAGCGAGATATGTGAGTCGCATGACATAACTGCTATGTGCAAGATGGTGACTCTTGGAGAGTCGTATGATTTCAAGAAAATCTAGCAAAGGAAGCTAAAGAAGAGATTTGAATGGATCTAACTATGTATGAAACTCTTGAAGATTTTTTGGTTGCGATGAAAGAATCTAAAACTAACTCGTTCTGATATATCTTTGATAGTTTTCATTACCAGACAGAAACCAATAATGAGTATGTATGACTCGGACTCATTGTAACAAATGAAGAATCATTTGATTATCCAGATGGAGAAGTCGTAGACTTTCAATGGCTTAGTTCAGATGAGTTACAAGATTTTCTAAATGCAGACAATCGCTATTGTTGTCCATTACCTATGGTATTCAAGAAAGCACAAGTATTTATAGAAACCCATTTATCTTCATAACTATTACTCATGAACAAAAACATCTTCTCATTCACGACCACAGACCATCTTACACTTCCTTGACTCATGTACACTCCTGAGAAGGAGACGAAAGAGATAGCTTTCCTTTTACATGGAAATGGTAGTAGTTCCGTCTTCTACTCAATGACAAAGAATGATCCTATGTGAAAGCAAATCACAGACCAGTGAATAGCGTTTGTCGCATTCAACAACAGAGGCGCTCACTATCATAAGAAGTTTAAGGGATTTGATGATAGTTGAGAGAAGCGAATTAAGCAATGAGGAATGGCATTTGAGCTCCTCAAAGAATGTATCATTGATATAGATAGTATTGTTGCATATTTCAAATGACTATGATATGAGAAGTTTCACCTTATATGAAATTCTACTTGAGCAAATAAAATCTGCACATATGATTGGTATACAAAAGAGACCCCATTCAGTTCTTATCTTCTCCTAGCTTCATGAGATGATACAGGTCTTTTCTATGAGTATATGGGAAAAGAAAACTTTATGAGACTTCTCGAAGAGTCGAAAGAGAAGATTGAGCAATGACTCTGAGAAGAGTTTGTTCCGAGAGATGAAGTCTTTGGCATGCTTATGTCTTATCAAAGTCTGTATGATACTATCAATCCTGATGGTGACTATAACACATTCCCATACAACGAACATCAAAACAACCTATGACTCTCGAAAGAGAAACTATTCAGATACTTCGCAGGCATCGCGATACCAACTACCGTAGTCTACGGAGAACTAGATGAGTATTCAGCAAGTTGATCATGAGAAAAAGCAGTTGAGATACTCAAACAACAAGAATCACCAAAACAAAATATTTCATATAAGGTAATTCCTTGAGCAGACCATTGATTTGGTTGACACTATAAAGAACTTGCAACAGCAGTTGGACAACATTTTACTTCTTTAAAATCATAAGATATGCAAAATGATATTACCTTTCATAGTACATGAGGGACAAAACTTTCGTGAATACTCACAAGTCCAAGTGAGAACTTTTCAGAAACTCCATTAATGATTCTGTGTCACTGATTCTCTAGTAACAAATGAAGAACTACATATCTTGATATAGAAAAACATATGTTAGATATTGGAGTCGCCACATTCCGTTTCGATTTCTTTGGTCATGGAGAGAGTTGATGAGATTTAGGAGATATAACTCTAACTGAAGCAGTAGATGATACACTTCAAGCATTCAAGCTCATGAAAGAGATGTGATTCGAGAAGATAGGTCTTTTCTGATCTAGCTTTGGTTGATGTACAGCACTCAATGTCGCATCACAATTGAATGAACAGCTGTATTGTCTTGTTTGCAAATGCCCTCCATCCGATTACGCACAACAAAAAGAGAGAAAGCTATGAAAAGAGTGAATGAAGAGATGGCAAGAAGAATGAACAAATATATATGAGATGAGTCGTTGAAGAGTTGCCCATTTAAAATATGCGTACTATGAAGACATGAAAAACAATAATGTTCATGAGAAAGCTCATAAGATCACTATTCCAACTCTCATTGTTCATGGAACAGCTGATCAAACAGTTCTTCCTCGACACTCAGAAAAGACGGCTGAACTTATTCCTGATTGTGAACTTCAGCTGGTGGAATGAGCAAACCATAGATTTGATTATCCTTGAGAGAGATTGCTTATAAACTGATTCTTCAAAAAATTTATCAATAAACATTTAGCTACTGAGCAGATAACTCTCGTAGATAAAAATGACAATGAGATATGAAGATTACCAAAATCTAGTTTTTTTGCTAGTGAACATATTCATAGATGAGTTCACATGATTCTAAAAGATTGAGAGAAAATTTTGCTCCAGAAGAGAAGTAAAACAAAGAAGCTTTACCCTGACACATGGACGTTTGGAGTCTCTTGAACAGTTACCTATTGAAAATCTTGTGAAGAAGTAATGCATTGTGAAAATCTCGAAGAGATAGGAGTTGATTATGATGTAACATATCTATTCAAATTCTTTGAGGAAGATGAGTTCGATCGCTCACGAACATATGTATATGAGGCAGATTATGCTTGAGAAGAGTTTATAATTACAGAAGATGATATCTCTCATGTAGAACGATTCGAAACTGATGACCTTAAGAAACTTCTAGTCGACTCACCAAACTCATTTACTCCAGATGCACTCAGAGGTCTCAAACAATATCTTGAGATTTAGTTTTATTATAAAAACTTATCCTATGCCAATACCTATGGACTCAAAACTAGTACACGACTGAGTGATCTTTAAAGTTCGACAACGACAACAAGAAATGTTCGATTGATCGTATGCAACCTTTGAGAGAGCAACAAGATATGATAGTGTTTTCTGTATACCTGTATTCTGAGATAAGATTTGCATGGTAAATGAACAACAACCACAAGAGACTGAAATGAGCCTAAGAATAATGTGAGGTAGAGTTGATAAATGACTTACTCCAGATGAAACGATGATTGAAGAATTATCTGAAGAACTTGGTGCAGAGTGTGAATTATTAGAAGTTTATCTTCCTTGTAAGATACAGGGGAAACTAGAATATACACAATATATGTATATAGCTAAATGATGTAAAATTACCCATGAGCAACATCTTGATCCATGAGGTGAGAAGATAGAGCTTGTCTATGTTACTTTTGATGAGTTCGTGGATTATGTCTGTTCAGAGAAATGTAATCTATTACTGTTCTCAAATTATGTAATGAGATTGAAACTTAATGGACAATTAGATCATTTAAAGCAAGCTATTTTTTGATAACACATCAACCCTATGCACCGAATCCTAACATCCCTCATTGTAATACTCTGATCTGTCTGACTCTACCTGAGCCTTAGAGTTTTTAAGAAGCATAATGTTACACCAAAGATTCAGAATGCTGTAATGTTTGTTCCTACTGCATGTGTTTTCATTCTATGGGCATCGATAGCTTGAGAGAAATTATGGATAGGTCGAGAAATGTTTATGATCATGATTCCAGTTTGCTTGCTGTTCTCTTGGTTACCAAATCTCATGTCATTAAAATCACTGCAGTCAGCTCCCAACCCTTGATATAGTTTGATGATAGCAAAGAGTTATGTGGCTTTAGCGGCTATAATTGCTGTCCCGTTACTTTGATCAACACTAAAATTAACTGATGTAGTAGCGATTCTCCTAATCATCTGATTCATGTCTCTCATACTCATTTCTCCAAGGAAAGAAGAAACAAAAACTTCATCCTCTCGAATACGACAAGCATTCTATGCTCATATATGACGAGCTTGATTAGCTCTTGCTAGTGCCTGGTTTATAAATCAGTGAATGTCTCCACTTGTTGTGAATGCATGGATCTTTGGTTTAGTATCTCTGCTGATTATTTGAGAGTGACTTATTGCAAATAGTTGAATTGTTCCACCAACCAAGAGTTATTTACCTGCTTTGTGAGTAGTTGTCTCAATGGTTGTCTTTAATCGAGCTCTACAAGAATGATATGCAACTGCACCTAATCCTTGATATATAAACGCCGCAAATGCTTCTAGTATAGCATTACTTACACTTCTCTCAGCATGGATCTTTTGAGATGAGCTCTCAACTAGGAAGGTGATTGGTATTGTTGGGGTGATTGTAGGGATTAGTGCTTTATTTGTTTTTTAATTAGATCTAATGAAGAGAATACTCTGTTACTGAGATTCAAATACTCGATGATATAAATCATGAACTCGCTACGAAAGACTGTGAGTAGATAAAAGGCGACCTAAGATTTTACAAGACACTCTATGAGATTCAACAGAAGTCATTGAAGAATGACTAAACTCTAGAACACTTATCTCAGATGATGAAAGAATAGGTAAAGAGTGAAGAAATGGGAGCACTTATCTTATTCCTTGTCTTGATTCATTTAGTGGATCCCTTCCCTAGACAGCAAAGTAAGGATATTAAGACTTATATTTGATCCTAGTATAGTAGAATTTATACTTCTTGTTTGTTGTAGTGATCTTTCGTGAACACTGCTTGGATAGTCATTTCAT
>CALGNI010000008.1 GCA_937958645.1 Candidatus Absconditabacterales bacterium
CAAGAGAATATGAAAAGCTGCAATTATGTAGAATAGTCCAAATGATCTACCCTTATTATACTCAATACAAGGAGTTACCTATCAAAACTCACGAAAAGGAGGAAAACTGAGTTATGCACCCCAAAAGTATTGATTCGTCAAGAGTTACTTTATTTACTCTCATTATCAAATTACAATAATGATTGACTTTTCGTGTAAAATAAAGTATAGTACATTACATCATTAAATATATATAAAAATAATTCATATTCAGAAAAAATTCTTTCTGTAGAAAAAATAAATCACATAACAATAAAAATTTAACTATGACAGAAATTCAAACAAAAGAAACCTGTACCAAATGCCTAGGCGCTGGCACCGTGGCAAATACAAAAAGCCTCCTCTACTTTTTTGATACTGAAAAACATTGCTGGAAGTGCAATGGGAAAGGAAAAATCTCAATACCTCCGATTTTTACTACTAAGATTATCCAAGGAAATACTCTTATTACTCTCATTGGCCAAGCTCACAAGAGAAGTACAATCGAGGAATTGGAAATGGAAACTGAGACTTTTTACAAAAAGCATCGAAGCAAAAACGATATTCCTTCTTTCCCTCATTTCGAGGTCGAAATTCTCAATGCAGATGCAAAGTTCTTTAAGACCAAAAGAATTAGACACCGTAGAAGTGAAAAAATTAAACTCCATGTACACTCAGTAATGGATAAGAAGTTTATGCGCTGGACTGGTGATTTACCTTCACTTGAAGTTACCCAAAAAAAATGGGAAACCTGGTGTCAAGGATCAGCGTGGTCATACTGGAAATTCAATCAAGGAGAAAGTTCTTATGACTTTGCCCAAATCATGGGTGAAAAATTTGAACAGGCATTGAAGGAAGCTGACATTTTGTTAGCACCACCAGTGTTAAATCTATAATAAACTAAAAAAAGGCTTAGGAGTTTATCCCTAAGCCTTTTTACTTCTTACGTTTACAATAAAATCACATTCTCCTTCCCAATCCCTTTCTTTCCTGCATACTCTATCGCCTTACTATCAGTTTGTACTTTCATTCCTATTAGTACATTTTTTCATTCATTTCTTAGTTCTTGAGCCTTTTTCATTACTTCAGTCTCCTTTCCTTCTTCCAACACAGGAACATAGTATCTCTGTTGCCTTAAGGCATCAGGGATTAATTTCCAGCTTTCCAAAAATAGTTTCATAGGCTCATCTCCGGGAGCAAATCATACAGCCGGGATTGCTTCTTTTACCCCAAAAATATCTGCCAATCCATTATACCTCCCTCAGCCAAACAATGCTCTACTATTTTCTGGATGCTTATCAAATACCTCGAATACCATTCCATCATAATAGTCAAATCCTCTCATGAGTGATGGCTTGATCTTGATAGTGTCTTGGTATCCTAATGCATGCATGGCATCAACAATTTGATTGATCTGCTGTGATCATGCTCCTTCCAATGCATCACTTTTCATAAACTGCACGATAGCTTCTATTTGCATACCATCACATCATTTTTCAATCAACACCTTTTCAAAATCTTCTTGAGAAAGCTTATCCCATTTATCCATCGTTCTCACTGCTTCTTTTCTTAGATCAGCATCCATAGACAAAGCATCCAAAAATCAATCTACCACACGACGGTCGTTTACATGAAGTTCAAACTGCTCGCTCGTTGCACCAAAAGCCTTCATGAGTTCACAAGCCATTTGAAGCACTTCAATATCAGCACTGACTGACTCAGAACCAAAGATATCAACATTACACTGCCAAAACTCTCTATTTCTTCCTCTTTGAGGACGTTCATTACGATAAAAATTAGCTATAGAAAACCATCTGATGGGCTTGGTATACTCACGCTGATACTTGGAGATCATACGGGTAACGGTTGGCGTCATCTCAGGACGAAGCGCAAGGTCTGAGATCTCACCGTTTCTATTGGTGATTTTGGTGAGTTCTGTCCCTCAGACATCTTCACCAGATTTTGCTTCTCGAATTGCCGATGGTTCCACCAAAGGTCCAAGATATTCGTCATAAGCAAATGATTCACACACTGTTCTCCAGGTATCGAAAATATATTTTCTTATACGAAACTCTTCTGGTTTTCGATCAGCAGTTCCTTTGGGTGGGTTTAGGTTGAGGGTCATTAGTTTTTGAAGTAATATTCAATAAAATCGATTATTTTCTTTACATCTGCGAATACAGAAGTTATCTCTTCGTTAGAGTATACAAAATTGTCACTTGTATGATAATGAATATTGTTGCGAACTTTTCTGATTGAATGAAGCGTTTCTTTAATATCCTTTGGATAAAGTTTTGCTTTACTTCAAAGTTCAATTAGATCATTGAAAACTATCTTTTCACTAAATCACTCTCGTTTAGTAATTTTATGTCACCAGATAATAACTTCATTATTGTCTATTTCATGTATTTTCTTCTGTGATTGTATAACTTTCTTTGATAGTGCTTTATTTCTAATTAGTTCTCTCTGTATCTTATTTCATCAAACTTGTGCAGCATCAATCATCGCCCATAAACATGATTCTGTAATCGCTCATACATGAATAATAATACTCAAAGCGCTCATGCTTTTTTGCTCTACATTAATTTTTTTGTTACTCATTAAACCATTCAAAAAGACTAAGTGAGCCATTGCTAATTTGCACTTTGACGCAATTGTATGATATCAAGCTTTTTCCAAAAACAAAAAACGATCTTTTACCTCACTAGTCTCCGGTATAAGTACTGTTATTTTTTTACTCTTCATAGACATAAATCATAACAAAACACATGGATCAAACAAGAAATCATATACACTGAGTTTGATCTACTTCGATGGTAACGGTGTAAAATCTCAAGCTTCGACTAATCATGCAAGCTCATGTTCACCATTATCTCTTAGGTACTTTCACAAATCAAAATCAGATGCCTTTCAGAACTTCTGACCAAAGGCCTCTTCAATTCTCTTCATCAGTAAATCAGATTCTTTTTTTGATCAACTTCAATTTCTCTTTTTTGCAATTTGAGTAATTGAATTTCACATGACACAATAAGAAGAAATAAATTATTTACAGAACTATAATGGAAACAATTAGGAAATACAAGAAAAGACTCATGAAAAAACAAAGAAAAATAAGCTTAGGGAACCTCTGAAAAATTAAAGAATTGAAAAGGATTTTTATTATTTTCGATTATTTCATTTTTCACGGCTCCTCGAGGAAGCTTAAATGAATACCGTCGAAGCAAGCTTCTCGGTATTCTTTCTTCGAAATAAGCCAATTCATTTTTTGCTCATGTTCATGAAATGTAATTATAGTAAGTAGACTATAAATTTACATGATAGAAATAAAGCGAAGCGTTTTCTATTCGTCTAGATTTAAGTCATTTACTTCGTAGTCTCTAGATACAACATTATTCAATTTTATAATCTAGAGACTATATTTCTTAAAATATAAGCTATTTCAGAGCTTCCTTAGATCTTACTCGTCAACTTTTCATTATCTTTATGCCTATCTTTATCACGCGTTGATCTCTTATTCATTCAAGCATCTCGATGTTCTTGTACGTCTATTCATGTCTGATTAGCTATACAAGTGAGCACAAACAAGATATCAGCAATCTCTCATCATAGTTCTTCTTTCACATTATCTGGCTCTTTTCATTTTTTTCGAGACTGCTCTCCATATTCTCTTACCATTACTCTAGCTAGTTCACCTACTTCTTCAGTAAGTTGCGCCATATTAGTCATTTTATGAAAATATGTCACTCAGATATCTTGTATCCATTTATCTACTTCTGTTTGGAGTTTTTTAAAGGTCATTTTTTGAAATAAGCATCTAAAGAATTCTTAATATCATCAATTCCGTCATGATGAATAAGGGTGATATGTGGATTACCTGAAATCATCGCACTTGGTCTCTTTCACGAGCTTTCATCAAATAAACATAGAACTGGTTTTCACAAACTCTCTGCAATTCATAACTCATATCATACTCACATACTCGTTTGAGTAATTTCTGCAACGATAAGATCAGACTCTTTTAGCCAAGCGATATCTGCATCATATATCTCAGTATCAGCAATATCAAAATTCAAATCTGGATCAGCAATGTGCTCAGTAAGCACGGTTCCATACTGTTTCAAATGAGAAATTATTTGGAGATAGAGCCCTCTATCATCTCTTCATCATCTAATTGATCAGGCGAAGTAGATTTTCATAAGTATAATAATAAATTAAAGAGTACGGTCATCTTCTGCTTGATACTGCTGTATCGCATCTAGTGCATTACAGTTAGAAGTAGCTGAATCGAAATTTTCTATAATGGATTGCTTAATTCTATGACAATGGAATACTTCATCTTGTCACATAAACAATACCACATGTGAAATCGGTCTTCATCAATTCTCATACTTCTTATTCTGAAGAAATAACAAATCTCATGCTTGGGGAGTTGATGTTCTAACAAAATTAGCCTTATTGTTATCAATCATTAATTTTGGCATATTACCTATCCATGAGTAAGGCAAAATAAACTTCTCACTTAAGGCTGAATACAGAATCCATCTAATCGAAGAAACACAATTTCCTAACTTAGGCAGTATATCTAAATCATGAAGTAAATCTGTTGTCTTTTGAAATTCACAAACTCAAACCAAACTCTTTGCAGAATCATGTAAAGCCTCTTTATCTATATCCACATTTGATATACGAAGAACATCAATTTCCATAACAAAATATACAATTTAAATCTCATTCATCAACTTATGGAACCTCTGAAAAATTAAAGAATTGAAAAGAATTTTTATTATTTTTAATTATTTCATTTTTCACGGTTCCTCGAGGAAGCTTAAATGAATACCGTCGAAGCAAGCTTCTCGGTATTCTTTCTTCGAAATAAGCCAATTCATTTTTTGCTCATGTTCATGAAATGTAATTATTTCTTAAAACATAAGCTATTTCAGAGCTTCCTTAGATCTTACTCGTCAACTTTTCATTAGCTTTATGCCTGTCCTTATCTCTTCCATTTCTCTTATCCATTCATCTTTTCCATGCAGCTTCTAGATCTACTCAGGTTTGGTTTGCGATACAGGTGAGTACAAAAAGCACATCAGCCAATTCATCACCAAGTTCTTGAGTTGGATCCTCAGGTTTCTTTCCCTTTTTTCGACTTTGTTCCCCATACTCTCTTACCATCACTCTTGCTACTTCTCACACTTCTTCGGTGAGTTGTGCGCAGTTCGTCATTTCATCAAAGTATGTTACTCACACCGTTTTTATCCAATCATCTACTTCTTTTTGGAGGTTTTTCATGGTTTAATTCTCATCATGAGATAAAATAAACGTTTTTCTTCATTTTATGAGCTTATTTAAGAGTATTTGAATTAGGATAATCAGCTATTTAATCAAGACGCAATTTTCAGGGGTTATTTTCAATTTGTTTAGCGAATCTCTTGCTTAATACATGATGGAGTATAGCTTCTATGGATCACCTAAGTGAGATTCGATTATCTGAAGTATCTGTCATGGGTGGAGCTAATTCACCGATAACTTTATCTCGTTGAATTTCAGATGAAAGTGCTTTTTGATCTTCTCAAAGAGGTATTCTTGATGTAAGGGATTCTTGCCCATCAGGACTCATCACCTGAATACTTAAAGTTTTTCATTTAATTATCGTTGCCAATACTCAAAACTCATCCTTTATCGTCATGCAAGGAACAGGATTTCAATCAACTTTAAATACACAAGTCACCTTTCACAAAAATCATCATGAAAAAAATTCTGTTTCAAGAATTTCATTCAATTCATAAACAACTCACTCTTGATCCAAACTATAAATCTTTGGCGCAAGAGGTCAACGTTCTTGAGATAGATCTGCTACTAGCATAGTAAAAGAATTATCACTCATACACATTCATTCTTGCTAAAATTATTTTTTCATAGATATCTTTACATTAGTTACATTCATCGCTTTTTCTTGATCTTTTCAATCTTTGCACCTAATGCACCATTCAAATCAATATCTAAGGCTACTCATATCATGGAAGTAGCAATAATTACATCAGCAATTTCATCTTCTAAATCACTTAGATTGAATTCCCCTTTAGCATTACGTTGCCTCCCCTGATATTTCATGACTTGTTCAGCAAGTTCTCCGACTTCCTCAGTGATTTTTGTCATATTCATCAAGAGATCCACGTCTTCTGAGCTGTTGTTGCCAAACTTTTCATTATGAAATGCTTGAAAAGATTTTAGGAAATGTTGGAGATCAGAAAATTGCATCTAATTATTATATTTGAAGATAAAAGACTTAGTAAGCTTTTGCAAACAACACTCTTCTTTCACTTGGATTTCAAGTTTTAATGCATTTTCCTTGTTCTAACTGACTATCTAAAGGAATACAGCGGATAGTAGCCTTTGTTTCTTGCTTAATGAGTTCTTCAGTTTCTTCTGTTCCATCTCGATGAGCCAATACGAATTTACTTTCGTCGATTCAGCTAATAAATTCATCTCGAGAGTTTGCGCTAATAGTATTTTCATTAGTCCTGCTTCTAGACTTTTCTAATAATCCTGTCTGCATATCTGACAATATTCAACTGATATGTTTTCAAGCATCTTCCATTTTTATAAGTTCCTTTATTCATGTATCACGTCTTGTAATCTCTAAAACTCAAGACTCCATATCTCTAAGCCCTACAGCGATTCTCAATGGCACTCATTTTACTTCATATTCAGCAAATTTCCATCACGGTGACTTATGGTCGTCATCATCAATCTTATAGGTGACAGGAATATTCGCATCCATAAATGATGATGAGATATCTAGTGACATGCTTTCTAGTTCCTCAAAAAGAGGAACTAAATATTCTGTGATCTGATTCAAATCATCTTCTGATTTTGAAATTGGCACAATTACTACATGCAGTGGCGCAATTGCTGGAGGTAATACGAGTCATTCATCATCACTATGTGACATTATCAATGCACCCATAATACGAGTACTCATACCCCATGAAGTAGCCCAAACCAATTCATCTTGATTCTCTTTATTTTTGAAGGTAACATCAAATGCTTTGGCAAAATTTTGACCAAGAAAATGTGAAGTACAAGATTGAAGAGCTTTTCCATCCTGCATCATTGCTTCAATAGTAAGTGTATCATCAGCACCAGCAAATCTCTCTGATTCAGATTTATGTCATCTTACCCCATATATTGCTAAGAAATTCTGCATCAAATCATCATACACTTCTAACATTTGTTTAGACTCATCAATAGCTTCTTCCTTAGTCGCATGGGCAGTATGTCACTCTTGTCGCAAAAACTCTGCTGTACGCAAAAATACTCTAGTTCTCATCTCCCATCTAACGACATTTGCCCATTGATTTATGAGTAATGGTAGATCACGATGTGATTGTATTCGGTCTTTATAGGTTCTCCAAATTACTGTTTCAGATGTTGGACGAATAATAAGTTCCTCCTCCAACTTTGCAGTAGGATCAACAACGACTCAAGTCCCGTCTGGATTATTCATCAAACGATGATGAGTGACCACCGCACACTCCTTTGCAAATCACTCTACATGATCAGCCTCTTTACTTAAATACGACTTTGGTATCAACAGTGGAAAGTATGCATTACTATGTCATGTGTTTTTAAACATTTGATCAAGATTGTTCTTAATATTTTCCCATATTGCAAAACCATATGGCTTTATCACCATACATCCCCTTACTTCAGAAGGTTGTGCAAGATCGGCTTTCTCAACTAACTCA
The DNA here is from genome assembly GCA_937958645.1 of Candidatus Absconditabacterales bacterium. Classification (GTDB taxonomy): domain Bacteria; phylum Patescibacteriota; class Gracilibacteria; order Absconditabacterales; family Absconditicoccaceae; genus JAHDCT01. Next base: position 7,767 of record CALGNI010000008.1, read on the forward strand.
TTATACCAAGCAGAGTAATCTTCAGATCTCTTTGTTAGTCATTTTTTTCACATCATATCTTATAAAGTAAATACCTACTTTTACCTATCTCAACACAAAAAGAAACAAAAAATCGCTGTATATACAGCAATATTTACTTATTTCTTGCAAAATAAATATTTTTAGTTATATTGTAATTAGTAAAGAAACATCCGGTAGGCTGAAAAAGGCTCAACGAGGGAATAGACCCTGACGGATGTTTTTTTAGTTATGAAGAAAACTAGTTTTGGGATTTTTTTCCAATCTTTTTCATAAAAAAGGTCGCTCATACGAGCGATTTTACAACTATAATTCTTGAATTTCAGTCAACAACGCATCTACATCTTCAATCAGCTTAGCATAGTCAAGCTCGACTTCATATGGCTCATAACCTATATCAAGACGAGTCCTTCAAACTCATGAGATCGAGCGACTTCAACGAAGACTTGGAATAAGGTGCATATATGCTTGACGGAGTCTCCAGTATCTTTCTTTTGAAACTGCATCAAGATGTTTACCACTTGCTCAATTCAAAAAATCCTCTATGAGGTAAAGATCTTGTGCCGAAATTTTCTCCATTTCAGTCTTTGATTGATCTTCATTAAGATATTCTTTTTGCTGTTCAAATATATTTTTAAGTTCAAGCAATCTTGCTCATACATAAAGATCAATGTTATCTCTTATCTCTTGTGCGTGGTTTTTTATAATTTCACTGCGATAAGTTATCCCCTTATATTCATTTGGGTGAGATTTTGGTGTATTCATAGCCTACATATCCAAATTAAACAATTCATCTTCATCGTTGGTTTCCTTCATCTTTTTCTTCTTTCTTGTTTTTCTACTCCCCATTTGATTAAATCTTGCGATTTCGTCTTCAAGACCAAGGAGTTTTTGGAGTCCTTCATGTTCTTTGAGTTTCTGTAATACCTTTTGCTCGATCTGTCTTACACGCTCACGAGTTACGTTAAATTCTGCACCTACTTGCTCGAGTGTATACTTAGGACCATCGATACCGTATCTCATCTTGATGATTTTTGCTTCTCTTTCGTCAAGCATATCAAGGATATATTCAAGATTGTCTTTGATCATCTCTTTTTCTACATGTTGGTCAGGTCTTAGGGTTGATTCATCAGCAAGCAGATCTCATAGACTGTCTTTCCCATCATCCCCTACTTCTGCATCCAAGGAAACATTCCCAAAAATAACTTCTTCCAATTTTTTGATTTTTTTGATCGGGAACCCTAATTCTTTCGCGACTTCTTTTGCTGTAGGCTGCCTTCAAAGCGATTGAAAGAGATTTTGTGAGGCTTTGTTGTATGCATTGATTTCATCGATAAGATGCACGGGGATACGCACATTTTTCGTCATATCAGCGATAGCTTTGGTGATAGATTGCTTAATCCATCGAGTCGCATAGGTAGAGAATTTGAAATCTTTATCTGGGTCAAACTTTTCTATTGCCTTGATCAATCAGGTATTTCCTTCCTGAATTAGATCCAAAAATGACAATCTAGAACCAAGAAACTTCTTAGCAATAGAAATTACCAATCTCAAGTTCGAAGCGATCAATTTTTTTCTCGCTCTATCTTCATTTTCACCGTATCTAATAGCATAAGCTAACTCTTTTTCTTCATCTGCAGTGAGCAGCGGTATTTTTGATATTTCATTAAAATACAACTTGATGAAATCTTTATATTGTTTGTCGTTGATTGTATAACTCGACTCATATAGCGAGACCTTTCCAAGTTTCGTTTCTTCTTTCTTCTCTTTCATCTCTTTGATCAAGATATCTTCAATCGTTTCGATCTTGATACTTAATTTATCTGCAAGATCATAAAATCTTTCAAGTATCTCTACTTGTTTATCGATATCATCAATCGCGGACAAAATTTCATCCTCAGTAATATACCCTTCTTCGAATCATTTTCTCAATAAGGTTTGCATCTGGGAGTTTAAGTCCTTGATATCATCAAGTAACTTGTCCCAAAGTGCTGCTTTTGCATTAGAAATTCATGCCATACAGGGATTCCATAAAGTGATAAATTTATTATGTATGTAGTTTTGTAATTACTGCACTTCCAGAACAATAATTTGACTTCATGATTGTATATTGCTTTTTATGAGTTTTGCTAGTTCATTTTGAAAGGTTTCACCATTGTTTTGTTTTGCACGACGCAAGTTTAGATATTGCAATAAGACATATCTTTCATCTTGAGTAAGTAACTGTATAGAAGTGGGGTTAACTCTTCCCGTACTAATAATCTCTCTAAGTTCACTTATTCTAATTGTTTTTCCTGTCATATCAGCGATATCTTCTAAGAAAGATCCATCATCAATCCTTTGTTCTGCTATGGTCATGATGTTTTCCATCATAGAGGGCCCCCAAAATCTCGCTACCGAAAGCTTAGCTCTTTCCAACACGCGTGTATCTTCATCTAAAGTACCGAAAGTAGTATTTGGCAAGATGTATGCATATTTAGCTCCTAGATTATTCGAAGAAAAGTATTTTAAGTATCACGCTTCCACCATTCTTGCAACACTTGTCATCACCCCGTCATCAATAATCTCATTCTTTTCTTTATCTACCCTTGCAAAAAACCTATCAAACAATGAATTATTTCATGATCATTGCACCACGGTTCAGATATTTGGGTCAATTACAATATACTTCTTCTTTTGATCTTTGAGTCTAAGATAGGTGCTACACAAATCTCCGTCAGAAGTCATCTCCCACATCCAGGTCAAAAACTGATCATAGCGGATATTAGATTGATCATTGATGAAATATCTAGAATAAGTTCACGCTATCATAGCCCCTTCTTCTTCAGTACTTTGATTCATTGCATTGATCAACTTATTGTAGTGAGGAAACTGAAGATTGAAGATATCCTGAGCGGTAAATGATGAATTAATCTCTCTTTGGGGCTGCAAATTTTCGTCGATACTATTAGTGATTCACGTATTACTTTTGTATCGCATGAAGGGTCCTGATCCTCATTGGGAGGCAATTCTAATCACATTATATCCCAACTGCATAAAGGCAAAGATCAAAAATACCCCCATAAATATCCATCAAAATCATTGCTTATCCTCTCAGGAAGTCATCGCGTACATAAACGCAACGAAAGACATGATTGACCAAACAATAATACCAATAGCATATCGCAAGATTCATCAACCAATAAAGAACCACAAAACCCATCCAAAAATCGTTACCACCTCCAAAGCAGTTAAGATTTTATTCTTTGCTATGACTCCGTAAATCAATCAAACAACACTAAAGATGATCAAAATCAGTCGAATCATACCGATGTCAGTATAGTAGCTACTGAGATTCTGAAGAGATCGATTAAAGGTTATATTAAAGATAGTTAAATATTTATAAGGAAGAGATATTTCTTTTTGTCCTGCACTATTTATTTCAACTTTTGCAGAATTCTCTTGCATCAAAGTCTCTAGTTCTTGAATAAGTCTTGTATATTGATCGCCTGTTAGCAATGATCATCATTGTGTCAATCACGAAACGAGTCATGATGCTGAGGTTCCATATTCATCGGTAAGTCTTTGTATTTCTTGGACTTGCTCGATAGATGAAGATCTTCGACTAGCTTCATTTTCACAGAGCACTTTTGCTTGAAATCAGTCCCATGTTGGAAAACTGGAGCATCATTCACCAAACAAAAATCATCGCCAAGGGTTGGTAAACGGCTTTATATTTTTCTTTTGGTCTTCTTCTTTTCACTTTCGACCAAATCAAACATATCTTCATACATCCTCGTTATAGGTATCTCAAGGTGAACTTAAGAGATTTTCATACAATCATCAAACTTCACTGAGTCACTGTCCTTGAAGGGTACATTCTTCTACGAGATCTTTAGAAACTCATAATTGTGCAAAAAGTGGAATCTGGTTATATGCTTTTAATCCTGTATCTTTGGGTGATTGTGAAAACAATACTCTCTCAATAAACTTCCCAGGACGAGTGTCCTCTTCAAAAAATACCGTCTTTGCAGCATGAAAGGGAACTTTGAACAACAAATAGATTCATAAAAATGAAACTAACCAAACCAACAAATATCAAAGGTATTGTTTTTTACTCTTCCATTCAGTTACAAAGATCTGTATCAATCAAGAAAGTACTCAAGCTCCTCAAATGATTTTTCCTACACTAGCACTAAGATAACCTTCTATTCATCTAAACCTAATTATTGCCATCAAACCAATGATGATCAGCAAGACACCGATGGCACCCAATGGTCCAATCCATAACCAAAATGCAAATATCCCAAAATTAGCAACATCAAACAAAGCAGTTTGTTTTGCCATGGCTGCGATCGCAAAGAAAAATCATGACAAGAGAATCAACATTCATTGATGTCTTGTTAGTCATCGTCTCCAATGATTTGCAGATCAAACAACTGTCTCAGTCGATGATTGTTCCGTATTACGTGAAAGAATTTTCTTCTTTTTTACTCTTCATTGTTGATTTTTTAGACTTCCTACAGCGATCAATCCGCTCCAAATCGCTAAGATCAGTAACGCCAACACTCACAAATCAGTCTTATTATCAACAAACACTAAGAAAGCTCACATCCCACTAGTAAGTCGTAACAAGATCAACAACCATCACATAAGCAATAGCCAAAAGTGTTGTGTATGTTCTTGGTCATAAGACTTAATGAGTTCTAGTAATTTGGAAAGTAATCATAATCAAAACAGAATCACAAAGAATCCACTCCAAAAATTCATTGAAATCGCGATGGTATCAACTGCGATTCATAAAATCCCAGCGGTTGGAGTAAACAAACTAAACCAAAATGCAATAAAGGCGTACCACAATTGAAATCCTGTACGCATCCCTATTTCATCTCGGTAATACCCATTGTTCAATGCTCGCATCTTAGGGTAAAACATGTATGCATGGTTAGCATCCCAAGCAGTAGAATATGCGATATCAGAAAGGTAAAATCACAAATATAGATACAAACAACTCAAACACAGCAACAAAAGTAATCATCATTTCTCAGCTGCATTCAATGATCATGTAGAAAAACTCTCTTGGGTTATGCCTATAAGATTATGTACTTCAGATTTTTTTCGTCGCATCAAACAAAGTGCTCATACTACTTGCAATCGACTCATCCAAGGGAAAAAAAGATTGAGATTAATCAAGACATAATTGATCAACAAGAAGAAAGAGAGACCAATTCACAAACTAAGCAAAACATCAGTTATCGTCTCAGTTTCTAGTGTAAATATCCTCTTTTTTAGTACTGCTCAAACGCTAGTAAGCGCTAAAAACATAAACAACGCTAGAAGAAACAGTAGTGCGGAATTTAAAAGCAAGGTAAATGATCAACCAACTCATCACTTGGTGGTCGTAAACACCACACCAAACAAGATCAACCCAATGAAAAACAACATCAGTAAGGGAAGCAGCTTCGTTTTTTTTGCATACACCAAATACCCTCAAGGCAACAAAGAAAACAAAAGACCACTTACGACAATATTTCGGTTTGATGAATCATCTAGTAATCATTGATAATAACTATGGGTCAACACATATTCTGACCATATTTCATATCACAAAAAGATCATAATAGCGAGTGATGCTATCTGAAATATTCTCTTCACCATGGCTGTATTGAGTAATAAATACTACTAGATTAATAATTTATAGATACTAATAAACGTTATTAACTATACCCCGAAGGGTACAGACGATATATATTTCTACTCTTTCTCATAAAACTTATGCAACAACCCCCTGGTTAGTGGCACGATAACCCCTAAGGTTAGTAAGATATTTACCATCATCATCGTTCCAAATCATTTGAACACGTTAGTCCCCATAAAGAACAATAACATCGCTATCATCAAAGTAGTTACATTACCATCTCTGATGGCAGAGTAACTCTTTTTGTATCCTTCTTCAATTGCTTCAAACCATGTTAGTCCATTATCACGCTCTTCTCTTATTCTTTCATAAATCAATACATTCGCATCTACACCCATACCCAATGAAAGTAAGATAGCCGCAATCCCTGATAAAGAGAATGAGTATCTAAACAATTTGGTGATCCCTAGCAAAACGATGATGAATGAAACCAAGGTAAGAATAGCCACTGATCCTTGTCTAAATCCATACAAGAAAATCATAAATGCATAGATCAGCGCAAGACCAATTCATGCAGCTAAGATCGCTCATGAGAGTGCTTTTTCTCCGAGTACTGGAGAAACCTTTTCTTCTTGAGCTAAGATTAATGGAGCTGGTAATGCACCTTCATTTAGATCATCAACAAGTGCTTTTGCTGATTCTGGAGTGAATTGACCATCAATCTGAGCGCTTCATCCACAAATCTTTTCCCTAATAACTGGAGAAGTAACTAACTCACCTCAAATAAAGATGGCTAACTGTTTCCCAACAATCACTTCCGTTATATTACAAAATATTTCTTTTCCTTTTTCATCAAAATTAATCACTGCTACAGGCTGACCAGTCTGAGAACTCGAAATACTAGCAAACTTAAAGAATGCTCCATTCAATAAATCTCCTGTTATAGGATCGGTCGCCAGAGTCCAAGCTGGACTATTGGATACAGCTATATCTTCTAGATCATAAACTTTATTTGATGTCCCATCTTCATTGGTCACCGTACGACTACCATTCCACTTAGTGATGATATTTCATTCTAAGGTCACATTTTGCGGGTTTCAAGCAATTATAAGTAACTCTGTCCCATAGTTTCCTTGTGTAAGTGAAGGAATCACGCTACCTACCTCCCTTTCTTCTAATAAACCTGGATTGGTTTGATAGAAATTTGGAAGATCTTCTAAGCTTACTCCAGAGTAAGTATGATATACTACATTGTCTCATTGATTTGCAAGTGCTTCGAGTTGAAAAGTACTAGGATTTGCAACCACATCTTTTAAGATTTCTTCAGCAAAGAGTTGTCTCGATACTTTTTGATCTTCTCCATTTCCTTCATAAGGAAGTTTGAATTCTAATTCAACCGTCTTACCGATAATTTCTTTTGCTTGATCCAAATCACTTACTCATCATAGTTCTATTACTACATATTTCCCATCATCTAGACTTTGAATATAACTAGAATAGTCACTTACCCCCAAAGCTGAGACTCTTTTATCAATATTTTGCAAGATAATATCTTCCACACCTTTAGTAACTTGGAATAGTTCTTGCTCGTCAGTATATACTTGAGCATATTTACTAAGATCAATATTGTAGGTCAAACGAACCCCACCAGCGATATCCATTCATTTGGAAAAATGAGCAAGACCATTGTTGGTAATGATCATATTCTCAGTATTGGTTTCTGGATTTAGTTCTCTTCCTACGAAGAAAATCAAAAATAGTGATGCAAGAATTATCATTCCATACATCAAAAGATTAGTTCATGTTTTTCTAGCCATTCTTTTCTTGGTTCTTGTAAAATAAAAAGGTTTTATCGAAAGAGTTTAACTCTTTATGACTTCATTGGGTAATACTCATTAATCTTCATCAAATTCATTGCTAGAATCTCAGAAAAAACTTCCTAAAATATTCATAGGAGATACAATATTTTGTTGTGCTGTTTCTACAGTTTTTTTGACTCATCATACGATTCATTTTGCAATCAACACCACACGAATCAAGTAGATCAGCAAAATAATTATCAATATTACCACGAGAGCTCATCATAGCTTCAGAATAATATCTGCAATGCCTAATAATTGGTCCATCTTCACGAATAATTTAAAAATCGTAGCACGGATTCTTTAGTTTCTTTCATACCAAAGACACAAAAAACTAAGAACCTTATCATCACGAAGTAATTCTATTGATATTCATCATTAGGTGTACAGGAATCACACGCAAAGGCAAGACAAGCTTTACAAAATCCTTACTTCATGAGATCTTTTATCTTCTTTCTTAATCATGATTGTTGATCAACAACAGAAGTACTTGTGATCGCTTTGATATATCGTTTCGTCGCGTCCTGAGTTTTTTCTAAGTCTTGAGCTAAATCTCCTAAAAGCTCAAAGATCTCTTTATTAGGGAATCGTTGTGAAGCATGAGTTAGGTATTGATAGGCAGCTTTGGTATTTCACAAGCGAATATTCATTCCCGCTTTACCATACAAGCATACATAAACAAAATCTTGTGTTACTTGCTCATAGCAAGAATTCATCAATTGCGCTATATCCTCTTCTATTCAACTCAGATATCAGACTCCTTCTTTGTTGAAAAACAAAAGATCAAATATGGTGTAATAATCATAAGCATTGAGATCTTTAGTAGCAATAAGGAGCTGAAGAGTATTCTTGACTCATTTTTTATCATTTACAGCACCATAACTTAAGTACTGATATCTTATAGCGTCTTGAGTAACTGCTTCTTTAGGGATCTGATTGAATGCTAAAAGGGCTTCTTGATATCTTTCCTGATGATACAGAGCAACTCATTGAAGATAAAGATAGAGATTCTTATTTGGCTGATCATTATTTTTCAAAAAATCAAGTGATTGCAGAGCTTCATTTCGATCACTAAGAAGCATTGCTGTATATGCATTGAGCTGGTATCATAGAAGATACTTTGAATCTTTTTCAATCAAATCACGAGAAATATGTTGAACTGGACGGTACCATTCTTGCTGAAACAATCCTATACTCAAAAGCCCCTTAAGGTAGTACTCAGGTGTATCAACAAATGACTCATCACGCTCAAGTGATTGATCATAACGACTCACTCGTTCATCATATTTTGTTCAACGCAGTCATTCCATAAACTCAGCATAAGATTCAAGGTCACCTCTACTCAAAGTAATCAAAGAATAATAAAAAATACTATCCTGAGGAGTAATTAATTCATTTTCCTCATACTTTTGGATTACTTGTTTGAAACGACCTAGACTAGCAAAATCAATAGACTTACTGTTAAATAACGCATAGAGGTACTTATGAACATCAATTCCTGCATTGCCATTACTCGCCTGAAGCGCATCGAGATAAAACAAAGCATCATCAAATTTCCTAAGGTTTAAAGAAATCTGAAATAGCGCAGGTAAGAGACTTTTATCTTCAGTAGCATCATGAAGTTTTTTGAGCATTTCCCATTGCCCTTGAGATGAAGAAAGCTCCTCCAATGAAGTTTCTTCATCATCCAATGCTTGCTCAATTGCCTCTTGCAGTCAATTCTTTCTAAGCGCCAACTGTTGTTTGATTGAATCTTTCTCTTGATCAAACACCTCTTCATCCCTAGCCTGCTGTACTTGCATCAATTGTTGTATTATTGCTTGAGCTTTTTTCTCCTCTTTAATTTTTTGCTGCCTCCAAACAAAAGAAAAAACACCTATTACAATAATAGTTCCTAGCAACAGTCGCATGTTTTTTGATTGCTTATTTTTTTCACTCATTAACAAACAATACATTACTTACTAAAATTTATTATTCTTGCGTTTGAAATATCTTTTGAAGTAGGAGAAATGGTCGGAGCAAAATGCGTCGAATACTAGGCTTCGCTCGCAAAAATGCTGGATAATCTTTAAACAAAAAGACCAACAAGTGATGAAACTTGTTTTCAGTTTTATCTTTGGTAAAGGGATATACTGCCAAATCTCTGATTAAGTACAATAATCTCATACGACATCTCTAATAAATAGCTAAACTATATGCTTATAGAAACTGAACTCAAGATTAGTTCAGAGACTTTACCATATAGGTTCCAACCTCTTCAAATCAAAGTTTCTTATAATATCCTTTCACTCCAATTCATGAAATCACACTAAGCGCTTCATAGTCTCTTACTCTAGCAATGTCCTGAGCAAGTTCCATCATCTGAGTACCAAATCATTTATCTTGTGCAGTATTTTTTATGATGTTGTCATTCTTTTCAGCTTCTTCTTTCTTTTGTTTACTCAAAATCTCAGAGAGACTTCCATACACATGCAGCTCCCTAATCAATGCCTTATCTGATTCTACTCATTCATAATCCAAGGCAACACCATCTGCAGGCAACAAGAGTCTTGCAAATCCATACAGATATCCTAACGTATCTTCAATACTTATAAAACACTCTTCTCCATTACTCGAATGATAACGACGAACGACCGGAAATGGCAAATCTAGCGACTCCTTATCCTTATTTCTAAACTCTCTACATCTTGTGCACAAACAAACAAAATTTCTCTCCGAGTTCGTATCAAAGGAGGCTCCTATGCAGCTTGTTTCCATCGTATGATCAATCTCTCGTTCTTCATTTGAAAGAGATATATGTCTGGTTATATTTTTCACTAAAGGAGTTGTTATATGAGTGAGAAAATCATTTTTCGTATCAAATTGCTGAGAATCTGTAGCTAATCTCGTATATTGTTTTTTACGAAGATCTTCATGCTCGTTATATTCTTTTTGCATGTCATTCATGACTAGTTGTCTAAGATTTGGTGTGTTTGCTCCTGCCACGACTTCATTGGTGTCGAAATCACGAGCTAAACGCTTGATCCTTGAATACGGCTGGATAATCTCAGTTTTAAATTGTTTGATAAGTTTTTTAAGATCATCATCTTTGATAGGTTCATACTCTCAAGATTTATATAAGTCATATAAAGGAGTATTTGGAATCACTGCTGTAGGATAGAATTTCAACTCGTCTGATTTTATCCGGGGTGTAGAGAACGCAATCTGAAAAGTCTCCAAATCCATCTCAGGTGTTGAAGTATACAATCCAGGCATATAATGATTAGATATCTTAAACCCATACTGACGAAGTTTGTACATAGCGTCTTTGATTGCTTGATTATCATGTCCACGAACATTTGCTTCATGGACTGGATTGTGTAAGGTTTGGATCCCCATCTCTACTCTTGTCACTCACAAGTCTCTCCATAGCTGACAATTTTCATCGGTTACATATTCTGGTCTAGTTTCTATGGTAAGTCAGATAATTCTATTTGGCGCTGTCTCATTTATTTTCAATGACTCTTGGATATCAGTTGGATACTTCACTTCAAAATCCTCTGTTACGGTATATCTCGCAGATTTATCACTAGAAAAATCTACTTCAATATGATCCATAAAAGCCAAAAAAGTATTACAGGCATCATAAAGTCATTTAACAAACTCAATCTTATAAGCTTTGGGATAAACATCCCATGTTCATCATAACACAATCATCTCAATCTTATCAGTTTTGTGACCAGTAAGCGTGAGACTTAGTAGTCTATTATATACTTGCTTGTAAGGATCAAACTGATTCAATAATGCACGCATGGCTCAAGGTTGAGTATTAATATAACTCTTGGGCATGGTAGCATCGTTTGGGCAGAAAATACACTTCCCTGGACATCGAAATGGCTTGGTAAGGACCTGCACTGCAACGATTCATGACTGAGACCTGATACCACGTTTTTTTAAGAGTCATTCAATCCAATCATTATCTTCTACTTCACCCGCAGTTCTTAGTCCATAAAAAGTCTTTAAGACCTGAAGATTAGTAGGAACTTTTGTTTTTCCATGCTTCTTGGACCGTTGTCTTTTTAGTTTCACCACATGATCCCTGGAGCGGTCAGCTTCAGGAAGTGAAAGAATCGTATAGATAAGTTCTTGGAGAATATTCATAAGATTCGTATTGTAGCAATATTGGACTAAAATTCTAATACAGATAGTAAAAAAACTCTCGGACGAGAGTTTTTCTATTAAGGAAGCTCTGAAATAGCTTATATTTTAAGAAATAATTGCATTTCATGAAAATGATCAAAAAATGAATTGGCTTATTTCGAAGAAAGAATACCAAGAAGCTTGCTTCGACGGTATTCATTTAAGCTTCCTTAAATTATTTATCTAGTATAATTAATACAATTTAACCAACTCTCTTTCAATCCAGTTTATTACATATTTCTTCATCTTATCGTCATAAGTAAGTCATGAACTAGGAATATCTTCTCTCGCATCTTTGATTTTCTTCATTCATTCAATAATAATTGTCTGTCTTTTTGGTGAATCAGCAAGGTCACTTAGGATATCAGACATCCTATACTTATATAGATAAGGAACAAGAACTTCATTATTTTCTATCATTTTACCTCTCAAAATCCATCTTCCTTTGAGTCACTCAGTACAAGCGAATACTGTCAATTCTTTTCCTCACTTTGGTTTCAATATTCATACATCATCTGGAGTAGTCTCATATGATTCCTCTATGGTAAACTTGCGAAGTTCGTATTCACCATCTTCCTTAGCAAACACCCGCATTTCATCTCTTGGGCTCACATCTAGATTCATAAGATCTGCAAAAATACTTTTGTATTTCCCTTCCTCTTTAGCAAAATAATTACTATGACCAAAGATAACAGGATTAGCAACTTCTCAAGGCATTCAGGTCCCTGGATAATGCATCACTCCCTCAGGGAGATATTTATTGATATCAATTTCTTTCCCTGTTGTCATATTTTTATAATCAGTAGTTCCTTCTGGAACAAATACAACAGGAGTGATTAATCACAAAGTAGGAAGCACGACATACATGTCATCACTTCTGTCTTCCTTATACGGAAGAATCGATGTCCAATATTCAACATCTTCAGAAGCATTTTCTAATGCAACTGGTTCAAACCAAGTTGGTGACTGCCACTCTAATGCATCTGACTCTATAGTAACTACTCATTTTTGTGCCTTTGGTGTCAAAGCAAATGAACTACCAGATACCAACATAATACTAAGAGTAACACAAAGTACTTTCTTCATCATATTCTTTTATTAAGTATTTAAAATTTGAATCTCAATTTAATTACTCTGGGAAGATTGATACAAGTTTAAATTCAACATAATCTAACAACAAAGCTTCTGCATCAGTCAATGATGATCATTTTGCTGTTCTAATATTTCCAATTACTTTTATGAGCTGAACGATTTCAAATTTCTTAGCATTAGTTTTGAGCCAACCAATTTTCCTTACTGCTGAATCTACTCTTGCTCTAAGACCTCTATTTAATGAAGCGTAAGGATCTACGTAAGGAACAGGTTTTCCATTTGGCTCTCCAATATAGCTTGCCAAGATCATCCATCTACCATCCAAACCATGAGTACAACCAAACACAAGTGCATCTGCTCCTTCTCAATCCCATTGAAGATACTTAACTCATGTTGTAGGATCAATATTGAACGATTGATCTACATTATACTTAAATAGATCAAATGCTCATGAACTTGTTTTTTGGAAATACCATACCTGATCGCCTGGATCTAATGCCATGAGACTAGCAAAAATTGTTTTGTATCTCCCCGCTTGATCTTTGAAGAAGTTACTATGACCAAAATCAACACGCTTACCCCAGTTCCCAGGAGGAACACTACTTGCGTATTCAATGATTCCTCACACAAGATATTTATTGATGTCAATTTGATTTCAGCTTCTCATCAATTCATAATCAGCAGATCAATCTGGAATTTCAACAATAGGAGTTATAAGCCCTAACTGAGGAATCACCATATAAAGATCTTCATATCTATCTTCTTCATAAGGTAATACTGAATTGATCCAATATCCAGCATCTGTCGGTGCAGATGAAAGACTATGTGGTTGAAACCATGTAGGTGGAGTCCAAGTCAAACTCGGTGACTCATAAAATAAATCACCATAAATAGCTTCTTTTGCCGCTATATCACTTAAACCAAAAGCGGTTCACATCAATGCAAATACAGAAAAAACTCAGATTCATACACGAATATTATTAATCATCGAAGTTAATATAATATAAAATAATACGTAATAGTGTAACTAAACTTAAATAATTTACAAACACTAGAATTAGGTTTGGGCTTACTAAGATTGGAAAAATCATTGTGATATAGATACACTTTGAGTTTTATTGGTCTAGCTAGCTACCTTACAGAGGGTAAATTAAGGACTTTGTGATCATAGCGCAATTTGCCTTTTCTCCTCACAACCTCGCTTCATAAGTCATTTCGATTGAGCTTCCAACCAAAAATCATTGATAATTGATTCAGAATTCCAATCTATATCCCATCATTGGGCTAATCACAGCAAGACAAAAAGGTTTCAGCATTTCACTGTTAGTGACGGATCGATGCCTACTCAAATCATTCACATCTCAAGCCCATATGCAAATCATGGATATAATACACTCTCCTTACTTATATACGAAAAATCTTCACTTTGTGACCTAAATTCACCATCATAAAGATCTCGAAGAATTGGGATTAGTGCTTGATAGGTGATTTCTTCGTTTTCTGAAAAATATTTTGCTAAAATTCTCTCGTACTTATCTTCATCTTGTTTTTGATCTAAAAGCTCTTGATCAAGAACTCATGGTTTTGAATCAATTAAGGATGCAATATTAATATTTTGTCTGGGTTCGTTTACTTTTCAAGTTTTATAAGAAGCATTAACAAAAGTTTCGTAAACATACGAACCTGTACTGAATAAAAAAACTAAGCCAATTCATATGATTGTATTTTTTAGAAATGTTCAATTACTGACTCTTTTATATCGAACAGATGTACTTGAGACGGTTTTTGATCAGATTCATATACCCAAAAAGACACATAATATTATTGCATAAATAAGTCTCATACTCGTAGGTAAATCAATGAAAAGAGCAAGAAAGGATAGTATAATCCATGATCAGAAAATTCAGAGCAAGAGCACATTAAACACAGACGCCTTTGGTCTCAAGGTCTTATAATATTTTATGAACACTCACAAAATAATTACAAAATGAAAAAGAAGAAGAGTGAATATAAGAGGTTCGTCATAAGATCAGGTAAACAAGGAAAATAATGAAAAGCTACCTAATCAAAGGATGATCAATAAGCTGAATAAGTGATGGTGATTCATGATAGTATGCAAGCTAAAATGAACTTTCTTATTCGTTTTTTTTAATATTACAGTCAATTAATGGGAAAAATCTATTACAGAAAAATAATTGAATTAACTATTTACTGCGTTTATCTATTATACTATATTAATTAACAACAAAAAAACAACAAATCTCGTTTGTCGTCTTAGTATATGAAAAGTCAAATAACTAGTTACTTATAAAAAGTTTAGACAATATCATTATCAATTGGCAATGAGCTTGGAACTCAATTTCTCCAGCGAATTAGAGCTAAAATTGCTGCAAAAGACAAAATCACTATGCTAATAAGATAGATTTTAATCGTAGAAATACTGTTAGAGGTAAAATACAAATAATATGATATAATTATAATCAAAGTAATCGATATCAAAAAATTAATTGCAAATCTTTCAAATGCAGATAAATCTTGTTCACTAAAGAAAAGATATCATATCCAATATCATGGAAGATAAAAAAGAATCAAAGATCAACAAACAATTCGTAAGATCTCAAATACCATTCAATCTTGTGGGAAAAGCATTAGCAAAAGCAAAATCAGCAAGATAATTTGCGTAAAGAAAACTGAACTTAATGTATAACGCATAAAAAGATACTTGGTTATGAAAATAAACTGACACTTTGATTCTATTACAAGAGAAATCTAAGCTAAGCTTCTGTATTCCAACTCTTCGCTAAGTTTTTCATCATTTCCTTAATGATTACCGTCGAAGGAAACTTCTTGTTACTCTTATACTTGTACAAAACCTCTATCAAATTTCAATACGCAAACTAAAGATTCTGAAAAAAAATTTCCCTTCTATTGATTCTAATAGAAGGGAAATCAACTCATATTACTTATGCCTTATTTTCTTCTTCTTTCCTAATAAGTAAAGTCGGCATTGATACTCTTCATTTAAGAAGCCCACCATTTAGTACTCAAGTTTCTGGAAGATAAGCAGGTAATTGAAGTGGTTCTGGCATAGGAACCTGCTCATATCTTGGTTGAGGGATAAATGGTAGTTCAATCTCAACTGGTTCTGGCTCTTGTATGATCACGACAGGTGTTGGTGTTGGTTCAACTATTGGAGTTGGAATTTCAATATAACAGTTACTACTGCATCCATCACCATTAATAGTATTACCATCATCACACTGTTCTTTTATAGTAGGATCACCATTGTGTCAGATGATTCCATCTCCACATCGACTTTCAATTTGACATACTTCTGGATCTTCTTCAACAGGATCTACTACAGTTTCAAGTTGACAATTCCTACTACATCCGTCTCCATCAACATAATTTCCGTCATCACACTGCTCTCCTCTAGTAACACTCAGGTTTCCATCTCCGCAGAAGTTTCTTCCTCATCCACTTCCTCATCAACCTCTACCTGATCTTCTTAATACCTCGATATTCTCTACATCATGATCATCTTCATCATTGGATGAATTATTAATTACATCATCAACAACTACATCATTTGATGATGAACTATCTACAGTACTATCAACGTCGTTACCGTCATCTCTTGTTATTTCTGCAATATTTTCAACATCACCAACGAATGAAGAACTAATCGTAAAGGTGATAGTTTCTGATTCACTATCTCAAGCTACTATCGATCCGAAATCAAGAACGATTTCATCATCAGTTTCTGAAACTACAGACGCAGATGAACTAACATAAGTAAGTCCATTAGGAATATAATCAGTTACTTCAATAGAACTAGCATCAATATCTCATTGATTAAATACTGTGATCGTGTAGATAACTTGACCACCTTGAACAAAAGTACTTGAATTAGATGTTTTTCTCAAAGCAAGATCATAGTCATTAGATCCTGTAGTAGGATTTGTTACAACTATAGTCTCAACATCATGATCATCCTCGTCATTACTTGCATTATTAAGTTCGTCATCAATAAGTATGTCATTTGCACTATTTGTATCAGGTGTACTATCTACATCTTCACCATTATCAGCACTAATTTCTGCTATATTATCGATAGTTCCCGTAAATCATGCATTTACTGTAAAGGTAATAGTTTCAACCATATTAGTTCATGCAACGAGTGATCCATAATCCAATACTACAGTAGTTGCATTATTAGAGATCACTGGAGCAGTACTACTAGCGAATGTCAATCCTGTAGGAATATAATCAATTACTTCGATTCCTGCAGCATCTTCTGTTCCTTGGTTATATACTGTAACATCAAAGGTCACCGTGTCTCCTGGATTGAATGTTCAGGTTGTTGAGCTATTTAGTCCCTTAGTTAAAGCAAGATCAAATTCCATAGTTTCTGGATCTATAACAGTAATAAGTGCATTATCATCATCATCTTCATCTTGACTTCAATCTCCTGGTGTACTATCTACATCAACTCCATCATCTGTATAAATTTCTGACCAGTTTTCAATCACTCAAGTAAATCAGTCATCAATGATGAAGCTAATTGTTTCTGTCTCACTTCAACCAACAGTAATTGGTGAGAAATTAAGTGTAACATCTCCATTTGCCAATACTTGATATCAATTAGATCATACTGATGAACTTAAGAATGTAAGTCCTGTTGGAACATAGTCTATTACATAGACATCCAAAGCGTTTTCATTTGATTCATTCAGAACCGTTAAGTCGAATGTAACCGTATCTCCTGACTCAAATGGACCTGTTGTACTAGAATTCAACACTTTCATCAATGCTAAATCGTAAGAAGTACCTCCACATTGTTCGTCAAAAAAACCATCACAGTCATTATCTAATCCATCTTCACATATTTCATTACCTGGTGTTCATTCTACTGCGCTACATGATCCTAATTCATATTTACCATTTATACAAGCCTTCGGCTGTGTTCCTGTCGCAAGACACTCACCTTGACCAGCAGAACAATCTACTACCTCATCAGTTCCTTCGTCAATTTCACCATCGCAATCATTATCAATTCCATCACAGATTTCTGCTCCTGTATCAACACATACTACTTGTGTAACAGTAATTGATTCGATATCATGATCATCTTCATCACCACCGTTATTATTAATAACATCGTTTAGCAATGTATCATTAGATGGATCTGAATCAGTTGTACTATCGATATCTGCTCCATTATCTGCAGTAATTTCTGCTATATTATCTAAAGCAGTTCCTGTAAAGCTAGAGTCAATAATAAAAGTAATAGTTTCAGTTCTTGAAGCTCAAACTGCTAATGAACCAAAATCTAATGAAACTTCAGTAGATGAGGTAGAAACAGTATTTAAGCTACTTGAATCAAATACCAATCAAGCTGGAATATAGTCAGTCACCACAATCCCATTTGCATTTAGATCTCCTTGATTAATTACCGTAATATCAAACGTAACTGAGCTTGAAGGAGCAAATGTACTTGAATTGCTCGCATTAAGTGTTTTTTGAAGAGCTAGATCAAATTCATCAGTATTTGTTGTGTCATCGATAATAGTAATAGTTTCTCAATCATCATCATCTTCATTTGTACTATCATTTCCTTCAGTACTATCAGTATCATTTCCATTGTCAGTAAGTACTTCTGCCAAGTTCGTGATAGACATTCAAATAAATCCTCCATTTACTCTCATCGTAACTGTTTCAGTTGATGATGATCAAGCTGGAATATTTGCAAAGTCAATAATTACATCCGTTCAACTTTGAGTATACGTTGAAGAAGAGTCTACAAATGTAAATCCTGCTGGGACATAGTCAATTACAGTAAACGCTCCTGAAGGAACATTACCTTCATTAGTTACAGTTATTGCAAATTCAACATCTTGTCCAGTAATATATGGTCCACTTGTTACGATATCTTTAACCAACGCTAGATCATATGTTGTTGGATTCACTGTTTCAATAATAATATTTGCATTATCATGATCATCTTCATCTCATCATGTGTTATCAATAACATTGTTGATCAAAACATCATTATTCACAAGCGTATCAGTAACACTATCAACATCATTTCCATCATCAGATGAAATTTCTGCGATATTTTCAATCGTACCGTTCGCTCCTGCATCTACTGTAAAGGTAATAGTTTCTAAAACATTACCATTAACTGGGATAGTTGTAAATCATAAAGTAACATCTGTAGAAGTTACTGCTATTTCAGTCGCAGAAGTACTTACATACGTAAGACCAGCAGGAATATAGTCAGTTACTTCAACATTATTTGCGGCAACAGATCACTGGTTTATTACTCTTATATTAAACGTTACTGTATCTCCTGGAGCATATGTAGATGTCATTCTTGTTTTTCTCAATGCTAGGTCATAAGTATCTGTAGTTACATCGATCGCAATTGTTTCATCGTCATCATCATCTTCATTTGTACTATTATCACCCGGTGTGCTATCTGTATCGTTACCATTATCAGTCATTACTTCAGCATTATTTGTAATACTTGATCCTGTAAATCCTGCATCTATAAGCATGCTAACAGTAATTGTAGCAGACCCTCAAACTTGAATTGATGGATAGTCTAACACGAGATCAGATCATACTAAAGTATATGATGCTGCATTAGTTCAAGCAAAACTAAATCCTGCTGGGATATAATCAACCACAGTAAATGTACCAGATGGTACAGTTCCTTCATTAGTAACGGTTATATCAAAATCAACAACATCTCCTGGTGCGTAAGGTCCTGCAGTAGCAATATCCTTAGACAAAGCAAGATCATACACTGGATTGATTGGATCAATAATCGTTATAATTGCATTATCATGATCATCTTCATCTCAACCAGTATTATCAATTACATTGTTAACAAGCACATCATTTGATATGTTTGTGTCAGTAGTACTATCAATATCATTCCCATCATCAGATGAAATTTCTGCTTTATTATCAATCGTTCCTGTGAAATTATTATCAACAGTAAAGGTGATAGTTTCAAGCACTGATCCTCCAACTGGAATCATTGGGAATCATAACGTAGCAGTTGTTGCTGTAGTAGCAATTTCTGTTGCTGAAGTACTTACATACGTAAGTCCAGCTGGAATATAATCAGTTACTTCAACATTATTGGCATTAACCACTCCTTGATTGAATACTCTAATATTGAACGTTACTGTATCTCCTGGAGCATATGTAGCTGCCATTCTTGTTTTTCTCAAAGCAAGATCATATCCATTTGGCACAACAATTGGGTCAACAATAATTGACTCGATATCATGATCATCTTCATCACCTCCGGTATTATTTATTACATTATCCACCAATACATCATTGGTTGAATCTGTATCTGTTGTACTATCAATATCTGCTCCATCATCAGCAGTAATTTCTGCTAAATTATCTATTGTTCCTGAGAATCCTGCATCAATTGTAAATGTAATAACATGACCTTTTGAACCTGGTGCAATAGTACCAAAGTCTAATTCTACAAAATTTGCTGTAGATGAAATCACTGATGCATTACTTGACACAAAAGTCAATCAACTAGGAATATAATCTGTTACTACAACATTGTTAGCAGTCACTGTACCTTGGTTGAATACTCTTATATCAAATGTAACTGTATCTCAAGCTGTAAATGGACCTTGAGTAGTATGATGCAATATTTTTCTCAATGCTAGATCATATGTATCTACTACAATTATAGGATCAACTACGATACTTTCGATATCATGATCATCTTCATCACCTCCATTATTATTTATTACATTATCTACCAATACATCATTGGTTGAATCTGTATCTGTTGTACTATCTACATCGTTTCCATCATCAGCTATAATTTCTGCTAAGTTATCAATCGTTCCTGAGAATCCTGCATCAATTGTAAATGTAATAGTTCTTGTCTTAGCAGCTCATGCTGCGATTGAACCAAAGTCCATCGTTACGCTTGTCGCTGTATTTGCAATTGCTGCATTACTACTTACATAGGTCAATCCTGCTGGTATATAATCCATTACTTGGATACCACTAGCATCAATATCACCTTGATTAATTACTCTCACATTGAAGGTAACCGTATCTCCAGCCATAAATGGTCCTGGAGTGTTACTATTTAGTATCTTTCTCAAAGCAAGATCATATTCATCAGTTGATACAATCGGACCAACTACAATACTTTCGATATCATGATCATCTTCGTCACCTCCATTATTATTTATTACATTATCTACCAATACATCATTGGTTGAATCTGTATCTGTTGTACTATCTACATCGTTTCCATCATCAGCTATAATTTCTGCTAAGTTATCAATCGTTCCTGAGAATCCACTATCAATAGTAAACGTAATAGTTCTTGTCTTAGCAGCTCATGCTGCGATTGAACCAAAGTCCATCGTTACGCTTGTCGCTGTATTTGCAATTGCTGCATTACTACTTACATAGGTCAATCCTGCTGGTATATAGTCCATTACTTGGATACCATTTGCATCAATATCACCTTGATTAATTACTCTCACATTGAAGGTAACCGTATCTCCTGCCATAAATGGTCCTGGAGTGTTACTATTTAGTGTCTTTCTCAAAGCAAGATCATATTCATCAGTAGATATAATTGGATCAACCGTAATTGATTCAATATCATGATCATCTTCGTCACCTGCATTATTATTGATTACATCATTTACCAATATATCATTAGATGAGTTTGTATCTGTTGTACTATCTACATCGTCTCCATTATCTGATGAGATTTCAGCGAGATTATCAATCGTTCCTGAGAATCCACTATCAATAGTGAATGTAATAGTTCTTACTTTTGAACTTCATGCAAGAACAGCTCCAAAATCAAGGTCTACTGAAGTTGCAGTAGTTGAAATTGTTGTTGCATTACTTGATACGAAAGTCAATCCTGTAGGAATATAGTCAGTTACTACAATGTTTGCAGCATCAACGTCACCTTGGTTAAATACTCTTATATTGAAAGTAACCGTATCACCAGCCATAAATGGTCCTGGAGTAGTTCCGCTCAATGTTTTTCTCAAAGCTAGATCGTATGTATCAACTGGACAAGCTACTTCATCAATATCTCCATCACAGTCATTATCAATTCCATCATCACAGATTTCTGCACTAGGAGTTCATTCAACTGCATTACATGCATATGTTGATGGTTGACCATCTTCGCATATTTTTCATCTAGTACCAGTAGCAGCACAAGCCCCTACTCAAACTGTACATTCTTGTACTATATCAAGATCTTCATCTATTTCATCATCACAGTCATTGTCAATTCCATCACATATTTCTGGTGTTGAAACACAAAGACCTCATCAACCACATGGATCAGGAACAGAACAAGAAGAAGCTGATCCTCCATTAGTTCAACTACAAGTCCAGGTGTCAGCTATATTACAGGCCGTTTGATTATAATTTCATGCAGTACCATTCGTACAAGAACCAAAGACTACGCCACAAGTTCCATCAGTTCCACTACATAGATCTGGGTTTGAACAAGAAGCAGTTGCTCCTCAACCTGAACCCGTACATGACCATGTATCAGCCTGATTACATGCAGTATCATTTACCCCAACTGCAAATCATAAAGTACAGGTTCCTGTAGCAGTACCACAAACTCAAGGAATTGGATTTCCTCCTCCACAAGAATCGTTATGAGCACAAAAAGCAGTTGTACCACCATTTGATCATACACATTCCCATGTATCATTTTCTGTACATACGGTGTCATTAATATTATTTGCTGTACCTGTATCACATTGTCCAACCGTAAGTCCACAATCACCATTTACTGGTGTAGGTGAACATACATCTGGAATCATACACCATGCATCAGTTCATCCATTCGTGCCGAAACAATCCCATGTGTCATCTTGACCACATGCTGTATCATTTGGATTTCCAAAATTTCATGCAGTACAAGATCCAAAAGTAGAACCACAAACAGCATTAGTTGGAGTTGTTGTACAAACATCTGGCACTGAACATGAATCACTTGATCCTCCATTAGAGCCTTCACAAGTCCATGTATCATCAGTTCCACATGCTGAATCATTTCGATTAGCAGCTTGACCGGTTACACATACTCCATATGCATTTCCACAATCTCCATTTACTGGTGGAGTTGCACAAACATCTGGAATCATACACCAAGCATCAGCTCAACCATTTACACCAAAACAATCCCATGTATCATCTTGACCACACGCAGTATCGTTAGGGTTTCCTGGATTACCGACAGAACATGATAAGAATCATGATCCACATACAGCATCAATAGGTGCTGATCCAGAACATACTGGAAATCCACTTGAATCATCACAAGTTTCTCAAGCAGCACACGCAAGTGGATTGCTACAGAGTCAATTAGAATTACAGACATCTGAGGTACATACAATACCATCACTACAATCTGCATTAGTCACGCACTCATCTCATGCGTAAACTGTTTGAACTGAATTTGTATTCCCGTAGTTATCAGAAGTCGTATCTGACATCAAAGGAATAACTCTAAACGCATCTACAAAAAGCATAGCTGCTAGTACGATACGTAAGAATGTGTTTGCACTTTTCATAAGTGTATATATAAAGAATAATAAAAAAATTTACAAAAGAAAAAATCTACGCACTAAGCGAAAGATTTGCACCTTATATTTTGATTTTTTATTTTACGATTTGTTTACAAGTCATACTAGTTATTGTATAGCCCTGTTACAAACTTTATCTTTTATAATAAAAAATTAAATAAAGTCAATAGAAAGATATCTGCGTATAGCATCAAATCATATACCCCAAAAACACCTTTAAATAAAGAAAATAGATAACTAAAAAAAATAATCGCAGGAAACTCAGATTTGAAAAATAATATTTTATAAAAAATTAGTCAAAAATAAATTAAATATAAAAAACATCTTTTACATAAAATTTAAGACTTGTAAATGTGTAAAAATTTAGTATATAAAAATTAATTCAATTATTTTTCCCAAGAAATAGCTTATTAAATTATAGTGATCCATACTGATTTATCTCATTATTTACCTATGAATAGTTGATACATCCACATTAACCAAGCCGTGAAGAAGTACAATAAGACAAGGCAAACATTCTACAATTACATCAAAAAATGATACGTAACAACCAAGAAAGTAAATAATAAAGTATTTCTAAAAATAATAGATATTGAGAAGATTCTTAATGACTATATAGAAATAGATCAAGCTATTATTGAACCAGTTCAAGACACTATCATTCAATGAAATACCCTCAAAATTGACTCCTTACATAGCAACAATTCTAGTCCAAGACAAGAAAATAAACTCTGAGAAAAACTTCAAACCATGATTCATCAACTTGAAGAATCAATACTAAGATCAAATAAAGGTCAATTATTCACAAATCAACAAGTGATTCAGTCAACTATTAGCGAAAAACATTGAGATATACTCAGTTCAATTGCGTGATTGTGATATTCGTTACAAAAAAATAGCAGAAGACAACGCAAAATCTTGTTTTGGATGTATTACCTTGTGTTTGTGAGTATAAATGTATTTATATTGCGATATATCTCATAAGAAATAGTAAAACCAACACCACTTCTAGTGGTGTTTTCTTTTTCTACGATGATGCAAATGATCAAAAACAAGCTCTTTACCAAGATTTTCAAGAAGGATCTTGTAATGTTTCTTGAGTATCGATAAGTTTTGATGATAGTTCCTTTGCTCCTGACACGTTAATCTAATCACTCATTTTTTACTAATATGATTGTGATAAGCATCATGGAGCCATAACTTTTGCTCTTCATCAAGCTGCTTACAGGAATCAACACTAAAATACCCTTCAGCCTTTGTTTCTCTTTTATTTACATTTTGCCCTCAATGTCCGCCACTTCTCGAATGTTTCCACTTGATAGAATGAGCAATAATCCATTCAATATTAGCTTCAGTTAGATTTTTCATAGATTTGCGTGGAAAATAAACATATATATTATACACACAAAATAACTTTATGTCAAATATAGATCTGGTAACTGCTCGCAAGTATGTATAGCATCGATACACCAACATTGCTAATTAGCATAACTATGCTCACTTCTTCATTTTTGGCATAGGCCCAAAACCGAAGCAAAAAAACCCTAGTCGGTCCGCGTCCCGCTCGGCGGCCGACGACCCTTCGTTGATGTTACGTGTGGTAGCGGAACGCAACGGGAGAATGTTTCGATATATACTCTATAGTAATTAGCATTATACTCTTGTGAGCAGTTAGTAGATTTGAGAAGTAACGACATGATAAATTATACATTTTTTTACAGAAACTATGAGCCTTATCGACAGTTTATTTTCCATAACTCAGAACAACCAATAAGGAGCATGTATATAGCAGGAAGCTCTTTACATCATGATTCAAAATATTACACTATTTGTATTTATTCATAAAATCACCTATGAAATCATTGAACTGCGATCTATGCGAACACAAAGTACAAGCAAACACTTTCGAAGAGTGGATGATGGCATTAATGCCTCATTATATGGAAGCTCACGCTGACGTAATGAGCGATCCGAGTAACGGGGAAGCTGAAAAGATGCGCTGGATGACTGACAATAGAAAAAGATTTGCGGAAGAAGCAGTTGAGGTGGAAGAATAGAGTTAGAAATTAGAGCAACAAGTAATTTGGCTCTAATTCTATTTGAGGAAACTTAACCAAGCCATTTCATTTTTTACTCATATTCATAAAATATGAGTTATTTCAGAGCTTCCTTAAAACTAACTTATCCCATATAACTACTCTTCAGCGCACTGAAGCGTTTTTTATCAATAGAATTAGAGAAGAGTTTCCTTATCACTAAAACTCTTTAGCAACACAAAGACTCATGAAAGCTTTACCATTAGTACTTATTGGATTAGTATTGAGTGGCTGCTGATCAGCAGCACCTAAAGTTACGACTCCTGTCCAAGAAATAATCGAACAACAGATACCCACTATCCATGCGCTAGGTGATAGCCTTACGGCTGGGTATCAACTTCCCATACAAGATTCTTACCCTTCGCAACTTGAAAAGATCCTTAGGGACAAATGAAGAGAGATCAAAGTACTTAACGGCGGAATCTCTTGAGATACTAGCGAAGGACTAAAGAAAAGAATTGATCGACAGCTAGAAACTGCAGCTGAGAATGATATTGCAATCTTAGTCATCTGAGCGAATGACGGGCTTCGTGGTTTACCTCTAGGGCAGCTGGAAGAAAATATAGCAAGCATTACGAAAACAATTCTCGATAAGAATATGCACCTGATAATCTGATGAATGAAAATACCGCTAAATAATGATCCTCAGTACAGAGCTGATTTTGAAAAAATCTACAGTGATGTATGTATCACTTATCAAGACAACAAGAAAGTATCCTGTATGGAGTTCTTCTTGGAAGACGTATGATGAATCGCAAATCTAAATCTCCCCGATGGCATCCATCCCACCAAACAATGATACAGCATCATTGTAAATAACTTATTACCGCTAGTAAACGACATCTTGGAGAAGTAGATAAAACTAGCTTAGAGACTTATTTTTACATAAATTATACATTTTTTATACAAAAGTTAACCATGATAGAACTAAAAAATATATCAAAATCATTTAAGCAGTGAGGAGAAACAATCAACCTATACAACAACCTCTCACTCAAGATTGAATCATGAACATTTGTGATGCTTACGGGATCAAGTGGATCTTGAAAGACCACACTATTCAACATCATCGCTGGTTTAGAAACTATAGATACAGGTGAAGTTATCGTAGATGGGAAACGTATTGATACATTATCAAATGCTGGATCAACAAAGTACAGAGCATCAACGATCTGATTTGTGTTTCAGAAATTTCACTTAGTTTCTCAACTTACCGTAAGAGAAAATCTTGAACTTCCTGGAGATCTCTCAAATCTTGAACGCAGATACACAACACAAGAAATACTATCATTAGTCTGAATCAACCA
This sequence comes from Candidatus Absconditabacterales bacterium, assembly GCA_937958645.1. Lineage (GTDB taxonomy): Bacteria > Patescibacteriota > Gracilibacteria > Absconditabacterales > Absconditicoccaceae > JAHDCT01. The sequence continues at coordinate 34,566 of CALGNI010000008.1, forward strand.
GAAAATCGACGTATATCCAGATCAACTCAGCTGATGAGAACAACAAAGAGTTGCTATCGCCAGAGCATTTATGTATCAGACACCAATCCTCCTTACTGATGAACCCACTGGGAATCTAGATCAAGGCAATAGCGAAAACATCATGCAGCTCATCAAAAAGCTACAAAAAGATACAGGAGTTACGATTCTTATGATTACCCATGAGCAGGACTTACTTCATTGGGCTGATAGAGTTGTAGCGATGAATGAACTTATAGGCCAATAAGACGAGTTGAATAAATTGGATAGCAATACCGTCATCCTGAACGAAGTGAAGGATCTCGTGTGGCCCGAAACCTCTCGAGATCCTTCGGTCGTCCCTCCCTCAGGATGACGCCCCATAATTACCTCTTTATTGCCTATCTCTTCATGCTAGCAAAATCCCTCTTCCGTAAATCCAAAAAGTCACTACTTCTGATTGCAGCACTGATCATGGCATCGGTGTTGATCTCTTTCGTGTTGAAACGAGCGGGTGAGATCGTGAGTCAGGAAATAGATGCGGAGATAGCGCCTAGTGTCTGATGAGATATCGTGATTCAATGAACAAGACCACTTGACGACAGGAGCGTAGCAGCTATCAAAGAACTTGTATCAGCTAGCAAGTGACGTTTCTCACAAAAAGTTGAGATGAACTACACCCTCATCACTCCAGAATGACCCTTATTGAGTACTCTTCGATGAATAGATGATGCATATCCTCTGTATGGGGAATTTGAGTGAAACACCGATAGATGATGAACAGGAGCAAACACCGTGTCTCTTTCGAAAGCCTTATATGAAACATACCAAGCTTGATCTGAAGACTGATCATTTTCAAGTATCTCCCTACAATCACAAGATTTTCAAATCAGCTCAAGTTTCGACTCCTCTCCTGGCGCATCGTTTAGTGTGTTTGATGGAGGAAGAACCGTCGTGTTAGCTTTGGATCGTGTAGAAGAACTAGGTCTGCTGGCACAATGAACAAGAGTATCTCATATAACAGCACTTACCCTGCCAGATAAAAAATCAATTCCCGTCTTCAAGACTATCATCAAAAACATCGTAGCAGATACACCCAATCGTGTAACAAGCATCGACGAAAGCGAATGAGTCTTCCAGTGAGTAGGAGAATCCTTGCAATGATATCTCTCGCTGATTAGTCTCTTGTTTCTCCTCCTACAAACATGCGTATTAATCTTCTTGGGATCACGTATCGTGCATGAAAATCAAGACTCCTTACAGATCATGAGAATCTATGGACTACAAGATAGCAAGATACGACGACAATCACTACTCTGGATCACCTGAAGTGCTGCGTTATGAGTATGATTATGAATAGCCATAACCTACGGATTGACTCATTATCTCACCGCCACTGATCGACTTTCTTCTAGTATCTGGGTACTCACTCCTTACATACCCACCGTGATAGGAACGGCATTGTTAGCGATCTGAGTAAGTGCCTTACCGATCTGGCTCAGCGTGAGAAAGTGACCACTTTCCTTACTTGATAGTAGCCCAACACCACTTTCTAGACTCCTCTCATGGAAATGGATACTCGCCTTAGCTCTCGTGATCTTAGGATCGTATCGATTGATCATTGGTGACCTTGGTACAGCATGATTACATCTAGGTCTGGTTTCTTTGTTAGCGTTGTTGGTAGGAGTATTTGTCCGATGAATCCATAAGGGATCATTTATTGCTGGAACCAAAGCAGGACGAAGAGAAAAAAGCTTTGAAAAGCGAGACGTGCTGAGATTCTTGACCAAACCAGGGACACAGAGTAGCTTGATCACTGGATTGTGCACAATCTTGATGATCTTGTTGAGCTGGGTAGTAATGACCTATGGATGACTGCAGGCAAGATTACAATGACTCACTGCTTGATGAGATTCGATCTTCGTGACCAATGTCTTCGATGATGATGTAGAAAAAATCGATCAATTATCATTCCCTATAGAAAGCGTCTTCGATGTGATCCTAGGAAGAATCGTGAGTATCAATCAGACATCAATGCAAGATCGGCTAGATCAGCAATTCAACGGGTCACCGCAGCAAAGATGATTCACTAGAGAGTTCAATATGACCTCAAACCCGCTGGATGATGTAAAAATCGTATCAGGGAAAGCATTAAGCAAAGAAGGAGAGGTGTCTGTCGATGAAGACTTTGCCAATGACCTGGGCTTAGCAATCTGAGATACGCTCACAATTTCTCTCGCAGGGAGAGAATTCGATCTCACCGTAATAAACCTAAGATCCTCAGTAAGAGATGGCGTTCGTCCCTTCTTCTATCTGCAGTTATTCTCAGAGCAATTCAAGGAAGCACCAAAAACTTCTTTCTTTCAAATTACCGCAGCACCAGAAGAAAAGACTAGCATAAAATCGGAAATCACTACCCTGATGGGAAACAATATCTCTTATATCGACACAGGAGAGATCATCCAAGAAGTGAAAAGCTATATTAGTCGTATCGAAAAACTACTCATTTTCTTGTTTTGACTCATGCTCATCTATGCGCTAGGAGCCATCTTCTCACTATTTCGTTATGCAGGGATTTTTCAGAAAGAGAGATTTGATGTGTATGAACTCGTCTGAGCAGCAAAAGAAGCTATCAAAAAAATCAAAGCAGGATACATAAGCATCTACCTCTTGATCTCATCAGCGCTTACCTTCGTATCATTCTTCGCATTCTCAGCAATTTTCGCCAATAGTACGATACTTGAGGTCTCTATCGAGATTTTGTGACTCTGAGCTCTTGCGGTGTTGTTTGTGGTGGGGTTGGTGTGGTTTTGATTGGGGAGAAAGTAATTTCAAGAACTCTTATTAAAGCGTAACTGCTCACAAGTATGTATAGCTTCGATACGTTAACACTGCTAATTAACATAACTATGCTCCCTTCTTCATTTTTGGCATAGGCCCAAAAACGAAGCAAAAAACCCCTAGTCGGTCCGCGTCCCGCTCGGCGGCCGACGACCCTTCGTTGATGTTACGTGTGGTAGCGGAACGCAACGGAAGCATGTTTCGATATATAATCTATGGTAATTTGTATTGCACCCTTGTGAGCAGTTACATTAAAGCTTGTTGACTTTATTTTAAAAATAATTATAAATTAACTGCGTAATAATACGTTAACAATAAAAATATATACATGCAATTAACAACAAAAAAATCAGATAAAAAGGATAGCCCATATTACGTAAAAGCATTCTATGGATTTTTCTTTATGATCATCGTGGAATGGCTATTTCCAAATGCAATTCCATTCGATCTATGGGAACTTTGGGAAATCAAAGCAACACCAATAGAATGGTTCACTACAGCATCATTCTTTATGATATGGGGAGCATTATTGACAGTCATTTTAACAATAGTTCAACTTTCTAAAAAGTCATTACTACCAAAAAGACTAGAAAGCCCAGGCCATTTTAAAACTGGATTCATTACTAGTATTAGGGCTGGAGTTGGAGAAGAATTAGCTTTTAGATGGATACTATTTTATGGAGCTATAGTAACAGCAAAAGTTGGTAATTTCATTTTAGGTGGATTTATGGGTTACGGATTAATTGAATTGTTTCATACTCATATAGTTGCACCAATTGCAGATTTCACCACCCTGAATTACTTACATGAAATTCTATATCACCCAGCATCATGGGCAGTTGGAGCAGCTGCACTAGCAACAAATGCAATATTTAGAGATGGGCATTCATACCAAGGCCTATTGGGTTGGATAGATAGCTGGTTCTTTGGCATGTTAATGTTTTATATGGCATTTGAATACGGACTTCTCTCATGCATCCTTATACATTTTAGTTATGATATGATGATATTTATCTTATTAGCGATAATGTCTTTATTTCAAAGAAAAAGCACAGTACATAATTATTAAAACCAAATAAATGAGTAATTTATCTTTCATACTAATATTCTCTGCAGGCAATGCAGCTGGAATGATCTGTATTGAGCTTTTAAAAAAACAGGAGAAACGTAATTGGAAATCTTGTTTTTTCAGAAGCATAATATTCATTCCAGTATTCTATTTCATGTATAATATATTTAGCTAATCTTATAAGATTTTCTCTTATGAATTAGCAATAGTCTAATCTCATAAGAGAATCTCTTATGAGTTTTTTTTTATCAGAAATAATAATTACTAAATCAACTTAGCGTTATTCATATTAAGGAAGCTCTGAAATAGCTAGTATTTCAAGAAATAATCACATTTCATAAACATAAGCAAAAAATGAATTAACTTATTTAAGGCTCCTTAAGTCAATTTTTGCTTTTAATTAATCCAGATCTATTAAGAGACCATTTCAATCAGCGCATTAAAAACATCATTTCCCACCTTAACCTCATCATCCAACCTAGTCAAAATCATCTCTCACTGAACGATAGCTCTTTTCATCTCTCACTCTTCTCCCAAATTTCTATAAAAATGATAATTATCAATCACATCGGCTGCTTTTACTAGTAAAGCATCTTCTCCGTACTGATAACAACGATGCACAATATCTTCTAAGAGTTCCTGTCTAGCTAAAGTGAGGTTTTTGGTGTTTGCCAATACAATAGCTAAGACATCCTCTCCAAAAAGATCAGAAATCATCTTATGTTCAACATCACTGTCCTCTATCAGGTCATGAAGATACCCAGCAATTATCGCATCAAGTGAACACTTCTTTTCGTGCAGATAATTTCATACTCTCAGAGAATGGAGCAATACTGGTTTTTTTGATGATGCTTCTCTAGGTAAAGCACTTACCAATAAACGCACCGCCTCTTCTCTCAGAAACTCTTCCTCTGTTTTGAATTTTCAAATTTTCATATAGTGAACTAAGGTAAATAATTAATGTATAACTCAAATAATAATTAATTCAAAGCAAAACTCCTCAAACATACTCCCCTAAAAAATTAGTCCATAAACCATACAATACCAACAACTTTATTAATATTACGTAACAATGCTCCACCTCACAGAACAAGATTTCGATACGACAGTGAGTACATGAATTGTCATGGTTGATTTTTTTGCTGATCGATGCGGACCGTGTCAGATATGTAGAGGTAGAGAGACTCAGAGGTCTTCATCCGCCAGAGAAGTATAGTGAGGTGTTGGATGAGTGGCTGGGGAAGTATAGTTAAGCAAGAACTAATTGTCGTGATAGCAACTTCAAGTCCATGATTAACAATTCTTGAACAACAAAAAAACCCTGTCTATTAAGACAGGGTTTCATTATAGCCGATTCGACTAGTTTAATAATTGCTTGATGTAAGCATCATAATTTTCTACTTCCAATTCATCCTTGTAGGACCGATTTCCTACATAAATGAGCTCGTCAGAATCATGTTCAATTTTGAACTTATCAACCTTCCATTGTTCAATAGAAGAAAAACTCGCCCCCTTACACAGTTCTTTGATATCATAAGAGTGCAGTAGATACTCTCGCTTAACATAAACGTTTGCAAGTCCTCCATAGTTCTTTCTTGGCTCAATTATGAAATCAGAGAGGTTAAGCTCTTGTCTTTCGACTTCCAAAAAACAAGTCTCTAAATCATTGAGCTTGGATGCTACTCTTCTACTCGGATTGAGCTTATCTGCTAGACTAAGAAATTGCTTTTTAGCTAGTATGTACTCATCATAGTTAGCTTCTTTGTCTAACAGTGATGAATCAATTCTCATTGACTCTTTAATTAGGTGAATATTATGTGGTAAGATATTCAAATCTTGTTCTAAAAAGCCATTCCAGGCTCCCGTGTATTCTATTTCAGCGAATAGGCCACCAAAATTGATGGTGTAGGTAAACTTGGACCAGTATGTTGTCCAGGTAAAACTTTTTGAGGTTAATATTAACTCTTCTACAGAGTAATTTTTATCTTCTGTTAAATCCGTATGGACTAAGATTGAAGACCCAAAACTGTCCTCTTCAATTATAATATTGTTATCTTTAGTTATGATAACTTTATCATGATTCGTGATAAAGTCACAAATATTTTGTCTTGTAATTGTACTTTTTACTGTGATATTCATAATTTATGGTTTTTATTAGAAAATTTTTTTTTATTCACTTCCAGTTAATAATATGTTAATGAGCTTTTTAAAGGAATATTCTCTCCTTGGTATGAACTCTAATTTAATATACGTATAAATCTCATTTTGTCAAGTCTATTTGTCATTTTTCAATCTCTCTGTCTTGTTCATTCACAGATATCTTTTTACATTCTCGTCTCTATTCTGCTTCTTTTTTAATTCTTCCTCTGTTTTAAATTTTCAAGTTTTCATACAGTGAACAAAGGTAAATAATTAATGTATAACTCAAATGACAATTAATTCAAAGCAAAACTCCTCAAACATCCTCCCCTACAAAATTAGATCACAAACCCTACAATACCAATAACTTTATTATTCATCAAACAATGCTCCACCTCACAGAACAAGATTTCGACACGACAGCAAGTACATGAATCGTCATGGTTGATTTCTTTGCTGATCGATGTGGACCGTGTCAGATCCTAGGAAAACTTATGCCTCATCTATCGAAGAAATATGAAGGAAAAGCAATCGTAGCTAAGGTAAATACTGACCTCCAGCCTGCCCTATCAATTCGTTACAATGTTTCGGGACTTCCTACAGTAGTAGTACTGAAAGATGGTGTAGAGGTAGAGAGACTCAGAGGTCTTCATCCGCCTGAGAAGTATAGTGAGGTGTTGGATGAGTGGCTGGGGAAATAAAGTGAAATGCTAAAAAATAAAATTAGTTTTTTCTATATTTCTAATCTCTAAAGCTCATCCACATTATGCCTCATCGCTTAACGAGGCTTACTTCATACCTAGCTCCAGCTTTAAGTGATTTTCGGAAATTCGGATATTGAAAGATAAAAACTACTCTTCCTATTTTCAAATAAATAACTATATACCCAAAATTCTCATCGTAAATTTATGCATAGCTATTAGGGTTCTTTCAGCATTTTTTCTATGTATTTCAATAAGGTCTTCTTGGTCTTTTGATCATCCAGTTCGTTGTATTTCTGGAGAAGCTGCAACGACATATCCATCTCTTCACCTATTATCAGCATGAGCAAGCAATCATCATATATTTAACTGTTTATCAAATTTTTCCACATTCTGGGAAACGATTTCAAAAGTTAGTGGGTTAATTACCAACTCAATATATACCAAAATACGAGAAACTCTATCATCAAGAACTCTCGTCTGCTTAATCACATTAACTTCGGAATATGGTCAATCTACTCACCGTAATTTTTTGCTTTGTTCTTTTGTAAGTTTCATAAGTGAATTACAGATAAAAGCAGGAGATAGGTGCAGGTTAACTATATAAATCTCGAATGATTAGTCATCCTTTATACTTCTGTGTATAATATCTTTCTCAAACTTTCTAACAAACTTACTTTCTAGTATTTTCTTCTTTATTTCTTCACAAATTTCAGAAGGTAATTCTCACTGATAATCAGCAGAATAACTAAGGAAATCATCTTCAGAAGTATTATAAATATTATGAACTACCAAAAGAGTCTCTAATGGGAAAAATTCCAATGTTCATTCCTGGATAATTACATATTGATCTTCAGAAAGTATTCAAACATATTTTTCAACCTTACTTGTGGCTAGTAAATGTAAAAAATAGTAGTAATTTTCACCTGGAGAAGTCAAAACTACTGCAAATTTATCTTTATGAGTTCAATCCTCAAAGCCAAAATCACTTAACCTAAAGACATCTCAAAACTCCATTACTTAGTGAAACTCATAGCATATAAACGGGTATAGTCAGAATAGGTCTCTTTGACGATAGATTGTAAATCTTTATTCTGCATATCTAATGATATGTCCACAGTCTTATGCTTTTCAGCTTTATCCCAGGCTCATCATTCTTTGTGAGTGATACTTGATAATTCTGTTGCACTTTTCATTCAGTATTTTTTTACTGTCATGGCAAATACTTCTTTATCAATATCGGTTAGATAATCATTATTATATTTTCAAATAGCCTGAAATGAAATCTGTCTTATTGGTACTCAATAATCATCTTGTCCTATATGTTTCTCCGTAGTCTGAAAGGGTGTTTCACTATGCCTATGCTGTTCGTTTTTTTCAATTACTAACTCTACATAATCTTTAATTGCTACTGGCACCGGTCAGTACTTATCTTTTAGAAAAACATCTTGAATAATTAATTTTCAGTATGTATCAGCCATCAAAAGATTTGCAAACCAAAAAAGCTTGAAGATTTTAGTCTTACCAATCTCAAAATTGTTTTCTTTCATTATAGTACATAAGTACAATAATTGGTTTTCGATTAGATTATTCATTGAATAATAAATCCGATAAAATCACAATACTATTATACATTTATTTTTTAATCTTGTCAACGCATAGTAACATTTACCCAACAAATGAGAAACTTATTCAGCGTAACAATAAAATTTAAAAAATAATCTACTTATATAGTGTTTATTTAGATGATTTATAGACAACAAAATCAACAATTCAATAGGTAAGTCAAGAAAAAATTGAAAACTTTAAACTTTTTGGGTGCACGTGAGGATGAGACGAATCAAGTACTAAAATGAGGCAATGAGACGTGAGTTTAGATTCATGCATCCTTGAAACATCAGATCTTGAGGTAAAGCGTCTTTTTGGATGCAAA
>CALGNI010000009.1 GCA_937958645.1 Candidatus Absconditabacterales bacterium
TAGGTGATATGAGAAAGTCAGTTTATGTAATTTGATCAAGAAGGTAGAGCAGAATCTAAGGAAGCATCAGTTCTCACGTATGAAATCGGATGACGATGAACCGAATTGGCTTATGCACCCAAAAAGTCTTGATTCGTCACTTTTTATTTTATCTTCTCTTGCTAATTTCAAAAATCCCAGTATATTGTGATCAGTTATCGAGACACTCTTAAGTACCACTTCTTTTCCACTACTATTTTTGGAAAGCGCTTGTCTCGGTATCATCGTACGAGATAAGTTAATCGTTTTCTGAATACAAATACTGTATTCGCTTTTGCGCCTGATGGTGCTTTAGATTATTCAACCGGTTTTCAACAATCTCATCTGACTAAGTCAGAGATTTTTTTTACATCTAATTATTATTCATATGACTAAAAAAGTAGACACCACACCAAAAGAACCTATTGATGCAAGAACGTTTAAAGACTTTGATCTAAATAGATATCTTATCACTGCACTTGAAAAAAAGTGATATGATACTCCTACAGAGATTCAACAAAAGACTTTGGATGCATTTCAATCATGAGGGCATATTGTAGGTCAATCTCAAACAGGGACAGGGAAAACTGCAGCATTTCTGCTTCCAGTATTGAACAAGATTGATACACAAAAAAGGGCTCCACAAGTATTGATTCTTGCTCCCACTAGAGAGCTTGCTCAACAAATCAGAGACGAAGTATTCGAACTCTCAAAGTATATGTATATGAAGTCGGTAAGCTGCGTAGGTGGTCAATCCAAAAGACGACAAATCGAAGAACTCGCCAAAGGACCTCAAGTAATTATCGGGACCGTTGGGAGAGTAAAAGATCTGATTGATATGAAAAAAATCAAACTCAGTGATGTAAATTACTTCATCTTGGATGAGGTAGATCGTATGTTGGATATGTGATTTATCGATGATATCGATTATATCTGGAGTAGAATGCTCAATATTGAACAAGCACTCACCTTCTCTGCAACCATCCCTCATGAATTGAAGGATCTGCTTTCTCGTTATATCGGTGATGACTACACATCGATCAAGATCAAGGCACAACAGGTTGTTGCTTCAAAGATCGATCATGTATTTATGGAAGTTTCAGCATTCAAAAAGTATGAAGTACTTAAGTGGATTCTGAATAAAAATCCTGAGAATAAGACGATAATCTTTGCTGAGACCAAGAGATTGGTGGATGAGTTAGCTAATCAGCTCCTTGGTGACTGATTTGAAGCTGTAGCGCTTCATGGAGACATGGAACAAAGAGATCGTTTTCAGACTTTGAAAAAAATTAAAAATAACGATATGAACATCTTGGTTGCTACTGACGTTGCAGCGAGATGATTGAATATGAATCAGATCGATATGGTAGTAAACTTCGAAGTACCAAACGATCCAGAAAGTTATGTCCATCGTATCTGAAGAACAGCCAGAGCTGGAGCAGAAGGAAAAGCGATCATGCTAGTAACAGCTGGAGAGTACAATTCACTTCACTCTATCGAAAAAAGAAACAAACTTACCCTCAAGAAAGTAGATGAAACTTGAGCAGAACTGGTAAGAACTGATCAAAGAAGATGATGAGGCGGAGGGAAATGAAGATCAAGATTCCGTAAAGCATGAAGCTGAGGTGGTTACAGAGGTAGATCTTGAGGTTCAAGATGAAGATCTTCTAGTTCAAGAAATAGTGGATCAAGATCAAGTGGAGGATACAGAGGCTCAAGTTGAAGTTCTAGATCTGGAGGGAGAAGCAGTTCTAGATAAAGAAATAATAGTCAATCCGTGATCCTGAGTGAAACGAAGGATCTCGAGTGGATACTATCCTTGCGAGATCCTTCAGTCGTTCCCCCTTAAGGGCAACTAACTACTTATTCTCATTAGAACTTTACATCAAGAGTCTTTTTCCTATAAAAGACTCTTTTCTTTTCAAAAACATAAAAATACATACATGCCGAAACACAAAGGAATTTTAAAAAAAGTTGCCACAGCGATGGTGACGAAAAATCTTGGAAATTAAAATAAAAGCATGAACACATTTATCGAATTACCACCAAAAAATCCCATTAATTATCTCACCACTGATCAGCTAAGTAATTTAGTGCGCAGTAGTAGCATATTTACTATCATCCATAAACATGGAAAATATTACGTGAAAGAAAAGTATGTGAAAGTATATACCGAAATTGCGCGCAAAATCAAAAAGTATCATGGGAGTGACCTAGAAAAGAATTGGGGACATTTTGAGAAACTTATTGCAAACACAAAGTAAAATCATCAACTATGACCAAAAGAGCAGAAGGCTTTGCCTCACATCCAGTAATTGAAATAGAAAGTATTTATCTAGATGAAATGTTAGATATTTATCAAGGCAAAGTAAGTCCAAGCAGTTCACATTTAAAAAACTTCAATGAGAGCTGTAAAAAAATATCAACAATCATTGAATGCATTATCATGTATCCGGATTCAACTAAGTTTGGTATAGATAGATTCAAACAACTAGTAAAAGAGTGTCTGAAAATAATCTTTACTTCCGAACAGAGTTGGGATCTACTCAACCAAGAACGAAAAATCAACGGAATAATGTTTACTATTCTCTTTATTTAAGGGAATATCAAAGAATGAAAAAAGGCTACAGCGAATCGCTGTAGCCTCTTTTTTTATAAAATAACTTTTTTACTCTTGCTCCTTGACGAGATCTAACTCATCATACAAGTCACTTTCTACTTCAGGATAAACTATAGAATCCTGATCTTCAATTGACATCGGATGGCTTTCAGTATCTATTGATTCTTCTGTTTCCTTGACTGTAGCAGAATTTCTTCCAAGGAAATTTAAGACCCAAGCAATAAATAATGCAATATACCCTTTAGAATTTGTTTCATTTACAGTGTCTGATAGAGCATCAAACGCTTGTATCTGACTAGCTTCAATAAGCTCATCCATCGTAGGCTTTTCATTTCTATCGATAGATAACACATCTACTAAATCTTTCTGAGTAGCTCCAGGCATTGCATTTGACTGCGGATCTGGAATCAAGTTATATATATTCTCATTTTGATCATACTCCGCTAATCTTATAAGATTAACAGCAACAAGATGACTAACATAAGTATACTTATCAGATGTATAATAGATGCACTTGTCATATGATTTTTCTAGAGAAATATCTGATAGTTTAATTTTATTTACTCCATCGCCATTTCCTTTTTTAGGAACAAGTAATTCTAATGTTTTTACAAATTTTTTACTCTCTAAATCTATATCTTCCTTCTTAGATATGATAACACATCCTGCTTCATGTAATTCTTCTAATAATTTAGCTACATCAACTTCAACTGATTTAAACATAATAAGTGTTTTGTGCGACTTTCATCGCGGATTTAATAATAATAATAATAATAATAATACAAAAACTGCCCATCAAATGTGAAAGAACAGCTATAAAATAAATATAAGTAAATATTTAACTTTGTCAAGTCTTATTGTTGTAACTGCTAACAAGGGTATAATACTAATTACTATATAGTTTATATCGAAACATGCTTCCGTTGCGTTCCGCTACCACATGTAACATCCACGAAGGGTCGTCGGCCGCCGAGCGGGACGCGGACCGACTAGGGGTTTTTTGCTTCGTTTTTGGGCCTATGCCAAAAATGAAGAAGGGAGCATAGGTATACTAATTAGCAATGTTAACGTATCGAAGCTTTACA
>CALGNI010000010.1 GCA_937958645.1 Candidatus Absconditabacterales bacterium
ATGTGAAGCAGGTGATCAAATAACGATAACGGATGTATCAGGAGTATGAAGTGAAACAAATACTGCAGTATATACTCTAGATTATCCGCAAGATTCCTTTGAATATTCTCTGTCACCTACGGGAGAAGGAACAGACAGTTGTGATGAATTTACAAATACAGCTGGATGAGACTCTGTGTCTATTCAATACTCACAACCTCCTACGATCTGCGTGAGAAAAGTGCCTGTACAGATCATAAGAAATGGGGTGACATATTGGAGTGAAAATACTAGAGATGTATTAGCTTCTCAAGGACAAGGATGAAGTATGAGTGCATATAATACACCAAAAGTTTATCCTGGAGATGAAATTGTGTATGAATTCGTGACTTGGGATGCGGGTGAAGAAGGTTGTGGAACGGTACCAGATGGATTGTTTGATGAATCTGGACAGAGAAGTGACGAAATGACTTCAGATGCAAACTTTTATCTAACTGATCAACCAAACAGTCAATGATGAGTACCAGAATTGACTCCTACGCAATCAGGTACAGGACTAGATACTATGAATGATGTGGATGAAGATCAGATTGCATGATTTGATCTTGTGATTTGAGCTGCCGCTGTAGAGAATGATGATAATTTCCTAGATGATAATGCTACGTTCGATTGAATCGATCGAGAAAATGATGAGTTGAGTGAATCGTGAGATTCGGCCTTTATTAGATCTACTGTGTGAACTGTAGATGCTAGTCCAGACGGTGAGCATGCAGGTGAGATATGTAATGATGCTGCGATCTTTGATAAAAGTTGTAATGAATCTCGTCATTGGGCTTGTGTGCCATTAGGTACAGAAAATCCACCTGTTGATTGTGATGCAAATACTCCTGGTGAACAAGTAATTATCAATGGAGTGTGTTGTGATAGTGCTAACGGAGTGACTTGTGATATTGTTTGTCCAGCTGGGGAAACGAATATTGGATGAACTTGTTGTGTGAGTGCGGATGGATTGGTATGTGATCCAGTGTGTGTTGATGATGGAGCATGTAATAGTGCATGTCCTGTATGAGCTGATCCAGATTGTGAAAATACTTGTGGAGATGGAGAGGTAGATGAGGGAGAAGAGTGTGATTTTGATGGTGAGGCGAATGGTCAGACATGTACTGATTGTGTGTTGTCTAATCCAGTAGAATCATGTGCGTGTAATGTGTATGATGATACAGGAGCAAACGATGAGATGACACAAGAAGATCTAGAGATCATCCAGCTTTGTATAGATACAGGAGACGCAACAGTGAGTTTCGAATCAGCTACATATAGTTGTGATGTGCTAGAAACTTGTGATCCAGACGGAGATGGAACTGTGCTTGCAGATGATGCTACCCCTGACGCGACTACACTAGCAGAAATCATGAACGGTGAAACTGATATCCCAAGCGGATCAAGTATCGTAGAGTCAGGTGAGGCAGAATGTGGTTGAGGATGATGAACTTGTACTGCGCCAAACGCACTGATCAATGGTGTATGTTGCTTAGATGCTAATGCTGACGGAATCTGTGATACTAATTGTACACAAGATACTGTATGTAATCTACTATGTCCAAATGATCCAGACTGTTCAAGTTGTGGAGATGGAGAGGTAAACAATGGAGAAGAATGTGATCAAGGATCAGAAAATAATGGAACACAAGATGTGAATGGGCAAACATGTTCAACCAGCTGTGAGCTCGATGATCCTGTAGATTCATGTTCTTGTAATGTTGTTGATCTTCCAGGAGATTGACCAAATGATATGACTCAAGAAGATCTTGCGATTATTGCACTTTGTGTAGATGCTCAAGAGACTAATGGAACTCATGTAACAAGTGTGGACTATACTATTGATTGAGTAAGTGATACGTATGATTGTGCAATAGTACTTGCAACATGTGACCCGGATGGAGACGGTAATGCATTGCGAAACGATGCCGATGCAGAAGATGATGTAGATACCCTAGAAGAAATTATGAATGGAGAAACTGAAATCCCTTCAGATTCATCAATTCAAGTAGGAACCTTCCAAGATTCATGTGGGCATGGATCTCCTTGTGTGGGAGCTGAAGTAGAAATAGGAGGAACGTGCTGTCTTGATATAGATAATAATGGAGTATGTGATCCAATATGTCTAGCGGGAGAAGTATTGATCAATGGAGCTTGTTGTGTTGATTCAGATACCAATGGTACTTGTGATCCTGTATGTGATCCAAACGAAGTATTGTTATGATGAATTTGTTGTGTTGATTCGGATGCAAATGGGCAATGTGATCCAGTGTGTAATTCAGATCAAGTATTGATTAATGGAGCTTGTTGTATTGATGCGAATAATGATGGTCAGTGTGACTTGATTTGTCCAGCAGGCGAAGTTGTGATAAATGATGTATGTTGTGTAGATAGCAATGATGATGGAATTTGTGATGAAAATTGTGCAGCTGACAATATATGTAATCCACTGTGTCCAGAAGACCCAGATTGTGATTATATCTGTGGAGATGCACCAGGATCGTGTACAGCGCAAGATGACGAAGCATCAGAAGATGATTATAATACAAGAGCGGCATGTGAAGTATCAAACGAATGTATAGGATGTGGAGAAGATAATGTATGTAATATTACCTGTCCAGAAGATCCAGATTGTGATTATGTATGTGGAGATACACCAGGATCGTGTACAGCGCAAGATGACGAAGCATCAGAAGATGATTATGATACCAGAGCGGCATGTGAAACTTCAAAGGAATGTATTGATTGTCCAGAAGATGGAGTATGTGATTTATCATGCGCTTCCGATCCAGACTGTATCGGTGATGAAGATGATCATGATGTAGCTACGATTATCGTTGAAATCTGTGGTGCAGATGACACCTGTAATCCATTGTGTGTCGAAGATCCGGACTGTGATTATGGTTGTGGTGAGACACCTGGAACTTGTTCCGCACAAGATGATGAACTATCGGAAAGTGATTTTGATACAAGAGCTGAATGTGCTACATCAGATGAGTGTGTAGGATGTGGGCTAGATGATGTATGTAATGAGACCTGTCCAGAAGACCCAGACTGTGATTATGTGTGTGGAGATACTCCATGAAGTTGTAATGCTCAAGACGATGAACTCTCAGATGATGATTATACAACTAGAGCTTTATGTGAAAGTTCACAAGAATGTCTAGGATGTGGAGCAGATGATGTGTGTAATGAAACTTGTGATGAAGATCCAGACTGTGATTATGCATGTGGTACTACACCAGGAACATGTCTAGCGCAAGACGATGAATTATCAAATACAGATCTAGATACCAGAGCTGCATGTGAAGTAGCTGAGATCTGTAACGAAACTTGTGTTGAAGATAACTTCTGTGATGAAACTTGTCCAGAAGACCCAGACTGTGATTATGTCTGCGGTGATGATGATACCTGTACTGCACAAGATAAAGATCTCACTGATAGCGACGTGGATACTAGAGCATTGTGTGAAGCACTGTGTACTGATTGTTCACTAGATGGTGTTTGTGATCCAAGTTGTTCTAATGACCCTGACTGTGGTAACGGAAGTTGATGAACATCAACTGGATCGTGAAGCACTTGATGATCGTCTAATGGATCATGAAGTAATGGATGAGGAAATAGTAGCTGATGAAGTTGAGGTCGTGGTACTGCACCAGAACTCACATGATGAGATCTCGCAGTAGTTGATGATATCATTCAGAAGAAAATAGAAATTATTGAGCAACAACAAGAAGTAGTACCAGAATCAATTGGTAGAGAGTTGCCAAGTCCACTTCTTCTTCCTGCAACTTGAGCTCAACTTTAAGGAAACCCTAGGCTCCATGTCTAGCAAAAACAGCCCCTCGTATCTTGATATGAGGGTGCTGTTTTTTTATGCATTTTGCTACTTCTACTATCGTAGTCCCCGTGGTGGTTATGTCATCCACGAGTATCAAAATTTTGGTGTTTTTTAGGAGATGTTTGCATTCAGGCACCAAGGTAAATGCATTACTAAGATTTTTGATCCTTTTCTTTCTCGTAAGAGTGACTTGCGATTTGGTATACCTTTTCCTTTTGCTTATCCTGAGCAAAGGAAGAGAAAGTTCTGATGCGATATGACTCGCAATGAGCTCTGCTTGATTATATCCTTTGATCCAATGCTTTCTCAATCGATGTGAGGGGATATAGCTTATGCCCAATCAGTCTTGTGGATAAATAGGATGCGTGCGAAGCAAAAGACTCATTTTCTGAGCGATGGTTTGAGCGAGGGAAAATACATGATTGTACTTTAGTTGATAGACCATAGCTTTACACAAATCAGTATATTGAAAATTGATGATGATCCCCTCGAGATCTGATCCTTTAGCTTTGCATCACACGCACACTTGATACTGGACACTGACTTGATGACACACAGGACAGGATTCGGAATGAGGAATGAGGAGCTTGGTGCAAGTGCTGCAGCAGTAGCTTCCTTGAGTTCAGCACTCAAGACAATGCTTGGGATACAACAAATCAATAAATTTGGTGAAATATTTTCTCATGACTTATTTTTATGAAATTGATTGTAACAATCGAGCAAACCAGTAAGAATAAACTATGAAAAAATTACTGACTTGAATTCTGTTTATTTCATTTTTGTACCTGGTGGTGCAATTTTTGATTACTGAAAGACAGAAGAAAATTGAGAATGCGTTTTTTGAAACGACAAGAGCTACCGTTGCTCAGATGAAGTATTATGATATGCTAGATCTATGATTTTTGAAAACTCCGTATCATGAGTTGGACTCCAAGACTCAGGCTTCACCAGAAAGCTATATAAAAAACATTAAAGAACAATTCATAATCGCAATACAAAACTATCAACTCACAAATCCTTGGCAACTCCCTATAGAACTAGATACTGAAAAGTTGCTTTCCTCAATGAGTGTACAAGAGAAGGTTGCCCAATTATTCATCTTTGGATTTGATGGGACGATCTTGAGTCCATGAGAAAAATCATTTTTACAGACCTACCAACCTGGAGGAGTTATCTTGATGGGGAAAAATATTTCGGAAGAACTTCTCTGACTTATCCAAGATCTTCAGTCTACTCAACAGGTACTTCCTTTGTTCGTTTCGATTGACCAAGAAGGAGGACAAGTAAAAAGAATCGATGAAGAACTTCCTGGACAACCCTATCTTTCATTGGAATCAATTTGCGATGTCTACAAATCTCGTGCCAAGGCACTGGATAATCTTTGAGTAAATATGAATTTTGGAATCGTGGCTGATATTACTGAAGATACCGGGTCATTTATCTTTCCGAGAGTGTTTCAAGGAGAGGTGTCTGCCAAAGTTGAGCAAGCCGTAGCATGTACCCATAGGACCTTGTCTACGCTGAAGCATTTTCCTGGGCATGGATGAACGGCACTTGATACCCATCAAGGCATCGCTCGCCTCACCAAGACACAAACCGAACGAGAAGAAGCGGACTTACAGCCATTTTTATCATGAATATGAGCAGAATCTGATCTCATCATGATGGGTCATCTCATTGCTGACTTCCTAGACCCAAATAATCCAGCTACCCTTTCTAGACCAACAAATGATTTCTTGAGAGAGCAATGATTTGATTGACTCGTGGTGACAGACGATATGTTGATGATCAGATCTAATGGAAATCAGCTCACCCAACTCGAGTGAGCATTGACAGCGGGGAATGATCTTTTGTTGTATGTGTGAGCAGAAAATAAATCAGAAATACTAGACCATGC
The DNA here is from genome assembly GCA_937958645.1 of Candidatus Absconditabacterales bacterium. Classification (GTDB taxonomy): domain Bacteria; phylum Patescibacteriota; class Gracilibacteria; order Absconditabacterales; family Absconditicoccaceae; genus JAHDCT01. Next base: position 5,757 of record CALGNI010000010.1, read on the forward strand.
GATTGAGTTCGTCAAAGACGGATGAATTACTGAAGAAGATCTCAATCAAAGACTTCGTAGAATACTGGAAAAGAAACAGAAGATAATTGGGATGGATGATTTTGTGAAGTTGGAGTTGATTAGGTAGAAAGGTAGAAAAAAACTGTCATCCTGAATGAAGGGATGCTTCGTTAAAGCATCCCGAAATGAAGGATCTCGAGTGGATACCATCCTTGCGAGATTCTTTAGCGCAAAGCTCATACAATCGCTTCGCTCTTGTTGATCTTTCCGATTCAGAATGACGAATCAAAGCGTCGCTTTAATTGCTAGGAAAACTTGCAACACCCTTCACATTAATCGTCTTGATACTACTCATATCATAACAAGCGAACCACTCTGCTGGCGCTGATGCCATCGCTTCGTTCGCTTTGTCTGCAGCTGCTTTATCTGATCGACACACGATGTCTGTGTATCCCCCGTCTTTGTTCGTATTGATTTCTCGTGAAAGACAACCTTCTTGCGTAGACATTCGTTCAGTCCACACCTTTTTTGCTACCGTTATGAAATGTTCGTGGGTAGTTCATGAAGCGAGGGAGTAGGAGATGATGTCTTTGTACATGAGTTAAAGTGTAAAGTGTAAAGCAATCGTCATCCTGAATGGAGCGAAGCGTATTGAAGGATCTCGAGAGGTTTTAACTTCGCGAGATCCTTCAGTCGTTCCTCTTTCAGGATGACGTGAATTGTATACATACTTAGTACGTATTAGGGTGGAATATTCAATGGTTATCAGTAAACAGGGGCAAGAGAAAGAGTAATGAATCAACATACTAACTTACTAACATACTAATCTGCCCGATTAGCTCAGCCACCGTGATTGCGGGACTGTAGCTACTCGAATTACTTTGGAAGAATAAATTAAACTCAAGTATATACACATTCTGAAATCATGAATTAACTTCATGCCCGATTAGCTCAGCCACCGCGATTGCGGGACTGTAGCTACTCGAATCAAGAAAACGTTAGGATTGATCTCGATCTAAAAATCTATACATCTAATAATCTCCCAATGATTGCCGTCGAAGCAAGCTTCTTGGCAATCTTTCTTCGAAATCTAAATGCCCGATTAGCTCAGGGGCGAGAGCGCTGCATTGACATTGCAGAGGTCACTGGTTCGATTCCAGTATCGGGCAAATTAAAGTAGAAAGTAAAAAGTAAAAAAATATTAGGACTACTCTGCGGAGTGGTTTTTTATTTACTAAAAATTGACAGAATATATTACTATGTCTATACTATAGGAAGCTCTGAAGTAGCTTGTATTTTAAGAAATAATTTGCATTTCATGAACATAAGCAAAAAATGAATTGGTTTATTTAAGCTTCCTCGGGGAACCGTGATAAATTAAAGAATTGTAAATAATAAAAATTCTTTTCAATTCTTTAATTTTTCAGAGGTTCCTATAGATAATCTTTACTTTGCTTTTATATAATGATTGACGTAGATAAACTACCAAAGCGATCTTGGTATATTATTACTCCCATTGCTGCGATAATAGCATTTCAGATTCTTTTTGGAATAATTTCTTTTCTCTCTATTTTCTTGAGCGACGATATGTATCAGCTATGATGAAATGTGCATAATATGTATGTGGAAAATATGCGTTGTAGATTAGGAGCTTCTGAAGCAAGAAATAACTGTATTGAGTCTTTCATTAAGGACCTTCCAGATGGCTCGATGATGCCTGGAGAGGATATTATGAAGTGTGATGATATTTGAAATAAGCTCCTTAATGATTGTGAGTACAATATAGATTGGGAGAAGATAAGAGAGTTGCAAAAGGAGGGCTAAATAAAAAAAACGAACTGTTGCAAAAATTGCAACAGTTCGATCCTCCTGTATTATAAGAGAAGTATATAAGCCAAAAATGATTACCGTCGAAGCAAGCTTCTTGGTATTCTTCGAAATCAAGTTGGTGCAATTTTTGCACCAACTGAATTTCATCGTTTTTTCTCTGTCACTTCCTTGAAAACCATCTTCTTTTGTCTACAGTAGCGAGTATGTACCGTGTTTTATAGGAATGCGCAAAAAATGCACAATGGAAATAGATCGATAAAATTGAAGAACTCAAAGTCTCTTAGATAAGCTGAAATCGAACTACCCGGAAAAACCGGGGAGTTCAAAGCCTCTTAGAAAAGCCAAAAATGAACTACCCGGAAAAACCGGAGAGTTCAAAGTCCCTTAGAAAAGCCAAAAACGAACTCCCCGGAAAAACCGGGGAGTTCAAAGTCTCTTGAATAAGCCTTTATTTCAACTGTTCGGAAAATTCGAAGAGTTCACTCTATATTATTATGACAAAAACAGACATTCTCGTATATCAAGCTCCAAATGGAGATTTGTGCTTGGATAAAAACTTACAAGGAGAAGATATTTGGCTCACAAGAGAGCAAATATGATTTATCTTCGATCGTGAAAGCAAAACAATTTGAGAACATATCCAAAGTATTTATGAGCAAGGTGAATTAGCTGCAGATGAAACGAGTAAAGAAGAGAAAGTTGAAAAACAAGAATGAAAAAGAATGGTAAAAAGAAATATTGATCATTTTAATCTAGATATGATTATCTCTGTATGATATCGCGTAGATTCTAAGCAAGCTACACAATTTCGTAAACGAGCAACAAGTACTCTGAAGGATCATGTGACAAAATGATATACGATCAATACCAAAAGACTAGAACAGACCTGAGTAGAGTGACTCCAGAAGTCATTCGAGATGCTCAAGCGTGCAATAGAGTCGAAAGCTCTGTCTGATGACGAGACGAAAGGAATGTTGGATCTGATCATGGCGTATCTTCCTGGGTTTTTGACGATGAACAAATATGACCAGAGAGCGTTGGAAGGTCTAGGGGAGACCAATGAAGAGCAGTACAAGATAGATAGACTAGATGCAGTAGTAGCACTAGCGAACCTGAAATCACAATTGATTGCTAAAGGAGAGGCTACAGATTTGTTTGCTCATCCAAAGAGTGATGGAGGTCTCGATGCGTGTTTTGGCGCTATTTATCAGACTGATAGTGGAGTTGACTTGTATTCAAGCGTAGAAGAAAAAGCTGCGATGCTTATGTATCTCATCATCAAAAATCATCCCTTCACCGACGGAAACAAGAGATCATGAGCGTATCTGTTTATTCGATATCTCAATAAAAACAATCTTCTGATAGACGAACAAGGAAAAGAAAAAATATCCCACCAGACGATGGTGGCACTGGCCTTACTCATCGCAACATCTGATCCGGCTGAGAAAAATAGTATGGTTGCGTTGGTTGTTGCGCTATTGAGGTAGGAGAAAGTAGTAAATATGATTGCCGTCGAAAGTAAGCTTCTTGGTACTCTTTCTTCGAAATAAAAAAAAAGCGAATTGAAATACCCAATTCGCTTTTAGTTTCTTGTTAAATTTTGTTATATGCAACTTTTACAAATGCATATAATATGGGACACATTTACTAATTCCTTTGTTGTAGATTTTGATTTGCTTTAAGAGCTTTTTTTTACGTTTTTTGGTCATTTTTATTTTTTTCATGCTTGTTTGTTTTTTAAACGATCTATCTTGATTTTTTATTTAAAATTCATCTGTAATATAGTAATCTCTGACAAAAAAGAAACTAAAGAGACTATGTGCGTTTTTGAGATAAGCTTGATTTAAATACACGAAATAATATAAAGTCAATATGTATCCCAAAAAAGCAATAGATAGCGCTTATCAGAAGGCTGAAGAATTGTGAGAAAGAAGAATCCAGTGAATTATTGGATGTTTTTATGATGATGTAATAACAGAAAAAGAGCTATATGAGAACAAGGAGATTGGATCATTTATGGAAATGCATGAGATAACGGCTCAAGCAAAGAAAGAGTTGGAGGATGCTCTTATAAAGGATATGCACAAAAAATATGCCTTAGTGAGTTCGGTAATGGACAGTCGTGATCCACATATATTTTGAATTGTGAGGTTCGAGGAGTCACAGGAGTCAGAAATAGTTACAACAACAACGTTTTCAGGACTTATCAAAAAACTCAAGCATCTTACTGATATTGAATTTGATGGAGTAATTAAGGCCTCATCATCCACTCACACCAATATTGATAAGATGGATAAAGAGCTTTGAGTATCAACATATACCATAAGTTTTCAGCTAGTTTCTGAGGGATTAGTTCTCGTAATCAAGTCCTATGAGAAACCAGCCTTATTTCAGCCTTTATTGATATCAAAGAATAAAGAACAAATTATTAGTCTAATAGATAGGGTAGGTGTCGATTGAGTTTTTTCCAAGAGGTTTCTTGTTCAAAAATGGAGCGATGATGATATGTCAGATCCAGATTCCTGAATGGCTATGGAGCCGGTGTAGATGATTGATATGTAAAAAATCGAAACAGAGATGTTTCGATTTTTTGAGTGATATTCGAGAGGAGACTTATGCCTTGATAGTTTGTTTTTGCTGTTCTATTACGAGTTTTTTAAGTATCGTATCTGGATTTTTTTCAAGTACCTGTTTAACTAGGTCATTATTTAGTGGGATATCTTCACCAAGAGACAGGAGTTCTCTTGCTTTTTCAAGAGGCATTTGATCAATCTCATTTAGAAAGATGTTTTTATCTATTTCATATTTTTTATTCACCTTTTCTTCTAGTTCCTTTCGAGAAAGAAGCTCATCCCTATTCATTTGATCTAGAAAATAGTGCATACTTTTCTCCTTCAGTTCTGGATTTTCTTCCAAAAGCTGCATAACGACTTCATAGTCATTAGTGAGTAAGGTAGAATGAACTTGTCGTGCTGCTTCTTGAACTTTTACATATGCTTCACTTTTTAATGATTCTTCGTTACCCGCTATATTTGTAGTTTCCATGAGATAGTGAAAGATAAAGAATCTTCTTTATAGAGCTTGTCGGACTAATGTCAAATACTAGATTTTTTGCTAAAGAATCTTATGGTGTGCGTATGAAAAAGAAGAAACTAAATATAGCATTTGCAGGAGGAGGGACGGGTGGTCATGTGACCCCAATTTCTTCGCTGATCCAGTATGCGAACGATCATAAACAGCTCAGTGAACAGATTCAGCAGATGTATCGATTTGGTTCTACAGGGCAGATGGAAGAAGAATTTGCGTCTAAGCATGATTCTGTGATTTTTGTGCCTATTAGATCTGGGAAGCTCAGAAGATATTGGACGATCAAGAGTACATTGGAGAACTTGCGTGATGTAGCGTATTTTAATGCTGGGTATGTGCAAAGTTTGTGGTATCTTCAAGCGAATAAGATTGATGTAGTGTTTTGTAAAGGATGATATGTGGCGATGCCCGTAGTATTTGCAGCAGCGAGTCTTCGTATCCCTGTGATCGTGCATGAGTCAGATATTCACGCAGGACTGGTAAATTCGATTGCTGCCAAAGTTGCGAAAAAGAGTTTTGATGGATTTCCTGGAGTATTGAAAGAAAGTACTCATGTGGGACAAATTCTTTCCTGAGATTTGTTGGAAAAGGATGAAGAACTGGATCTATTTACTATACAACCTGGCAAGAAAACTCTGATGGTGATGTGTGGCTCACAAGGCTCAGAGGCTGTATTTAAGCGTATCCTAGAAGAACTAGACAGCGAATGACAGATTGTAAAAAACCTAAATATTGTAATAGTGTTGTGAGTATTGAATACATCATGGAAAAAGAAGTTTGAGACTCATTTGAATGTAACGACCTACGATTTTTTGAATCATCATGAGCTAGCGACCTTGTTCGAAATCGCAGATGTGACGATCACGAGAGGTTCAGCTACAACCTTAGCTGAGATGGAATACTTTGATCTCCCAAAAGTCATCGTCCCACTCCCTTCGCATGATCAACCGTTAAATGCCAAGCGATATGCTCAACATCATGATGATATCGTGGTAGCTCAAGATAATATGTGAGAATTGTTTAAGGCAGTGAAGTTTCACTTGGATCACCCGAGGAAGAAAAAAACTCGCAAGACGGATATTTTTGCTGCGCATAAGGCTATTTGGGAGAGTTTATTGGGAGATAAATAGAGAAAGCTTCGTCATCCTGAATGAGATCGAAGCGTAGCGTAGATTGACTGAAGGATCCAGGGTCCCAAGACTATCTTTATCGTACAATACTTTCATCTGTTCGAAGTTAACTCAAGGTAACATTATTTTGAAAGTTAGTCTTCTTCCTGACTGGATTCCACAGCGCATTCGACCATTACTCATTTCATTCGTAAGGTCTCATCCGCCTCTGAATGACGAATTAAGGAGGTGATGATTTACTTCGAAAAGAGATAGAAAGATTGTTTTTTTTATCTTTTTTCGAGCAGTGAAGAATTGCCTCCTCGAGGAAATGATAGCAAACAAGCCAATTCATTTTTTTGAACTTTCTTCGAACTTCTG
>CALGNI010000011.1 GCA_937958645.1 Candidatus Absconditabacterales bacterium
TTGCATCCAAAAAGACGCTTTACCTCAAGATCTGATGTTTCAAGGATGCATGAATCTAAACTCACGTCTCATTGCCTCATTTTAGTACTTGATTCGTCTCATCCTCACGTGCACCCAAAAAGTTTAAAGTTTTCAATATTTATACCAATGATTTGCGAATTTGACAAAAGAGAGGTGCAAATATATAATTAGTGTGTTGTGCTAGTTATTGCAATATCAATGAATTTTTTTTTACTTGTTTACTTTACTCATGAAGGCATTAAATAAAGTACAAGAAGACTATATCCTGCTAAGATTAGCTGAAGAAGCTACTGACTTCAATCCTGCGTATGAGAAATTAGATGATGCAGCAAGGCAAAATCTCTTTATGCTTTTGCAAGACTGAGAAAAACCATATCTTGCAATGGCTGCGGTTTCTCATAATCCCAAAAAAACTCCTTATGGAGATTGACCTGAGGTTAAGCCTCGTCATAAGTGAACTTATTCTGTTGATGCAGAATGAAATAGAGTATAAGGTATGGATTACCTGATTAATCCACGAAATTAACTTCCGGTTCGATTTTAACGCCAAAACTTTCAAAGACAATTTTTTGAATGCGTTGCGACAATGCAACAAGTTCTTTTCAAGTTCACCCTCAGTTATTTACCAGTATCAAAGCATGTTTGTGATAGGTACCCACATTTCCCTGCTGAAGTCCCTTCAATCATGCGAGATCAATGAGTTGCCCTGCGTTTAGTTTGACCATGGGAATATTTTTCCCTTCAAAACTGAGGGGGTATCCTTTGATGCTGGAGTCTAGTTGCTGGAGTTTTTTGTGTTGTTCTTTACTTACGATAGGATTCTTGAAAAAGCTTCCCGCTGTACCTGTGCTTTTCCGATCCGGTAATTTTGATTCACGGATCTCAGCGATGGTTTCAGCCATGACTATTGGTGTGATTTGATCATCATCTATTCATTTTTCTTCTAGTTTCGTTTTGATAGCTCAATATTCGTTGTGTGCTTGGTAACTTTCTGGAGAATATTTTTTCAACCTAAAGCTCACTGAGTCGATGAAGAAGAGTTTATTCAGTTCTTGCTTAAATACTGAGTTACGATATCCAAAATTACACTCGTATTGAGCCAAGATGATTTCAGCTTTGGAGGGAAGATCGATTCATCCAACATTGCTGATAAGATTTCCTACTTCTACACCATAGGCTCAGATATTTTGCATCGGAGCAGCTCATACGGTTCCCGGGATACTGATGAGATTTTCAATTCCATACAGACCTTTTTTGATGCTTCGTTTTACAAAGCTATCTCGATTTTCTCCAGATCATACTTTGATTACCATTTCATCATCATCTTCTGTAATCACTTCTTTCCCTTTGATTTCATTCTTTATTACCAAACCATCGTATGTGTCTTGGGTAAGGAGAATATTTGATCATCATCCCAAAAACAGTATTTTGTTGTTTTGATAGATCTCAGTTTCAATCACTTTCAAAAAGTCTTCTTTTGATTCTACTACACAAAAGTACTTCGCAAGACAAGAAACTTGAAAGGTATTGTAGGATGAGAGGTCGATATTTTCTTGGAATTTCATTATGATACTTCTAATGATTTTCTCTTTAATTTCACTATAAATTGGTATGAAAAAAAAGATGCCTATCACGGAAATATTAAACTCGATGCACGACCTGTTTCAGGACTACCCATTGACCGAGCTCGAATATCAAACGCCGTTTCAATGTTTGATTGCAGTATTGATGAGCGCTCAGACTACAGATATTCAAGTAAATAAGGTTACTGCCTCATTGTTCAAAAAAATAAAAGGGCCACAAGATATCTTAGATATGGGTGAAGATGCATTGGGTGAAGCTATCAGGACGGTATGACTTCGAACCAGCAAGAGAACCAATATCATGAAGACAGCTACAATCTTAGTACAAAAAACGAATGAACTTTTAGCAGATAAAAATACTTGTAAGACTCTCTCACCCGCAAAAAAACTCATGAGATCTGAAAAAGAGGAATGCATCTATGAATCTTCTGAGCAAGTCTTTCAAGAGCATGGATACTATCTTCCTGATACGATTGCATGAATGACGCAGTTGCCGGGTGTAGGAATCAAGACTGCGAAGGTGGTGTTGTACGTATTGTATAGGCAAAAGCGAATCGCTGTGGATACTCATGTGCATCGTGTGATGAATAGGCTCTGAGTGATTGATACGAAGAATCCTGGTAGATCTTCAGTGTTGCTAGAAGAAATTATCCCTGATTCCCACAAAGACATCGCCCATCGCTGTATCATTTATTTTGGTCGTTATTTGTGCAAAGCGAAGAAACCCGAATGCCATAGATGCCCTTTACAGCACGCGTGTAAATGGTATAACCAACAAGTTGGAAAATAATCCGAAGGCGCGGTCATTGACCGTGCATTCCAGAGTTTACATTTATATTTGATTTCAAGAAAATGATTAAAACAATATTTTTTGACTGTGATGGAGTGTTGACTCTCAATGAAGATGGGTATGCTTTGATGAGTCAGAATCTTGCTAAAGTCTCGTGAGTTGATTATATGACCATCATGGATGCACTTACCAACTATAGACACGACCTAGCTTTGTGAACGCTTGAGTTCGATTGATGCTGGGATGAGTTTTGTAGTAAGAGCTGAGTGAAGGTGACTCTTGAAGAATTTTATGCTGATATAGTCCCAGCGATTTCAAAAAATGAAGAGATGTTCGAAATCGCAAGACAGCTAAAAAAGCAAGGTTTTACCTTGGGTATTATTACCAACAACCCTAAGAAACGTTTTGAAATTATTTCTGATTTACGAGGACTTTCTCATACTTTCGAGACCATCGCACTCCCTAGCGATGTTGAAGGACTCAAGAGTGGTAGCGAAATTTTTGAATTTGCTTTGGAGAGTGCTTGATCTTTGGCTGAAGAATCATTATTTATAGATAACAAAGCGAAGAATCTTCTTGTCCCCAAAGAACTTGGTATGCAGATCTATCACTTTGATACCTATGATAGCGATACCGATGCTTTGAAACAATTTTTAGCAACGCAATGAATCAATGTGAATTAAGCACAGTATCATCATGAACGAACCACCACGATGAAAGGAGTTGCTCACCGAAACCAACGAAGCTTTTGTGTGATGTGAACGAGCAGCGGGTCATGCACCCTTACTCACTGATGGATTAGTATTTACCTACCCCGTATTGTTAGTGATCTGGTACCTCTTGTGAATTACACCCTGACAAGAATCTATGAAATACTGAGCCTTATCAGTATTTACGAGTGCATTTCTAGTGATCTGAGTCAATATTGTGATCCAATTTTTCATAGACAAGCAAAGACCAGAAGGATACATCAACAACGCTGAGATGCTTATCATGGATCATCTTCCTACAGCACCATTTCCTTCGGACCATGCTGGAGTAGGATTTGCTGTAGCGGCAGCTACCTTGATCTGGGCAACTAAGAATAATCACACGGGTCTTACTGTGATTTGAGTCCTTCTGCTTATCTGAGCATGTGTGATGGCGATCTCTAGAGTAGGGGTAGCAATTCACCGACCAACTGATGTGATCGTAGGAGCGATCTTGTGAGTTGTTGTCGCTTGGTTTGTTGTTGCGCACTCTGAAACACCATGACGACTCAATACAGCCTTCAGCAAATTAATCTCACTACAAGAACTGCTTTTTGGTCTATTTAGATAGAGATTATTTTAAAAAATAAAAGTTTGATGATCAATTATCAAGTGTCCAAGAAAGTTAAAACTTGAAGCCAGTTCTCAGTTAATCTTTAAGAGAGAGCACTTATGAGAAATCTTGCTTTTAGTTTCAAAAAAAATACCTTTTAAAGTGCTCTCTAGATAGGCCTTCCACGTCCCCATAGTTCAATTGGATAGAACAAGTCCCTCCTAAGGATTAGATCTGCGTTCGAATCGCGGTGGGGACAGATTCACCTATTTAGATTAGTAGGTTGGTATAGATATTTCGAGAAGTTGTGATGTTCGTCCTTAAGGTCTCATAATTACTAACAACGCGTCATTCTGAATTTATTTCAGAATCTATTAGAAAGTTAAGGGAGAGAAAATGATACTCAAATTTATTAAGATTACTCTATCCAAAATAATGATTGCTAATAAGCAGTATACCTTCATCTTCTTTTTGATCCTCTGATCAATACTCGCTTTCTGGTGGAGAGAAAATGTATTTATCCCAACCCATGACTTTGAGCACTGATGATCTAGATCTGCTGTAATAACAAACAGTAAAAGCGTTGAGCACGATCGTCAATCGTGAGTGGAGTGTTCTAGCTTTTCTTTGTATGCTGCATCAGTGCTGCTTGAGAAAGATATTTGATCATCATCGGATATTCGGGATGAGCTTTGACCAAAATTTTCTTTTTGAATTCTTCCACCTTCATTTCAATATGTAATCAATAAATATTTTGATGCTTCACGCATAGAAAAAAATCTTGACTGAATTCGTTCTGCGATTGTTTATGACAGACCAGTTATTGTCTTGGTAGAGCATCAATGATATCAACATTATTTTACCATCGTTTGATTTGATCTAGATAAGGATGAGCGGTATCTGTATGATTCCCTTGCTCCTAGAGAAGATGAGATATATACGACAGATCTAAATAGTGAAAATCCAGGAAACTATTCCCTCTGATCTAAGGAATTACTAGAGAAGCGAGATGCATGAGGAAAGTATTGATTGTGGGAGATGTGGGGTGTTGCGTTGACGAAGTAGTGTAAAACAACTTCAAGTTCACTATGTAGGTATGTTGTTGATAGACTCTATTTAGTACTTGAATAGGTTTACTCTTTGTGTATAGATACGAATAAATACAAATAAAATATGTAACTTATGAAATTTAAATTAATATTAATTGTTCTTGTAGCTATAATTGTGTTTTGCTTAATAAGAATGTTGTATACTAACTCTACTGAATTGGTTAATGCAAATCTTGCAGTTGCAAATCACCGTGCTCTGTATGTATCAATCCTTCCCGAAACAGAATTAAATAAAGAAGAAGTTTGGAATGTGGCTCAAAAACTTAAGAATGATCTAAAAATTCAAAGAAAACTCAAAAGTGAACAAAATGCTTTGCTTTATGGTATTATTGGTGTGACCCTTTTTTTATTTACAATGTTTCTTTTTGTAGAATCAGCTTCCCGAGATGATCTTATAGAACGAAAATATAGCAAAACTAAAAGGAAAAGTCGACACATGATTGATGTAGGTGATTAACAGAACTTGTGCGTGCGATTTTTGATGAATTTATCTAACTCCGTAAGGTATTCTTACGGAGTTTTTTTTATACGAAAATTTTTATTCATTATCCCTCTCCCACTTCTCCCAATGCCTCTCTTGAAGCATCTCTTTGTTTGGGATGATGCTCAGGTCGGTGTATAGGAGGGGATCTACTACTTTTGCGTCTTTCCATACTTCTCGATGAAGATGGGGACCTGTAGTCATATGTCCAGCGCCTCTGGTTCCTGGTGTACCACCACTTAATCAAAGAAGATCTCCTTTGCTTACATATTCACCTATTTAGATTAGTAGGTTGGTATAGATATTTCGAGAAGTTAAGATATTCGTCCTTAAGGTCTCACATTTACTTATATAGCAAGAGACATAAAATAGATTAGATGAAAGAGTTGGAGAGAAGTAGATGTTACACAAAATCACTAACTTGTCTATATTTATGTAATACTATTACCACTTAATCGTCTATAGTGCAACTGCAAGAGAAATGAACTAAAAAGATGAAAACTTTAAACTTTTTGGGTGCACGTGAGGATGAGACGAATCAAGTACTAAAATGAGGCAATGAGACGTGAGTTTAGATTCATGCATCCTTGAAACATCAGATCTTGAGGTAAAGCGTCTTTTTGGATGCAA
>CALGNI010000012.1 GCA_937958645.1 Candidatus Absconditabacterales bacterium
GTATTAGTAAAAATACAACATTGACATATTATACATATATTGCTGCATTGTGTCAATTTTTGAGAACTTTTTTTCTAAAAAAAAGATGCTCAGAATCCTGAACATCTTTTTTTCACTTTATTATTTATGTTATTCCCTCCCTTCAATCGTCTCCTTGATCAAATCAAATTGATACCCTCTTCATTGCAACTTTTGAATAATCTCTATCCCATCAAATCATTTATCCTTAAGAAGATCGATTTCTTTATTAATTTTTTTCATTTGGCCTTCTTTGATGTCTTCCTCCATTTCTTGCTCTATTTCCTTGATGAGATCTTTTTGTATACCCTTATGCATGAGCTTTCCTTTTACTTTAAATACAGGCTTACCCTTGCGTTCGCATTCACTACAAAAGTACAGTCTCGTAAACTCACGATCATTGACGTAATTTAGTTTTTTCATTTGCTCGACAGCCTCATCGATATCTACTTCATAATATCATTTCTTACGAAGTTGGAGCCTGAGTTCATACTCAGTCTTAGGAAAACGGCTAATATAATGGAGAGTATAGTCTATGCAGGGTTTCATAAAATTAGGTGAATTGGGTAAATTAGGTGAATTGGGTGAATTGGGTAAATTAGGTAAATTAGGTGAATTAGATAATAAGAATGTGAGGTAATAAGGCAATAAAGAAAAAACTAAAAACAAAAAGCTAGAAGCTAAAATCACAACTAACTATTAAGGAACCTCTGAAAAATTAAAGAATTGAAAAGAATTTTTATTATTTTCAATTCTTTAATTTTTCATGGTTCCTCAAGGAAGCTTAAATAAGCCGAACTCCATTTTTCAAATACCATCTGCTTTTGGAAGATAGCGTGAAAATTGCATTTTGCAGAGCTTCCTTAACGTCATTCTGAACTTGTTTCAGAATCTATTACTGTCATGATGGATCCTGAAACGAGTTCAGGATGACGCTCTATTTCTCTATTTCTCTATTTCTCTCTTCCTCTCTTTCTCTCTTTTAACATTGCTCTCTCCCCAAACATCACTATCTTTCATCCACTTAATACATCTTTTTCTGAATGATTACCGTCGAAGCAAGCTTCGCGGTATCCTTGGTAGGAATTGCTTTTTATTTGCTACGAAGCAAGCTTCTTGGTATTCTTTCTTCGAAATAACTCATCATATGATAATAAAGCTTACCCAAATACTCTTCTTCTCCCTCGCTGCATTTTTGATATCTTACTTGCTGTACCCGTTATATATTAGACTCTTACAAAGGTTTAAAGCAGGTCAGCAGATACGTGAAGCAGCTTGGTCATGAGGAGAAGCGTCAATATTTAAGGAACTTCATGCGCACAAAGCAGGTACCCCCACGATGTGAGGAGGAATTTTTTTGATTGTGATGGCATTCATGGTTCTGCTTTCCATCGTCTTACAGCAATATTGATTTATTAATAATAGCCTTTTTAATAGAAGCGAAACCTATGTACTTCTGTTTGCTTTCTTTAGTATGGGAATCCTAGGTTTGGTTGATGATTACTTAAATATCAAAGGGAAAGGAGACATCAAAGGGCTCACAAGTAAGATAAAATTTATCTGGATGTTCCTATTTTCAGGGTTTATCTCACGATGGTTTTATGCTAAACTTGGAATCGACTATCTAAACATGCGACCATTTGCTGGAGAAGTGAAACTAGGTCTTGCGCTTCCTCTCATTACTTTTGTTTTTACTGTTTGATTGGTGAATGCTGTAAACATCACTGATGGTCTAGATGGGCTGGTGTGATGACTAATCTTGATGGTCCTTATCGTAATTGGGGTGATGGCGTTTATTTCACAACGGTTCCTCGCTACTACACTGATTGGTATTGTCATCTGAAGTCTCGTAGCTTTCTTGTGGTACAATATCAATCCTGCCAAGATCTTTATGGGAGACGCCTGATCATTAGGTCTGGGATGACTCGTAGCGACGATGGTGTATCTTCTAAATATCAATACATGAATCATAATACCCTTCTTGATACTATTTAGTATCTTCTGGCTAGAAATAGGAACGAGTATGCTTCAGATGTTTTGGAAAAAAGTGTTCAAAAAGAAACTCTTCACCATCGCACCATATCATCATTCCCTAGAGAAAAAATGAATGAAAGAACATTCTATAGTGATGAAATTTTGGCTTATCCAGTGAATACTAGGAGCAACAGCACTCATGATGCTCTTCTATCAATATCCCTTATAATTCATGCAAAAAATAATTTCGGTACTGTATAAAATCTTTTTCATCTGACTGTTGTTACAGTTCTTGGCCTTCAATATTGCTACATTTTCTCGAGGCTTAGACGCTGAGTGGATGAAGCTTGTTCGACTCTGGAAAGAAGGAATCATCGCCGCATTACTTTTGATCTCTTTGAATCTCATCATCAAACAAAGAAAACGATCAAATATCTTTCCCAACAAAGCAATTACCGCTATGATGGTTCTCTTGATCATTGCAATTGCTGTCACGGTGTATCTAAACTATTCGATTCACCAGGAACCACGATGAGTCTATGCTTTAGCGTTTAAGTATGATTTTTTAGGATTTATCATTCTGTTCGCTTGATTTCATTCAAGCAGCTTCTTGGATTCAACAACAAGAAAATCATTAATTCATCGATACGGAAAAGTCCTCAAGATCTGTCTCTTGTGAGCTTTGGGATGGTATCTGATGGTATTTATCAAGCCATGAATCCTCAAGATCTTTGGATACAACAACTTTATCTTTGAGTGATCAGCTGGTGGTGAAGCCCCTGCAGTATATTATACTCACATCAATCAAGGACTCCCTCGTAGTTCATTCTTATTTGAAAGACCCACAACACGATGATTCTTTTTGACTGCATTTTTTCCTTTATTTTATTATCTTTATCTTCATCAAAAGCCCGCAAAACAAACACGAGCTCGATGGGCGATCTATGGAGTCAACATTCTGATTACCTTCTCTAGGGCTGCATGGTGAGCATGGGTAATAGAATTACTGCTTATCTGAATCTTGAGCAAATGATTCAATAAAGCAGGACTCAAAAAATTCTTTCTCAAGATAATGGCTCCTGTGATGCTGTGATTGGGGGTTGTTTGATTCTTGGGATATAAACAAATCTTCGCAAGACAGTACTCCAATACGGGTCATATAGCCATGCTCAAACAATGAATAGAAATGACTATCGAAAAACCATGGACCTGACGATGACCCGCGACAGCGGGACCTTGATCCCATCGAAATCCCGAGATCCCTGGTTTCAATCCAGAAAATCAATTCCTCCAGATCATCGTAGAATTTGGCCTGATTGGTTTCGCTCCGCGATTTGCATTATTTTTGTTTCTGAATCTAATTTGAGTTGTCCCATTTTTGAAGGTAAATCGTATATATAAGAGATCATTTGAAGATCATACTCTACTAGCTATGTCCTTAGGGCTTATTGGTTTGTCTGCATCGTGAATGATTTTGCATAGTTTCGTTGATAGAATGGTGGTGTATCCATTCATGTTATTGTTTTGACTTGTGCTTTTGGAGTACTATTCCAAGAAGAATACCCCTAAAAGCTAGCAAATGAAATTAGAAAACTAGCAAGCTAAACATGCAATAAACTCTTGAAGCAAAAATAAAAATACACATAAATGACTCATTGTTTTATTAATTCTTCATTGTTATGAAAAAAGTAATCGCATTAGTATGTACCACAATCTTATTAGGATCAACGGTATTTGGTCAATCATTCAACACAGTATTAGATTGGATGTATTGAGAAGGACTCACTAAATACAATCAAGTAGCAGACTTTAGACCATCTGATTCTATTACCAGAGGTGAAGCAGCAAAATTTGTAAATCAATACGCACAATTGGAAGGATTGACAAAGAGCTACACCCAATGTAACTTCTCAGATATCGCAGGATACGACTACACACTCGTTCCTCATATCGCTGAAGCATGTGCATATGGATT
>CALGNI010000013.1 GCA_937958645.1 Candidatus Absconditabacterales bacterium
CAGACCAACACTTCAATTCGCTCGTAAAGTAAGTTCTTAACTTGGTATCCAACATAATATTCTTTTCTTGTAAGAGATATTAGCGACTCTATATTTTGTCATATCAAACTCATGCTTCGCATACACATTCATATGCTCATCAAGAGAAGATTGTAGATATTATTGATTCTTTCAATTGACCTGATATTTATCGATTCAAGATTATATACTTGCTTCATGTACTTATAATTCTCTTCTATAAGCCATCTCTGGGTATATAACATCACTTGTTTTTCTGCTTCTCCACGAGTTTCAAATATTTCGTTGGTAAGCAAACACAACATTTTTCCTTTTCTATTCTTACAAACCACCAATGAGAATATTTCATCCAGTCAACGAACTTTCACTTTTGCGTATCATACTTTCCCTGAGATAGTAAGTTTCTTTGTTTTGATATTTATGGTTGATGATTTTAGTTTTATCTTTTTTGAGGCAATAATATCTTTGATTGATATTCGCTCTCAATCGATCTGTACCTGTCTATTTCCTTTAAGAGCGACAAGAAACGTCTGTTTTAGATCTATAATTAGCTTGAACAATTTCTTATTGTCATACCATCTATCAAAGATGAAACGGTAAGATACGCTTGAACTACTTGCACTAAGCAACCTTTGAATTAGTCACATATATGATTGAGTATCTGTTAGGTTCTGTCTATTAAAAACTCTTCATAAGAGTGGTATCGTCACTCATTTCTTTGTAAATCATACAAGTGTATCAACACAATATCCTTCATTTAATTCTCAAGAAGATCAATCTCTTACTCTCGTAGTCTCTCCTGAGACACTATGTGGTTTCATTATATCTCAGCCATCTACAATAACATTCATTAGATCATTCTTTGAAAGTCACTTTGTAATCTTATGAATGTATGAATCGCACATAGATTCTATAGTATCTGAGTTTTTCAAGAATTTAGAAAAGCTAGAAACTATATTCTTTGCTACTCATCATTTCTTTTTCTTTGAGCTAGCATGAGCTATTTGTAATAGTGATACTGACTGAGTATGTGTGATTCAGAAGAGCAAGTCTTTAATAAGTAAGCGCGTATCCTGCCTGAAGCTCCTTAGGAGAGAATAGACCTTCTGGTACATATCATCAGAAACGTGACCTAGAGAATTTGTAATACTCTTGTTTCTGAACAAGGATTGAATATAAGTTTTACTGTTCATTTTTGCCGAATTGAACAACTAAAAAAGCACCTTTATCTTACGATTTTGGTGCTTTTTTCATACCCAACCTGTCAAATTAAACTTCTCAAGAGACAGTTCTTCTATATGATTTCATTGTTTTTTCTCTTTTTTGGTGCCGAAGGTTAGGTTGCTTAATTATTTACTTCATATATTTCTGTTGTATAATATACTTACTTAGCTATCTTTCTTGTGAGGTCATTAATAATTTAAAAACAATAAGACATGAAAAGAGTAACTATTTTTAAAAGAATAAAAAATATTGAGATCAATGATGAGGTGTATATTGACATTTCTGATTTAAAAATTCTTCTGGATAAGAGTGGCTCAATTAAGGCCCTTGTAATAAAGCAAAATGCAAGAGTATTCTACACGCTAGTGTCTCCTTTGATTAGTTTAGATTATATTAAGGTGAGAAGGACAAATACAGGATGTAAGTTGGTGAAAAATCATTTAAATGAACCTTTATTACATATATATGATACAGAAATAGGCCATGATACTCTTGTCTCTTTTCCCGCAAATGAATTCACTTTGTTGTGGTACGATGATAGTCATCCAACCATAAAATTAGATCTTATTTTTGAACAAGTTATTCAAGGAAATATAAGTCATGATGATCCAATCTTGAGAAAGACTATTGAAGATTATTTTATATTTCACGCTGAATTCAATCTTGATTTTATAGCAAAGGATTATCTTTATAAAGATTTACGCAAGAAATTTGAAAACAAGGGTATACCAGAAGATGCACAAAATCTCTATGTAAAGTTGCTGTTTGATCGAGTTATTGAACATCATCTTGATGATATTCCAATCATAAATTGTATTATTCTCATTGAACTTGCATACGTTCACAAAGGATTTGAGTCTGTTGAAAATTTTTTAAGACTTTTTAGTAGATATGATCAGTTAGTTAAGCATGTGTCAACTGATGAATATAAGATTATTAGAATTATACTTTCTGTATCTCGTTTTACAGAAGAACTTACAGAATACCCTCATTATGAGAAATTTATTAGTGATGTCAAAAACGATGAGGCAAATATTGAGGCCGAGTCAGATGATGTAACTACCTACTCTAAGGAGGAATTAACTGATGAAATAGATTTTATCTTGGACTTACCAAGTCGAAATGAAAAAGAAAAAGAACGATTAAAAGTTCTTTATATAGAACTTGCGAAGAGAGAGACTGATGCATAGATTTCGACTTGCTAAAGGGTGGACTGATTTAGTCCATCCTTTTCTTTTCGCTTGAAAAAGAATAAATATTACTTATCTTTATTTAACAAAGTCAATAACAAGAGTTATTGAGACATCATTAACATCCCATAAAATAAGAGACCTATGAAATCAACGATACAAAGTAATTTGGAGTATTTTTTTGATCAGATAAAAAACTTAGTAGGAGACTATGATATTTCTTTCTCCATTCTATTCACATTAGCGGCTATTTTAACTATTTTTGCTCTCATACGAATTGTAGGGAGATCAAAAAAACTATATCAGATCAGGCTCCATGAATTAGCAATCGTGACTGTGGCTGTCTTTGATAGCTTCACAGAAACCTATATTGATGAAGATCATGATTCATTGAAAGCACTGATCAAAAAATATTCACTAGAAATTAACAAGGAATACAAAGAGATCTATCTAAGAATACCTACGATTGATCTTCATGAAAATATATCAAATTTAACCATTCATATTCTTCAATACAAAGATGAATTAAAAAACCAAAAAAAATCCCTCTTATGAAAAATCAAAAAAATTACCCGATTGTAAGATGGCTAGTAGTGTTGGCTACAGTAGCGATTCTTCTCGTAATCAATGTTGTATGGAGAGAAACTTTATTTTGTACTCATAGCACTCTGATTGGACTGTTTGTACTGTTTATTCAGCTATGGGTTCTGTATGATTCTACGATGCCAACAAAGGTGAGAAAAAATATGAGAGAATCTGTACGAGAAAGACTTTATTGCTTGATTGAGAAGGCAGGAAAAATGAAGTCACTTACTGCTAGTAAAACAATCTCGCTCCTTGCTAGATTTATTTTTGAACGCCTCAGTAAGACTCATGTAGATCTTGATCGCAAATCTCAATCTGAGATAAAAACGTTGGTAGACGATGACTTTTATTTTGCTACTAAAGCATATCAAGGACCACTTAAGGAGGAGGTAATGAAGATGGTAAAATCTAAGAAAAGTGATGCCGTAACTAGGCGTGTGATGCAATACTGCAGAACTTGTATAGCAAAATAATTATTGATAAACAACATATAAGCACAACCCATGAATAAACGATTACTGTACATTACATTTCCCAAAGAACTTGGAATAGGAGGACATCTTAAAAAGTATAGAGAAAAAAAATCTAAACTGGTTGACGAACTTTCAAGATACCTTTCAATACGATTTGCTCAGTATCAATTGATTGAGAAGAATGAAGTAGATATTAGTTTGGACACATTGAATGCTATTTGTGCTTTTTTGAAGATAGATAGTGCTGAAGTAGTTTTTGAAGCTATACAATCTGCCTCACTTTATTATAGTGCTGAAACCTCAATCAATGCACTATCAAGTTTTTTGGTGCCGCTGGAGAAGCTTGTTTCGATGCACGCAATGAAGATACGGATCGCTTCTACAAAACTTGATAAACTAGGAAAAGGTCGAATACTCTCTTATCACCAGAAAAAGAAAAACTATGCCATCGATAAAAAAAGATACACTCAAAATACATAAGGAAACAATGCATCATGTGCTTTGTATCAATGCACTCTTGATGTTGTTTGTTGGGCTTATTGTTTTCTTTGATTATCCTAGCGAATTGAACTTCGATGTCCTTATACCCTTGCTCATAATAGAAGGCGTTCTTTTGATTGCTTACCAGTGGGTATGCTGGAAAATTAAACAGTATGAGAGTCCTGATATTTCACCGCTTCATAAGATTCTCACACATATTTTTGAGAGAATTCTTGTGGTGATAGAACTCATTAAAGGAGAAAGAAAGTAATTAGAACCAGAGCCAATACTTTAAAATTTTTGAGAACAAGACCGCCTAAGGAATTTTTCCTTAGGCTTTTTTATTGACAAGGACGCCTTAATTAGTATAGTTTTTTGGTGGTAGTTAGGTAAAAGTACCTAGCTATAGTTGATTATTAACAATTAAAAGTTTAACGCCTTATGGAAAAAAATACCTTATTAAAAATAGTACTTATTGAAACTCTCGTAATATTCTTTTCTCCCTTACTATTAAAGGTGACTGGTCAAGTAGACTGGAGTTGGTGGGTTGCGTGTCTGCCATTTATTATTCCATTGTTGATTCCATTGTTGATTCTTTTTGTTATCTTAGTTCTTAATATAATATATTCTGTATTGGAGTATGTTGTAGAAAAGATGTGGGTAAAGCTTATAAAGCAATTTGGTTATGTTTATTTTGATCACCGAAAACTGCGAAATCAATTAGAAAAAGTTCAGGCAATTGCGAGACATCCATTAGCTGGATCGATATGGAGTATTCCTAGAGAATTTATTGTATCTGATACGAGTTATCTATTGAATCCACTTAATGCACAGAGCGTTGAAGTTATGCTTGTAGGTAATCGTCTTTATGATGGAGGAATACTTGTGCAAAAAGGCAAAGAAAAATCTTTGAGGAAAAGGATCCATAGTATTCGAAGATTTTTGAATCATGGAGCAGTAAATTATATTGTAAGAAGACGTATTTTGAAAACATTTAGCTAATGAGCTATATAGGAAGGGCACTATTTTATAAATAGTGCTTTTTTTGTTGTAAAAAAATCAATATCAGTATACTACCAATAATGTTCAACCTCCAATCAAGCTTTAGCCCCTCATGAGACCAGCCTGAAGCGATCAAACAGATCGTGGAGAGTTTTGGTAAAGGGGAAAATCAGGTAGCTTTGCTTGGTGCGACGGGTACAGGGAAAACCTTTACCATGGCGAATGTGATCCAAAAGCTGCAAAAACCAACCCTCATCTTGTCTCATAATAAGACCTTGGCAGCGCAACTTGCGACGGAGTTCAAGTATTTTTTTCCTGATAATGCTGTTCATTATTTCGTGTCTTACTTTGATTATTATCAACCAGAGTCTTATTTACCAGAGAAAGGGACTTTTATCGAGAAAGAGGCGACGATCAATGAGGAGATTCAGATGTATAGATTGGCTACGATGGCATCATTGCTCTCCAGAGAGGATGTAATCGTCGTGGCGTCAGTTTCGGCACTGTATGGACTGGGTTCCAAGGAGTTTTTTGAGAAGAACTCGATGACATTTACGGTGGGGAAGGAATATAATTTCGATGAAATGAAGTCACAATTGCTCCAGATGCAATATAAGCCAGTGCAGGGTAAGATAGAAAAAGGAATGTTTGATATCCAATGAGATAAGGTAGATATCTATAGCTCTACCGAGCAAACCGTACGAAGATTGTTTTTCAATTATAATGAGCTTGAGTTTATTCAAAAAAAGAATGCGTTAACCTTTGAAAATATGGGCGATGTAGAAAGCATAACGGTGCGGCCTGCTACGCAGTATATTCAAGATACCAATGACATGGATGCGATCATTCATCAGATCAAAAAAGATATGGACCAGAGAGTGAAGCACTATGAGGCAAAGGGAGAGTTGGTTGAAGCACAAAGAATCAAAAAAAGAGTCCATTATGATATGCGTATGATCCAGGAGACAGGATTTGTAAACGGGATAGAAAATTATTCACCGTACTTTGAACAAAGATTAGATGGAGGAACACCCAATACGATTTTCGATTATTTTCCTGATGATTTCTTATGTTTGATCGATGAGTCACATATGACCTTGCCCCAGTTTAGGGGTATGCCCAAAGCAGACAACTCTAGAAAGAGTACCTTGATAGAACATGGGTTTAGGCTTCCGAGTGCAATTCATCATAGACCCTTGGCCAATGAAGAGTTTACAGCGATCTTGGGATGGAGATGATTTACTCCGGAGACTGATCATGAAGACCTCAAAGAACATATGAAAAAAAATGCAAAGACCTTGTTTGTGTCTGCGACGCCTGCGGCTTATGAGATGTGACTGAGTAAGAAGGTAGCTCAACAAGTCATCAGACCTACCTGACTGCTGGATCCGATCACCTATATCTATCCCAAATGAGGATCATATAAGGCAGTGGTTGATAGCATCGAAAGACTCGATCCAAAAGACCAGAAATTATTAGAAACTCCTTATGATAGGGATCATGTTGATCGTTTTTAATTTAGTATATTGGTATATTAGCTCGAGCTAATGTACAAATATACTAACTTACCAACCTACTAAGTATAATTTACTTCGCCTTTGTGTATGAAAATTATTGATGTCCATGACGAGCATGCTCATATTTATCGTATCGGTGGCGATACGATTCAAAAAGCTACCTCTTTTGGAAACCGAAATGATATCAAGAAGCAGCTGTATAGTGATGCTAACGCAACGGTTCTGCTGATGGATGAGAGCTGTTTTTTGCGAAACCATATGACGATTCGTATCACCCAATCTGAAGCATTAACTTGGTCACAATACAAAGCACTAGTATCTGAAAAAATAGCGGAACTCCAGTCAAACTATGGAATCAAGCCAGAACAGCTTACCTACGCAGTCAAAAATATTATCGTAAATAAAGAACCTGCGGAATTCGTGGTGTGAGAGTCAGGAAATATTTCTTTTGATCTTTGTTTCTTTGCCTTGGATACGAAGCGGTCTGATATCGCTCATCTCAAGCATGTTCGTTTTTATCCTAGACGATATTTCTTGCTAGATCATCCGATGTTGTCTAAGAAACAACGTATGCATTTGTTGATCATCGATGGTAAGAAATCTAGTCTCATTCGCTTGGAAAACGGTCGATACAAACATATCGCACAGCTGAACGGTGGTGATGATTTGCTGCGACAGGCTTATGAACAGGCATGACTAGATCCTTATACAGCCAAGACTACCAGCTTTGATAAGCATTCGATCTGAGGAAAACTCCTGACCCAGGCACATGAAGACTATACTTCAGTGCTGTTGGGGCGAGCGAAGATGCATCTTGATGAAGGTGATGATACGATGCTGATCTCTCGCTTGATGCAGCAGCAATATTTTGTGAAGTCGATGAGTAAGACCTATCTAGAAAAGATGAAAGGACGTTTGATTCCCTATCGCGCTTCAGAGTTATTTTCAAAGTATCAAAGACAGCAGCAGTTGGAAGAAATCCCTTTGTTGTTGATGATGGAGAGGGGGAGGAAGAAGTAAAGAGAAGGCGCGGTCACAGACCGCGCATTCGAGAAAGAGTAAAAAATCGAATCCGGGGTGGATTCGATTTTTTGTTTAGAAACTAAACGTATTATTCAGTTTCTTCTTGCTCAAGGGGTTTTTGTTTAAATGTGCTTTTTGAATTGGTGCGTAGGGTGCTAAACAGTGTAAACCACAGTCGGATCAAATACCCATATGACAAAATCAATAGTACACTTGCTCGAATATTGATGACGGTGTTTCATCATCTACTTCATCTCCCGATTCCAACAAACCCTATACTGTCTGCCTGTCATCTTCATGCTCAGATTAATTCAAGATTTTCAGTTTCTCCAAGATCTCTACCCATATTTAAGTTTTCAAATCTTATGTTTCCAGTATCACCTACTGGATCAAGAATGCTATTTGTTCATCTCACAAATGATCCTCCTGAAGTGCTCTTTGAAGTACGATCTTGTCTTCAGAGATTTTCTTGTTTGACATCGTATTTATCAACATCGTTTGAGTATCTTTCTAGGTCTCTTGCTTGACGTTCGTTTTCCAGGGCGATGATCGAATTGAATTGATTTACGATCTTAAATTCTGTTGCTATCTGCGTTTGGTATTCTGCCACATCTTCCCAGACTTCTTTGTTGTTTATGATTCCTAACAGGAGTTTACCTACATATCCTGCTTGGATCTTGTCGATCGCTTCCTTGTTGGTAGGAGTGTCTACACAGTCGCTAGTGATCGTAAAATCAAGAAATTCTGGATCGAAGACTTTATCAATCGCTAGTGTTAATGATGCATCGTCAGTGATTTCAAAGATATCACCTCTAGCAGCTGAGATGAGACTATTGATCTCTGAAGGAAATCTTTTGACATCTTTCCCGATCTTAAGGATGAACAGTTGATTACTTAACAGTGCCTCAAGATCTCTGTCTTTATTTTCGGTAACGGTTGTATTGTTGTTATTTACAAGAGAGTTATTTCCTCTGATAAATTGCTGTGTTCCAAATCTTGCATTGATCGTATTGGTGAAACTGTCATCATCGGTGACTATCACGATCTTCTCATTCCTGATTTCATTGTTTTCGATATAATCGAGTAAGCCGTTGTGATCAGAATGTCCTCGATATTCGATATCTTCAATTTCTGTTATTTTTTCTGCATCAAAATTGTAAGTATGGAGTTTGGCATCGATAAGTGGTCAATCATCAGAGTTGATCGTGTCCATGATGTCTTGGTAATATGCGTCTGCTCCGGTTCTTTTCACACTCATTGAGTTATCGAAGAAAAGTGACACTGAGTTTTGCTTCGCATTTTCTCTTTTGGCTAGATTTGATAATGAGATAAATCTTGGGTATCATCCTAAGACACTCACGAGATCTTTATCAATACAATAATCAAACAATCAATTTTGACCGATCACTAATGAAGTATTAGACAGATCAAAATAATGATCAGAATCGAGATAATCCTCTATAGTTTTAGCGTCTATAATTTCTTGATCGATCAATGATTCATTGAGATAAATTTTCGATTCTACTTTAGAATCTTTATCATGATGCACATTGATGAAAGAAGCTTTGGGTAGATACTTGATAGATCTTGTCCCAGAAAGGATAGGAGTATGCATAGTAAATCTTACTTTCTGTCTTCATTGATCAGGACCTGATTTGGATGGGATGGGGAACACACGGAGAGAGTAGGTATTTGATCCGATTTGTTCAAGTAAGGCTGGATCGATGTTTTTTCTCAGGCTGTCTTCATATACTTTCTTAGCTGCTCCACGAGGTGCTATGACTCCTTTCATCTCAAAATTTAATCAGAGTTCCAAGTCAGACACTACAGACAAAGGATGAGGCGATTCAAAGAAGACGATAGACTCTTGATTGGTGGTAGTAAGGTTTTCAAAGTGATAGGTAATCGTCGTTTCCAGTGTTGTAAAATCTGGATCCATTGAGTTGATCGTGTTTTTTACTTCACCCAGAGTGAGAATAACATCTGATTGTTCTTCGGTTTTACTTGCGTTGGTGGCAAAGGTTCTTCTTTGTTCATCAGTTCCATTCTTTGACCAAGCTTTGGCTAACTTTTTACCAAAAACTCACTCTGGATTTCCATCAAAAAGAGTTTGGAAGGTCGTATCGTTTTGGGTAGGATTTTTTTTGTATTGTTGTAAATAAGCTGACTTAAGCCATGGCTTCATTGCTTTTTGGTGAGCTTCTTGATTGTTTCCTTCACTGGCAAGAATTGATTCTGCTTTGTTTACCACACGGTTGCTAAAAATACTTCAAAATCAGATGAATAATGTAAGAACAGTAATCGCAATGACGCTTGTGATTCATTTGAAGAATTGATTAAACCCAACCTTCTCCCTTTTGCTATACTCAATGAGACTTAGTAGGGGAAGTGATATACTTATCAAGATAGCTACCACTGCTAAGTAGATTAAGAATCAACCTTCAAGAAGTCCTTCTCTGATGATATGCATGTTTTGAAACATGATAAGTATTGAGAGAAAGAACAATGACCCCATCGTATAATTTCTGAAAAACCTAAGTACTTTACTAGGAGCGTGAATGGCTTCACTTCCTTTTCTTTTAAGTACAGTCACAAAATATACTAGAGGATAGATGACAGCGGGTAGAAAAACCCACATGTAGTTTTTTGAGAACGCTCATCCTAGGATATCTGACATCCAACTGTACATTTCGCCTGATCATACATACAGAATCAGAATCAAAGGAAGATGACAGATGAAAAGATATCTCCAAATCGAATCTTCTTTTTTGAGGTTGAGGAGTTTTGCAAATAAGATCAAAGAGCTTATTGCAAGTACAGTAAGACCAATCATAAACAGAATAATTTTATAATCCATCCCATCCATAACATCAGTTA
Source organism: Candidatus Absconditabacterales bacterium (assembly GCA_937958645.1). GTDB lineage: Bacteria > Patescibacteriota > Gracilibacteria > Absconditabacterales > Absconditicoccaceae > JAHDCT01. The sequence continues at coordinate 10,390 of CALGNI010000013.1, forward strand.
GTCTATTGTTGATAATTACCGTAGCGACGAATATCGTAGCTGCAAAAGTAATCAAGGAAATGATAAAGGTAAGTGGTTTGGATGAATCAAGGTTTTTGAGTTTTTCCAAAAATCTAATAAGAACGTCAATCATGGGCCAGAGAAGAGGATAAAAAATATCGATAGCCTAACTATAGTTAGGGAGGATTTGTTTGTCAAATAAATCCTTGATAGATTGGATTAAATAATAAAGGCAAGAAATTTGACAAATAGACAGAAGTAGTCTATAATAAGTCTAGTCTTTACTTATAAAAAAACAAAATGAACAACAAAATAATCTGAATCTGTCTGGTTGTGTCTTCGCTGTTATTCGTGAATATTGCTAGTGCACAACTCAATACCGAAGCTCCTGATGAGTTGACGGCTTTGTTGAATCAGTTGTTGGGAGAGGAGGAGAGTTCGGTTGTTGAAGAACCGGCGACCATAAGCCAGCCAGAGACAGGCAGAATGTATTCATATGCTACTGAAATATCTTATGAAGAGGTGTTAGAGCCTTGATCCAATCAGCGTATTATTACTTTGGAGCTTGAGAATACGGAAGATGATATTCACTATCTTACGGATTTGGTATTTGATGGATTTATAGACGATTATAGCGAGTATTTGAGCAATATTTATTTTAAACCTCAAAATGAAGAAACAACATATAGAATGACTGCGGAAGCGAAGGCCTTTAACAGATCATTTACATGAGCAATTAGGTATGAAGATAAAGAGGCAGTTGTTGAGCTTCTTCCTAATCAAAAAACAGTATTTGAGATTTATGCAGATGTAATTTCTCCAAAGGCATTTTCATTGAATATTTTGTCTGTTGGAGTTACAGGGACTAATGGCATATCTAATGATGTTAGGAATTATGGGGGTTCATATTTTAGTGACTTAAGTACATATTCAATTTTTAATTTATCATTAGAGTGAAATACCTTAAAAAAAGAAAAACAAAGAGATGTGGAATCAGATAATTTACCTGAAGGATTTACTGTTTGAGTAGCTATTAAAAGACTATGAGAATCAAATTCAATTTTTTCAACTAAATTTTGAGAAAAGAATTCACTTTTGTATATTGCAAAGACAGCTTGATATTATGTACTTGAGCTGACACAGTATGATGCAGATGATAATATAGTAACTGTAGAAGAAGCTAACTTTAGAGTCGAAGATGATGAGTTAGATTTGTCTGAATTTGCAAAAGAGGTGTACGAATTGAGTATTGAGAGTGTCCAAGAAAAAGTAACTTCTTGATTTGATAAGGAATTAGCTACCTTCAGTATTTACAATCCTACGAACTCTGATCACACTTTGGAGAGCCTTAGAATGACTGGTATGATGACTGACTATGAGCCATATCTGAGCTATGTTCGTATAGTTTCAAAAGAAGATAATAGGTCTATCCAAAATCAGTATGGTTTCTCTTCGAATATTCTGTTTAATGGAAGTATTATTTTCAATAACCTAACCGACAATAGAATAATAATCCCTGCAAAAAGCACGAAGAGTTTTTCTATTACTGCTGATGTTGCATATATCGACTGAGACTTTTCAAGAGAATTTTACCCAAATATAGCATATATAACAGCTGATGGAGAAGATGATTCTTGAATCATTCATAGATGAAGTAGTACGGTTGAATGAAGTAGTGATTTGTCTGAATATCTCAGATTCAAGACTGCTCAAGATTGAAAAAGGATCTCCAACAACTTCTCCTTTACCTCAAGAAATACTGATCTTTCTTCAATCGAAGCAAAGATTACTAATATTGCTGGAGATGTGGTATTTAGTGATACATTTACACCCAATGAAGGGTTTAACTATGTAGCTCAAGATGATGGTTATTATACACTTGAATTAGTTTGATATAAAAATGGCGTCAGGATTGATTCTGTATTGACACAGTTCTTTGTGGGTGATTTGTTGCCAGATGATAGACCTGTAGGAAAAATATATGAAGATGATTTTGTTGTAGAAGCTGATGGTAGGAGTATGTTTCTAACTCGAGATCCCGATCTTTATCCTAAAGAGCGTTTAGAAATTTCAATGAAATTTGAGTGATGAACACAAGACTTCTTTAATATGTGAAATCCAATAGCTTCCATTTGAGAGACATCAATACATGTATGACAGCTTTGAACATACCTTCTTAAGATTCATAGTTCTCAAGGGGAAATAAATAGAAGAGTAGAGGTGACAAGTCTATCAGATGCTAAATATCTATGAACTATAGTTGCTCTTGTTAACGACAAAGAAATTAAGCCGAATTTTGAGCCAGAAAGTAACACAAACACATTTATGGGCGGAGGTGGAAGATCTTCTGGTAACATAAGACAAAATGAAAATAACACCCCGTCAACAACACCTACAGCAATTCCTATAAACAGTTTCGTAACCACAAAACCAACGTCAAATCCTGCTACTAAGTCAACACCAGCGGTGACGACAAAGACGTTTGTGGATTATACCAGAAGACCTGTAGATAAGAATGTCACTATTCAAAGTATAAACAAACGATCAGAAGATGACTTTGGTTGGGTATCTAGGACGACTCATTATAAATCGTTTCCTGCTTACCTTGATAAGAGAGATCTAGGTAAAGTTAATAAGCCAATGTTTCAACCGGTATCTTATGCACAAAGAATGGCTTTAGCTTGAGCGCCAATTGAAAAAGCAACTCCAACTCCGACTTCTTCAGTAAAAGCTCCGGCGCCAGCACCAGCGCTAAGTTCATGAAGTAATCGCTCAGTAGTGGATAAAGAAGTATATGAAAAATTCTTAGCTGGGGCCTATTTCAAAGGAGATAAGGATGCAAAGATCACGATTATTGAATTTTCTGATGTTCAATGTCCTTTTTGTCAAAGACATGCAAATAACAGAACACTTGATGATGTTCGAGAAAAATATAGTGATGATGTAAATCTCAGTTTTGGACATTTCCCTCTTAGCTTTCATCAAAATGCCCAAAAAGCTGCTGAAGCCTTAGAGTGTGCAGGGAAGATTTCAGGAGAGAATAAGTTCTTTGAATTTAAGGGGGTTTACTTTGAAAAAGGTTGAGATTCGAACATAGATATAGCTAAAGAAGCTGCTGCTGAAGTTGGTATACCTGTTGAGAGCTTAATGGCATGTGTGGACTGAGGTGAGTTTGAGCAAAAGGTGAAAGATCAAATGGCATTTGGTCAATCATTGTGAGTGACTGGAACACCAGGAAATATCGTGATCAATAATGAAACTTTAGAATACACTAAGATCTCAGGAGCAGTACCAGCGAACGCGTTTGATGGTACTATCTCAATGGATTTGTAAAAGATATTTATTTAATGAACTTCATCAACTTGAGTCTAAAAGAAGTAGAACAGTAGACTATTGAAGTAATTAGAGATTAACCAGCACAAGCACTATGTTGTTTTTGAGGGTTAAATGTTTAAAAGGGTATTGCAGTGAAGCTTTTATACATTCATCGATCTCAGTGAATAAGACACCTCGAAAAAAAACATTAGCTGTAGCGATACATTCGCCTTCAGCTCATAATACTCAACCACGAGTATTTAAAATTCTTGATGAAGAAACACTGGAGGTGTTTTATGATCCATCTAGATTGTTGCCAATAGAGGACTCAATATGAAGATTTTTGACAGCTACTATGTGAATGCTAGTTGAATCTATACATATTGCTTCAAATGAATATGGATATCTTTGTGAAGTAGATTATCCTAATACGTTAATGCTATATCAAGCAGTCAAAAATCCTATACCAAAATATTTCTGCACAATCAAAAGATCTTTCCAGGGGAAAAGAATTGAAAATAGATTTTCATCTGATGATATATTATGACGTAGCACATCCAGATTAGAGTTTGATTGAGAGCCTGTAGGTAATGACATCATAAGTGATATTGTTTCATTTGTTTCCACTTCATCATTTCGTGTTTATTTTTCTGATAATAAAGAGACGATATCTAGTATTTTACATTTGAATGCAGATACAATTTTTGAAGATCTAAGAATTAAGGAAACTCGTGATGAAATATGATGACGATCTAGGTATTCTAATGGAGAAGCAAAAGAATCAGGTGATGGATTGCGGGCAAAATGTATGAATATATCTGGACTTTTAATGAAGTTATTCTTTAGGCATAATTGGTTATTTAATCTTAAGGCAACATTTCCATTTTCGAAATCTCTAATCATGAAAAAAAGTTGATGAGTTGGAACAGTTTGTCGAATTATTTCTGACTTTCAAAGGCCTGATGAATGGTTTCAATCCTGAAGAGACACTATGAAATTATGGCTATTATGTCATCAACATGGGGTTTATATGCATCCTTTTGGGTCAATCATTACCAATGAAAACACCAATAAGCAGTTGAGAAAATTAATAGATATTCATGATCATGATCCTGAAAATTTGTGGTTGGTGGTTCGTTTATGAAAAAGCAAAAAGCCAGAAAAAAGTTATAGAATTCCTTTAGATCAAAAAATATTATGAGAATAATTATATTTTGAATGCTGCGTTTTCTGAGACGACTTCGCGTTAATCTTTTGACTCGTAATCGCATACATTATTCATTGTTTTTACCTTTTTTGATGCCATTTTATGAATGGCTAGGAAAACGAAAAGCATACAGAGTATATCACCATGCAAAAAAATCAGTTCCAGCATATAAGAAATTTGTAGAACAATCCGAGACAGTAGTTTCATCAATAAAAGATTTTTCTAAGATTAAATCAACTTCTAAAGATACGTATATCAAAAAGTCTTCTATCGAAGATCGTTGTATATGATGAGAGATTCCAGCTACTTGAGTGATAATAGATGAATCATCTGGAACCAGTGGTACACCTACTAATCGAGTTCGTTGATATGATGAGCGTCATAGTATTCAGAGAATGTTACAGATCGCATTCAAAAAACACTTTTGAGAAGAAAAGGTGATTAGTATTAATGCTTTCGCTTTATGAGTTTGGGCAACTTGAATTAATGTTTCTATTAGTCTTGTAGATACAACTATATTGAAATCGACAGGGCCAGATGTAGAGAAAATTATTAACACCTTGGAGTTTTTTGGACCAACATATAAGTATGTTATCATGTGATATCCACCATTTCTCAAATCATTGATTGATACAACAGATATTGATCGAAGTCAGTATGATATTAGCGTTGTATTCGGAGGTGAGTGAATTTCAGAAGAATTGAGAGAGTATCTTTTGAATTTTTTTACAGTGATTTATGGTTCATATTGAGCATCTGATCTAGAAATAAATATGGCCGCTGAATCAGATTTTTCAATTAAATTACGTCAAGAAATAATAAAAAATCCTGAATTTGCTGCTGACATTATCAATCAAGAATATGGTGTGATCCCTCTAATATTCCAATATCATCCTTTAGATTACTATATAGAAACTAGTTTGGAATGAGAACTCCTAGTGACAATTAATAGATATTCAAATCTTTCACCAAGAGTAAGGTATAATATTCAAGATTTGGGGCATGTTTTGACAATGAGGGAACTGAAAGTCTGCTTAAAGAAACATAATATCGATACAAGAGAGTGGTCTGAGCCAGTACATTTACCATTCCTTTTCCATTATGGTAGGAGTACATGAACAATTGCGTATTATGGTTGTAAGTTGAAGCCAAATGACATGCAGGCTGTTATTGTCGCTTTGCCAGAATTGACTAGTCTAATCAATTCATTTGCATATGATGTTCATGTTGATGAGAATCATGATAAGATTCTTGAAATTAAAATCGAGCTATATGATTGAATTGATGCTTTTGATGAAAAAAATTATGCTCACTTGATTAAGGAGAAATTAATGGAGTTGAATCAAGATTTTAAAGAAGCGTATTCTTTTGTTCCCGATCATATAAAACCTAAAATTGCTTTTTATCAATATAAGACTGATTCATTTAGTTTAGAGAATGATAATATAAAAAAACGCTACTTCATTGATTCATAAGTTTGAATCTATCTAAATAAGACTCGCGTTTATAATAAAAAGTCAACTAAAACCCTGAGTGTCCTGATGGTTGGGAAATGAATTTTTGCTGTATCAGCACAAGGTCTAAACTCTGAAGTACCTTCTGAATACTATGTAGGTTGAGAAATTGCTGATGATCTAGTGCTTTGATAATTTGACAAACAATTATTTGACAAATTTGATAGTTGTGACTATATTTAATATATTGAGAAGTCTTTATTGTGTATATTAATGTGATGAAAAAACTCTTGTGAAGTGTGTTGTTATGATTGTTGTTGGTTTCTGGGGGGAGTGTTTTTGGGCAAGAGGTTCAGCATCCTCTATTAAGTAATAGAGTGGAATCTAGTACTGCATTCCAAACAACAAAAACCATGAAAGTGCATTGAAATACTATAAAGAACACAACAAATGACCCACATGGTCGAATTTCTGATACTACCTTTTATAAAGTATTTCCATTTTTTCGTGAGCATGCATGAAATACAGCTGCAATACATCTAGTCCCAGACCAAGATGGGAGATCATGAGCTGAGTTATTCTCTTCACCAGAAGGTAAGATATCATACTGTCAAAAGTTCTTTCCTGCAACCAATGCTGTGGTATTGAAAGATGCATTGTACGCTAGTGACTGACGATGTACGGCAGGTCTAGCGAATTGTTCTTATAGTACAAAGAAACCATTGTATTCTTGTAAAGATGAGGCTATGACCTTGGGATATGTTTCTGTGCGACAAGGAAAAGTAAATATGCATTCAGATATTGAAACATTACCTATCAGAGCTGAAAAGACAGAATCAGTGTCTTGAATATGAAGCATAGATGATAGTGCAAGTGATAGAAGAAAAAAAGCGATGATCACAAGATTAATTGATACTGCATCCAAGAAGGATTTGGTGGAGGAATCTATTCATTTAGATGAAGAGCTATCTTTTCAAGTTAATGACACATCTGAACTAAGAAATCTATTTATTTCTAATGATCACTACGCAGTGATACGTCCTAACGAGGATGGAACACAGTATGTTTATCATGACTGAAAGAAAACAAAATCTTATCATAAGATTTTAAGAGTTACTGTTAGTGATTTAGGTGATCTTGTTTTTATATCACAACTAGAAAATGGAAATTATATTCTTGTTTACAATGGAGAAGAAAGTCCTGAATATAAGCAAGTATGACAATGAGATGTTACAAGATTTGTCGGAGAGACTTTTGTTTATTATGCTCAGAAATTAAATTGAAAACGAATAATTATTCAAGATGGAGAAGAGATTTCAGCTGAATTCAATAATATTGATAAATTTAGTCCAGAATTGAAGTACGCGATTGCCCAGCTTGATGATGAAAAATATGTCGTGCTCAAAGACCGGAAAGTCTCATCTTCATCATACGTATATATTCATTATCCAATTGTAGATAAAGAATCTTGAGATATTGTTTTTGTGGGAGAAAAAGAAAATGGTAATCATATCTTCGTAAAGAACTGACAAGAAATATGAGAAGAATATTCATATATAAATGCTAGAGACAAGGTCTGCTCAAAAGATTGTGAAACTGTATTGATGGTAGCGAGTAAAGATTGATGAAGTGTTCTTCTGAAAGATGGTATTGAAGTTTCTGATGTGTATAGTCATCGTCATAGTGATCGTGCGATATGATTTTTGACTATTTCAGAGAATGGCGAGAGCTTCGCATTTAGCACTAAGAAAAAAGATGACTCTTATGCAGTGATACATGATGGGGTGGAAAGTGTAGCATATGACTATGTGATGTATATTTACTTATCTCCAGATTGAAAAGATATTTTATATCAGATATGGAATGAAACTAAAGGCAAAGAAACAACTCACTCTATAGTGCACAATTGAATAAAACAGAATGAATATGAGGATATTTTTATAAAAAAACCATATGAGGGCAATATGTTGTATAGCTATGTTTGAGTTAAGTCAGGTGGAGAAGAGGTCTTAATTGTTAATGGTGAAGAAAGTGATTTGTATACTAGGTTATGAACTGTTATCTTTGATGAGAAGAGGGAAAATCATCTTCGTACCGCCACGCTTAAAAAGAATGGAAAACAAGTTGTCTTATATAATGGAGTGATTCATGGAAATGAGTATGATTCTATAAATCAAGTGTGACGTATTTCTGATGATGGTAAGCATATTTCTTATGCAGCAACGGTAGATAATGGAAAGGTTGTGTTTGTTGTTGACGATAAGATATCTGACGAGTATGATTATATAGGTCCGAATATGATTCGAGTTGATAAAGATAGCAAGCTAAATAATGCTTTCTTTTGACTCAATGGAGATTGAAAAACTGAATTAGTGATTAACTGAGTGAAAACTATATTACCTTATAGCGCTGTTTCTAAGAGTATTATTCACAAAGATGGTACATTTTCATTTGTGTGAGAAAAAGAAAACGGCAAAAAAGTCTTTGTTAAAAACTTCAAAGAGAGTAAAACATATGATGAAATTGATACTTATGATTCTTGGCAAAGACCAAGTAATTGATTAATCGGTAAAAACTATTTTATCTGAGAAGATAATAAAAAGAGAGAAGAAATTTATTTTGAAATTGTAAAGTAAATATGCATTCAAAATAGACTACTCGAAATGGATTTCAAAAATAGTCAAGCTAAATCTTTGAATCACTACCATTATTTGCCAATTTTACTCTCTCTCGCTATACTTAAGCTAGAGATTTTTAAGTACTACGCATAAAGTGTTATGCAAAATATAGGAAGAGCAATTGTGAAACTAGTAGGTACATGCGGATTGATGATGATCTGATCATGAATTTTTGCTGTATCAGCTCAAGGTCTGAACTCTGAAGTACCTTCTGAATACTATGCAGATCGACAGATCTCAGAGGACTTTGCTCAGATGACGGATGCATTTGCTACCTTGGATGCGACGATTAAACTTTCTGAGGATCCTGATCCGGCTTTGTTTGGTCAATTGTTGCAGAACTTTGAGACGGTCTTCGCATATTTTCCCAAGCAAGCTCAATACCAACAAGTTTATACACAGTGTGAAATTATCACCGGGATTCTTGCTCAAGAATATAGCTCTCAAGATTATGCAAAGTTTAAGAGTAAATGTTTTGAAGATATCAGAGGATTGGTGAAGGACATCAATACTTCTTTTTCAGTGAAAGCTGATATCAAAGCGAAACCAACCAGTGGACCACTACCATTGACGGTAACTTTTGATGCTAGAGATTCCGCCGATCCTTCGAATGATACGATTCCTAGCGATAACTTTTTTCGATATTTTAGAGATATTGATGGAATAGATGTGCCCTTGGATAAGACCTGACCTGTGGTGAATCATACTTTCACTGAGCCAGGAAAATATATCGTGCATCTCACTGCCAGAAGTTCAAATAATATGGAAGAAGGAATCTTGGATGGTGCAGATTCGATTGAGATTGAGGTGGCACCAAAAGCTGCAGATATCGTGATCTATCTCAATGGGAAAAGGATGACAAGTGATACCTCGCTCAAGATTAATTCCAATGAAGCTAAAAATGGTTTTGTGATCGATGGGTCTGCTACGAGTCCGCAGGGTGAAAGAAAGATCCTGACTCATCTTTGGAAAATTAGATCGAAACAAACGCAAGAAAGAGTTGATATCCAAAACGAAGGAGAAGGACCTCCAGGGCAAATCTCAGCGAGTTTCCCTTACAATGGAATCTATACTGTAAGTCTAGAAATCACCGACAATGAAAATAATAGAATCAGAGAAGAGTTTGAGGTGTCTGTATCAGATCCTGTAGCATTGCTCAAATATAGCCCTGCAAAGTGAACGACTAATACCAACTTTGTGTTCGATGGTTCTGCTTCTTATTCGATCACCAGTAGAGTGAGTAAATATCAATGGACGATCATTGATCCCAATGGAGATCAGATAGAAAGCTTTGAGTGAAGATGATTTCAAAGAGTGTTTAATCTTCCTGGGGTGTATACGATGCAACTCAAGGTAGAAGATGAGTTTGGTAATGAGAGTTTTGATATTCGCAAGATAGAGGTAGATTCTAGTGCGCCGATTCCTTCGTTCCAGATCTTGCCATTGGCGGATCGAGAAAAGCCATCACAGTTTGTGCTGGATGCTTCGGGTACCCAAGATAGTGATGTAGGGTTTGGAGTGGATGAATTGAATTATTCATGGACTTTTTCTAATCCAAGTGGCGTGACCGTAAACAAGACAGAAGAAACGGGTGAAAAAATCGTTGTGACCTACGATGAAGTAGGAACCCACAAGATCAAACTTACGGTAAGAGATAAGTATGGACTGACCGAGTCAGTAGAAAAGACCGTAAATGTTGAATCAGTCTTGAGGCCAGAAATTTTTCCAAATCCTATAACTTCCAAATGGGGAGAAGAAATTAGTTTTTCAAGTAAGGCAAATAAAACCGTAACACGATACAATCGAGATTTTGGTGATGGAGGAATTATTAGTTCTGTAACCTGAACAAATCTGACGCATACGTATGAACAAGCGTGAGTATTTCCAGTAACTCTTACCGTTGCAACTGCTGACGGAGAAGAAAACTCTGTGACTAGAAATGTCTTTATGGGACAGCAAGAAGGACCAGTGTTGGCATATGAAGTAAGATATGGAGCTGATCAATATCTAACCAAAGAGGCGACCTGTGAAGTAGAAGGAGAAGACGTTCCTGCATTCAAGATTATCAGAGATCAGCCATTCCAATTCTCTCTCAGTGATTCTATCAATGCTAAGGGAGAAAAGCAGGGATTGGACTTTTTCATCACAGAGCAAATCAATGATGATGGGAAGATCTTCGAAAAAAGCAGTATCAATACAGACTTTGATGAGCTTGGGTGTACGTATCTTGAAGTAACGATACAAGATAAATCTAGTGCTAAACAAGTAAGTGATAGAGTGTATTTCTTGGTAGAAAATGATCTGCCCCAAATTGGAAATGTAACGATCTCCTTTCCACAAGCTGCGCAGACGAACAACGGGCAATCATTGAGTGTCGGAGCCGGTCTTCAGGTGAGTCAATCAGAACAAGAGACTTTCGATCTCACCACTAGAGATCCTTTGTTGGTAAGAGCTTCAGTGACAGGACAGCGTGATAACGATAGTCAAATCAAGCGTTTCATTCGATATTATTACAATACCAAAGATCCAGAAGAACGAGAATATACCGCAATCACTCCAGCAAATGTACCGTATTATACGTTCACAGTTCATAGAACTGCAGGTGAGTTTGCCTTTGGGGTGATTGTTGAAGATACTGATGGAGGGAGAGTGGATAGTACTGATGTGTTGTGAGTCGGTCCTTCTATTACTTTTTCCAATCCAGGAAAAGTTGATCTTCCACTCGTAGATCTAGATATCAGTACTACTGATGTGACCGTGGGTGAAGAAGTAATCTTTAGGATGGATGCTGAAGTGATTTCAAATAGATCAGACTTTGAACAACAAAGATATTTCAAAATCGATTTTGATGGTGACGGGATTTTTGAATCTGAAGCGATCAAGGAAAATGAGTATAGACATGTCTATGACCAAGTCGGTGAGTATAGCCCTCAAGTAAAAGTAAAATACAGAGATAAGGTAGGTATCGATAAAGGCCCAACTGTGATCGTGAAACAAGGAGTAAAAAATCAACTCTTCGTAGATAGTATTGGGAAGACAGCATTGATCAAGAATATGAGTCTGGGTAATTTCGATGGACAAAGATTGTGTGTGAATGTACCAGACTGTTCTCCAGCTTCTGAGTTTTCATACAATCGATCGTGAACTGCATCAGAGATTCTCTTGGTAGAATATCCTAAAGCAGGAGACTATGCAGTTTCTCTAGCGGGAATAGATGATCTAGGAAATAGACCTCTGAGCTATACGACCACGATCCAAGCTACCGATGAACAAAAAGATTTTCATTTGTTAGCTTTTCCGCAGCCAAATCAAAATGATGAAGCGGGCGTTAAGATAACGGTAGGGAGTCAGTTAGATAACACGGTATATTTCTATCCTCAGTTTAACAAAACAGGAAATTGTTTCATAGATTTGGATCTTACTGAAGATAGTGATGGGGATGAGGATCCTGTATTTGATAGAGATATCTTATGTAATGAATTGGGATCGAAGGTGTTTGATACTACCAAATCTAAGGTGAAAGGGGCGATTTATTACGTAGCGGATGAGGTCTTGTTTGAAAGGTCATTGGAGATTAGTTTCTTGGATAATGCGGCTGGAGCACAGATAGTGATCCCAGAAGAAATGCAAGATATTGCGAATCGTATTGAGGATTTGATCTCTGATATAGAGAACGGAATTGTAGAAGATGACTCGTATTATGGATTGTTGTTAGATAATCTCAGAAGAAGTCTTAGTGATGACGACGACACCGATAGTATTGTGCTTCAATTACACGAGTATGTCTCTACTTCTCGTCTGGTGTTGCCAGATGATCATCGCGATAAGTTAGATGTCTTGCTCTTGAGTCTCACTGATGAGACCCTTCAAGCAGCGATTTGATGAACCGAATATGATAAAGCCAAAGCAAACATCCTAGCGTGGTTCTCTGGAACTACCAGAGAGACGATGCGTAAGTTTTTCCAATCATTGGAATCTTCGTTGGGAGATAAGGAAGCAATCAAAGTACAGCTTGATGCACTATGAAGCCAATCGTTGGTTTCGTATAATGATGGAAATATTGATGAAGTAGACTTCAACAATATCGTCCTGAATCTTTGTGTCATTTCTCGTTATTATGAAGTACCCACCAAGAGTTGTGGTGACGATATTGAGTGAGGAGCTGCAGTAGATGGATGAGATACTTCTGATGATAAAGAGAGCTGATCAAGTTCTTCTAATGATTCAGATTCATGATGAGGGTTCTTCTCTGGAATTACAAAACGAATTATCATCTGAGTGATTATTCTTATTCTTATTTTCGTGGTCATCGTGGTAATCTTTGCCATCAAAGCGAAGAGTAGTGCTGGGGATTTGGATGAGGAGGATGAGTAGGTGAATTAGATTAAACAAGTTAGATGAATTGGATAAATTAGACGAGTTGGGCAAGTTGGGCAAGTTGGGCAAGTTGGGTAAATTAGGTGGATTGGCGAGTTAATTGAATGAGCTAAAAGTTATAAGCTAAAATTGATTTACAATTGTTAATCATGATGAAACACAGTCATTATTGAGAGAGAGATATAGATTATAAAATTTTAGAATTCAGTCCTGAATACTTTCGAGGATATGAAAAAAAAGTACTCCCCTTTATTTCTCAATTGTATGCAAGTCAAGAGACTGAGTTATTAGATAAGAAGTCGGAAATTATATCTGTGATTGATGATTGAAACCCTTTTTTTGATGATATGACTGAGGAAGAATCATTGAATTGGTATAATAGAGTATGTTGAGTTACATGTTTGTCTATGATAATAGAATTTTTATCTAAAGAAAACGTGCTTTTAAAATATTTACTGCAGTATCGCGATAATCTTAATGAATATACTGATGGACAATGAAATAAAAAATCCCACACATATTATGCGGAATGACTTTGACGATATCATTGGTGACTAGTAAGAATATGAGAAAAATATTGACTTAAATGAAATGCTTATAAGGTAGATATTGAAGAGGCAAGTGATTCAGATGAACTAATTCAGTATATTGATTTATCATTGAGAGAAAAAAAAGTACTTATTTTGTCTGTGAAGTTATGATTTGATTCAGATGATGAATGAAAATGATGACATCTAATTATTCCTAAAGAAATTAACTTTGATTCAAGAGAAGTGTTAGTGCACGATCCATATATGCCGCATCCTATAGTGATTTCTTTTGATAGATTATATTGAAGTTTTTCTTGAAGATTGATAGAATTTGAAAAGAATTTTAATGAGTAACTCGTTTATTTATTATAAGTTTTTAAGGTGAAATTTTTATTTAATTTTGACAGAAGCGTTATTGTGTATGTAAGTTTTATTCAAAAACAGAAAAATAATGAAAAGACAAGTATTTGATCTGAATATGTTAAGAGAACCAGCGAATTACGAAAATTAGACTTTGTCTATGAGCCAGGACTAAAAGGATGAATTGAAAAGCTGAAAGAATTATTTGACGAAAAAAAGACGAATTAATTTAGTTCTCTGTTTAAGCGATTTTTTTGAGATATAAAAAAAGACCCTCACAAGGAGCATCCACAGTATTTTACTATCACATCGATAGCTTTCTATTTTTTACTTTCTATTTTTTACTTTAATTTACCCAGAGAGGGACTTTAAGAGATCTCATCTTCTTTTATATATTTCATTTTACTGATTATTACTATATTTGTGATAATTACTTCTAAACTGTTGTAGATCCCTTACTTACTTTGGTTTTTTCCAAAGTGGAACCCTCACTCACTTTCGTATCACAAGATCTTTACTATCAATTTTTAAACTTACCCAGAGAGGGACTTGAACCCTCACGTCCGAAGACATCGGATTTTGAATCCGACGTGTCTACCAATTCCACCACCTGGGCAAATAGATTATCACCGTGTTATTAAATTTCTTGTTTTTGTTTTCTTTCACCACGTCTCGACGTGTACCCCTCTCGAAACTCGGGGGTATCGCTACGCAAGCTCCGCAGATCTACCAATTCCACCACCTGGGCAAATAAATTAGAAATCTCCAAAATAAAAAGTAGAAATATGATGTATAAATACTTTTTATTTTATTTTGTCCCCTATTTCATTATTTTTTCATACGAGATGTACAGATATATAGACAAATATAGGCTAAATTCAATTGATTTTCGTGATTCCAAAATTATAGTAGTGGGTGCAGTCACTTAGAGATTGCTTTTACTCTTTTTTTGAACTAACCATGATGGATTTGAACAAAGTTATGTTGATCTGAAGATCGACTACAGACGTAGAAATTAAGATGATTGAGTCGACGGGAACTCCTGTAGTTAACTTCACTGTAGCGACCAATAGAAGGTATAAGAACAAAGATGAACAGAT
Organism: Candidatus Absconditabacterales bacterium; assembly: GCA_937958645.1. Taxonomy (GTDB): domain Bacteria; phylum Patescibacteriota; class Gracilibacteria; order Absconditabacterales; family Absconditicoccaceae; genus JAHDCT01. The sequence continues at coordinate 25,411 of CALGNI010000013.1, forward strand.
GGTAGAAGAATCAGAGTATCACAGATGTGTAGCGTATGGAAACGCTGCTGATATTATCGGAAAGTATGTAACTAAAGGGAAGAGAATGTATGTAGAAGGAAGACTCAGAACAAGAAAATGGGAAGACACGAACGGAACTCAAAGATATTCAACTGAAGTCGTAGTAGATAACTTCATCTTCCTAGATTCTAGACCTGCTGGAGCTGGAGATGCATGAGATGCAGCGCCTGCAGCACCAGCTGCAGATGGAGAAGATGCTCCATTCTAAGTTTGCTTCGACGATAATCATTGTATAAAGAAAAATGCTCCCTCTTTTGGGAGTTTTTCTTTTTCAAAAATTTGCTTTTTTAGTAAAAAAACATACAATGTATGCTATATGTATCTTTTGAGAATAATGATTGTGAATTCTTTCGAAATAAGGACAAGAATGAATGGCTTAAAAAGAACAGAAATATTTCTTTTGAAGAGGTTGTTTCGATAATTATCTCTGGAGATGGATTAATGTGAGTTATTCCTAATCCGAATCAAAACAAATATCCAGGACAGGAAGCTTATTTAGTGATGATTGAAGGATATATGCATATTGTTCCTTTTGAAAAAACATGAAATGATATCTATCTCAAGACTATATTTCCTAGTAGAAAAGCAAAAAAACTTTATTCCTAAAACTTTGATATGTTTGATTTAACTCCAGAAGAGCAAGAATTTGAAGATGCCTTAACCAAGGAGAGTTTTGCTAAAATAAATGATCCTTATTATGTAGAACAAAAGAAAAAAGCAATACAATATGCCAAGAACACCCTGAAAAGAAAGCAAGTGACTATCAGACCTTTTGCATCTGATATCGAGGCTATTAAGGAAGAATCAATTAAACTTTGAATACCTTATCAAAATCTCATAACATGACTCATCCATCAGTTTGCCACTGGGCGTATCTCGATTAAGTTTTCTCAGAATGAGTAGTTAGTGTATTTTTCTTGAATTTTGTTTGTTTCATAATATATAAAAAAAATCGCAGCCAATTAGCTGCGACATAAAATATTATTTTAAGTTTTCTTAATACATTTCAATTAATTCTTTTTGATTTGAATGCGCCATATGTTCAATATTAGCGACCCAGAGTCTGTAGATCACTCCTTTCTCAATTGGAGATTCTTGATTGGTATCCCAGAAAGTTATATGCATATTTGAAGCTTTTTCAGAATTTTTATTTAGATTCTCACAAGTTTCAACTCTGCCTTTTCCATGATTACTATATTTTTCGTGATAAATAATATTGAGTAATCCATGATATCTCGTAGGAATTAGGCTAGGATCATTGATAAACATATTAATTCTAACGTTTTTTTGTTGTGATTTGATTGAAATTGTTTGATACGTTTCCTCCTTATTCATAAAAACTTCATCATAGCCAAAGAAATTGATTGTATCATAGTTATTCATAAGCATAAAATCTCTCATGACTTGAAATAATCTTCTTTCAAGAATGCCACTCGAACCAGCCTGTAACTTCTTGATTTCACTTGATGGAGTTATGTTGTGTGGTTTTAGTTTTTGGGTAAATAATCGAATCAGCCAATTAAAAATGATTCCAGCAATAAATGCAAGTAAATACTTGGTTTCCATATATTTAAAATTTAGGTTAATGATAGCAATAAGCTCACTATATTTAAGTATGTCAATATATCAAACGAAGTTTAAAGAATCTATTTTTTGCTCTATTCCTTTTGCCATTAGACCAGACTTCACTATACTTATGACTTATAAATTTAGTTTTGTGGTCAAAAATAATGTCTAAGATTTTGAAGCTGAGGTTTGCGATTTTTCTATTGGATCTGTTCGATTTGGTAGCATTTTTGTTTTTTGTGATAGGAATTGTGCTAACAGTGAGATTTTTCGTGTTCAATCCGTTTACGGTAGTGGGACAGAGTATGGAATCGACGTTTTCTCAAGGAGATTTTATTATCGTGGATAAGATTACTCCCAAGTATGGAGAGCTGGAAAGAGGAGATATCTTGGTGTTTGTGCCAGAAGGAAAGGACGTGCCGTTTATCAAGAGAGTGATAGGAACCGAGGGTGAAACCGTGGTCGTGAAAGATGGTGATGTGTATCTGTGTGGTGATGACCTAGAAATCATCAATGATGAAATACCTGATGTGGGAGTGTGCGATCAACTGGATGAACCTTATTTAGATGCGAACACCACTACGTTGGCAAACTGCAATAGACAAGTATTCCCTATCCCTGAGTGATCATTGTTCATGGCATGAGATAATAGAAGTCATAGTACTGATTCCAGATGTTGTTTCGGATCAAGTTGTTATGATGGAGCTAATTATGTGATCTACCCAAAAGATATTATTGGGAAGGTTGCGGTGAGATTATATCCGAGTGTGGAGAAGTACTAGAATAATTGATGATTGATAGTGGATAATTGAAAATTATACAATCAATCATCAATTTTCAATTTTCAATTTTCAATTTTCAATTTTCAATTTTCAATTATTATCATGATCGACGTCCCAGTAGATGTATATACTTCCTCGAGTGAGATTATCGTGGTGATTCCTGTGGGAGGAACCAATAAAGAATCAGTGACGATTACTTTGGATAATAGACACCTGATCGTACGCGGTGAAAGAGTGTTGCCCAAGATGAAGGAATCAATTGTTCCTGTTTCTGAGCAGTGCTTTTGGGGTAGTTTTGAGAAGCGTATAGAATTGCCTGATCATGTGTATTTTGATAAGATTCATAGTGAGTTGACTCAAGAAAATACCTTGGTAATCACGGTTCCCAAAGTGCTTAGACCTGATGAAATACCTGTAAAGATCTTATAATTAGATGAACATGAAAAGAAGGCAGCTCGTCTTCTTTTTTTAAATCGAATATGTATACCTTCCTTATGTCAAGCAACTTCAATCGCTCTCTTATTCGTTTATTTAGGCCAGTATTTCATGGTCTGATAATTTTTTGATTGTTTTGGGGTGCTATTATTTTGCGTAGAAGTACCGATTTGATTCCTGGAGTGCAGTTAAGAATACCCGTAGTAGATATTACCGAGACCCTTATTTTTGCTGGGATAGCAGTATTATTGTTTTTTGTAATCTGAGTTTCAAAATGAATCTATGAACTCAAAAGGCCTTTGCACAATTATTATAAGCAATTTTTGGAGACACGATTTCGACGATTGATGCTACTGTTTGCGATTGCTTACCTATGATTTGGGTATGTGTTTGTGAGTGGTATCTCTAGGTTTGTGTTGGTGCGATCATGATTGTGATTCTTATTGATCTGAACGCTTTTTGATCGAATCCGAAATAGTATCAATGCACGCAATGAGAAAAAATCGCCATACTCACTAGCGCTAGTTTGACAAGAGTGAGCGTTGATGAGTCAGGTAAGAGAAAATTTTGAGCTGTATGAAATATACCAGATACAAAAGGATCATGCTACAGCGCAAATAGTGATGTCAGTAGGAGAGACCTCAAAGGAATCTCTTCAAGATTTGGCTGACAGTGCAAGAATAAACGGACAGTTATTTTATCGCATCGCTGATCAGATTCAACTGGAAGATCTGATTTCTACTCCATCCAGAATCGGGCCTATGGTGGCACTTGAGTATAGGCCTTCACCCTTGGAATGACGATGGAGCGTCATCAAAAGACTCTTTGATCTTTTCTTCTCTAGTATTCTGATTGTGATTTTGAGTCCTGTGATGCTACTGGTCGCTATTTTGATCAAGGTAGACAGTTCTTGACCGGTCTTGTATAGGCATCTTAGGGTAGGAAAAAACTCCCAAGAGTTCTTGTTTGGTAAGTTTCGTACGATGTATACTCATCTGAGTGTGGGTGAGGAGTATGGATGAGATCAGGCGCAAATACTGAAAGAAGAACTTATGGATTCTGATGCGAACGTCCGCAAAGGTCCTTTGCAAAAGATAGAAAATGACCCGAGAGTTACCAACCTTGGAAGAATCCTTCGCAAGACATCATTAGATGAATTACCAAATCTGTTCAATGTCTTCGTATGAAATATGTCCTTAGTATGACCAAGACCTCATGAACCTTTTGAAGTAGCACAATATGAAGATCGACAAAAAAGACTTCTCTCACTCAAGCCTGGGATGACAGGGTATGCACAGCTGTTTGGACGTGATAAGCTTGCGTTCGAAGAGGAAGCAAAACTCGATTTGTACTATATTCAAAATCGATCGATTTTCTTAGATATATATGTGTTGGTCGGGACGGTGAAGGTGGTGTTTAAGGGAAGATAGGCAGCGAAGCTGCAAATTAGAAAATAAAAAATAGAAATTCAACTCGTCATCCTGAATAATTGAATACCTATTTATTTAGAGCGAAGCGATAGAATAATAGATATATTCAATATAATCCTATAGGTCAGAGGAACGCTGAAGGATGGCGAGAGGATCAAACGTCCCGAGATCCTTCGTTACATTTCATTTCACTCAGGATGACGGTCATTATAGATTCTCAATTTTCAACCATCAATCACTTACACTCGTAACATCACCTTCCTCTTAAATTCAAACAAGACCCTTCTTTTGACTACATTTTTCGCAAATCATCAAAAAAATGGAACTGATATTGATCGCTTGCCGTTGGTGATGATTGCATCTCTAGTTCCCAATGCTAACGCAAGAGTAGTTCGGCTTTCTAGTTCTGGATACTGCGTATTTTTTCCTTCGATCTTATCGGCTATCAAATTTCCTACATGTCTTCATTCGATCATCGCGTTGTGAGCAGTGGTCATGAGTTTGTGAATCGCTACATCTCAGGCATAATAAATAGCATTTTCTTCACTTGATTCATATTCCACATCAAAACTTAGTTCTCCGTCATACTCTTCATCATTGATTTTTATTCATGAACTCAGGATGGTGCAGGTGGATTCAATGCGGGTTCACTTGCTGGTGATTAGGTAATTTTCTTGGATATCTTCAGCTCTTTCTCATAAGATGAGACGCACTCAATGATGAGTCATTCGTTTTTTTGCTTTTTCAGAAACGCTTGGATCATATTGATCAACAAGACGGTCTTTGGAGTGAATCAGGGTTATGGTTTGTTGTGATGATATTTTGGTAGCGATGCTACTTGCGATTTCTATTCACGTAAATCCTCATCCAACCACAACGATGTCTTTCGCGGTTCTTATTTTTTGGTTTAATGGTGCTACATCTTGTGCCCAACGTAAGGAGAGAGTGTTTTTTTCAAAGTCTTCTTTGCCAAAATAATTGGTACGTGATCAGGTTGCAATCACAGCAAAATCAAATGAGATAATTTCTCAATCACTGGTGTGAACGGTTTTATCTTTGTTAATTGAACTGATGCGCGCTTGTTTAAATTCTGGATATCGTTTGGAAAGAGAAAATTGAAAATCTTTAAGCACGTCCTCATCTAAGATTGCCTCATGCAGAGCGGGGATATACGTAAAGGTGTCATTTTTGTCGATGAGTGTGATATCTACGGTATTTCATAATCTTTTACGCAACATCAAAAATGCTGATAAGCCAGCAAAACTTGCACCGATGATAACGATATGGGGTTTTTTTATTGTATTCATACATTGTTGATAGTGATCTTCTCCTTCGTGCCAATGATAAATAGTAGGCTAAAATTTGACAAATAAATATTTAGATGTATTATATGCTTATAAGTTAATTTTTATTTATTACCTTTTCCCATGACCTCATCATTATTTCGTGGATTTATTGTCTTGAGTTTGCTTGCATGAAGTTCTTCAATGCTCATTTTTGCTCAAGAGGAGAGTGTTGATAACTATGTAGAGATTAATATGGATAATTATGGTATTTCAGATAATGCAGGATCTTTGGATCTTGGTGCACCGGAACTTGTCTTGTTTAAGAGTGCTGAAGAAGCATTGAGTGAAGATCTTGTGAAAGAAAATTATGTAAAGATTAATGCTGATGGATATGGGATAGCTGATGCTGCGGGTGAAGACTTAGAGCTTATGCAAGATGAGGCTTGATTCTTTAGCAGTGCTCCTGAACAAATCAACGGAGACGATCTCGTGATTCATTATGAAGAGCATTATGATGCGGATATGCCAGTTGAAGATGAAGTAGTTGATAGTCTTGTGGAAGAAGCGAAAGGAGAGTTGTTTAATTCTGCTGAAGTGATCTCACCTATTGATCAAGCCTTACAGGAAAATAGAGAGCTTATTAAGAAGGTTGAAATCTTAAAAAAAGGAAATGCATGAATCGAAAAAGCAATTCAAGCACACTTAAGTGGAGGCTCAGATTTTGAAGTGGAGCAATTAACTCTATTCCCAGCTTTTCTTCCAGAGACGGGGGCTGAGCTATAGTATTCACAAGAAAGATCACCAGGAAGCTTGCTAAGATGATGAGAAACTAGATAAAGCCTTCGGAGAACGGAGGCTTTTTTTTGCAAGAATCGACCTTCATCACTATACTTATTATAGTTTTATGTTTAACTGATGAACTATGGCAAAGGTGCATTTTGATGGTCTGAATGATCAAGAGGTAGTAGCTCTTCGTGAGCAGTATGGTGAGAATAAACTTCCAGAGGCAAAACCTCCAAGTAATTGGGATATTTTTCTGGAGCAAGTAAAGAGTCCGTTGGTGTATGTATTGATCGCTGCGTGAATAGTGACGATCTTGATGGATCATATGGAAGATGCAGTGATTATTTTTGCTGCAGTGATCTTAAATGCTGCCTTGTGATTTTATCAAGAAAAACGTGCGGACAATGCTTTGCAGGCTCTGAAGAATATGCTTCAGCCCTTAGCAAATGTTTTTAGAAACGGAGAAAGAAAAGAAATTCCTTCTTCTGAAATCGTTCCTGGTGATTTTGTATGGATTCATAGTGGTGATAAGATTGCTGCTGATGGAGTGATGGTAGATTCAAATAGGTTGTTTGTTCAAGAAGCGATGCTAACGGGTGAATCTGTTGCGTTGAAAAAAGAAGATACGGATACGGTGTTTATGGGAACGATCGTGCAAGGTGGCCAATGAACCATGAAAGTAACTAAGACATGAGTTGACACAGAGATGTGAGCGATTGCTTCGAATCTCACTACATGACATGAACCGACACCACTACAAAAACAACTTGACGCTTTCTCCAAACAAATTACTTGGATCGTAGTAATTGTGGTATTGGTAGTATTTTTATTGGGTGCTATCACGGGCAAGTCATTAGTCGATGTGTTTACCACTGCCGTTGCGTTAGCAGTAGGTGCGATTCCTGAAGGACTTTTAATTGCTTTGACGGTAGTGTTGGCTGTAGGGATGCAGAGAATTTTGAAAAGAAAATGATTGGTAAAATCATTGCTGTCAGCGGAAACCTTGGGAGGAGTGACGACTATTTGTACCGATAAGACAGGAACCCTCACGCAAGGAAAGATGGAGATTATTATGACCAATGGTGATGATGCACAAATGGCGAAACAAGCTTGGCTAGCTAATGATCAAGACAATGCGGTAGCACTAGCAACTGCAGAATGGTCAATGGCACAAGGTGCTGATCCAGTGGCACTTGAAAAAAATCATGAAGAGATTGATAGTATTCCTTTTTCTTCTGAAAATAAATGTATCGTGTCATTGCATAAGGATGGAGATAAAAATATCTTGTTTGTGAACGGAGCGCCTGATTTCTTGCTAGAACGATGTGATCTTTCTGATTCGAAGAAACAAGAATTGTTAGATAAGATCGTGAACTATACCAAAAAATGATATAGACTCGTAGGATATGGGTGGAAAGAAGTGCCTGCTACGATGACTGAAGCTACCTTGGAAGAAGCTCGCAAAGGATTGACCTGGGCATGATTTCTTTGAATGTCGGATCCAGTGAGAGAGGATGTTGCAGTATCATTGGCAAAAGCTAAGGAAGCGGGAATTAAGATGATCGTGATTACTTGAGATTTTCCAAATACTGCTAAGCATATCTTGGAGCAATTGGACGTAGCTGTAGCAGATGATCATATCAAGCTAGGTGCGGATCTTGCTCAGATGTCTGATGAAGAACTCACGAAGTACTTATGATGAGATGATCAAGTAAAACTCTTTGCTCGTACCAAGCCAGAACAAAAGATGCGTATCGTTGATTCCTTGAAAGCACAAGGAGAAATCGTTGCGATGATGGGTGATGGAGTAAATGATGCTCCAGCACTCCAAAAAGCTGACATTGGTATTGTAGTTGGGGATGCAACTGATGTTGCGAAGGAATCTGCTGATCTTATTCTGATGGATTCATCTTTTAGTACCATTATTGGTGCGATTGAAGAAGGACGCGGTATGTTTGATAATATTAGAAAAGTAATCTTGTATTTGATGTCTGATGCTTTCGTTGAGATCTTCGCGATCTTGATGGCGATGATTTTAGGATATCCTATGCCGATCTTAGCTTCGCAAATTCTTTGGATCAATCTCGTATCAGATGGATTCCCGAGTCTTGCATTGACCGTAGATCCTATTAGAGGGAGTATTATGCAGCAAGGACCGAGAGATACCAAAGAGCTTTTGGTTTCATGATGGATGAAAAAGATGATTCTTTTGGTCTCATTGATTGGGGCGATCGGAGGATTTATTTTGTTCGTAGTGATTTTAAAACAAACTGACAATATTGAACTCGCTCGTTCAGTTGCTTTCTTCACCTTTGGAGCTAAGTCATTGATCTATGTATTCTCTATTAGAACCTTGACTGAACCAGTATGGAAATCAAATATCTTCGAAAATAAACGACTCTGGTTATGAATCTTGTGATGAGCGGTTCTTATCGCTGCGCCATTCCTGATCCCAGGTCTAGGTAAATTCCTTTCAGTAGTACAGTTTAGCGAAATGGGTAATCGATGGATGCGAGGTATCGCAGTAGCATTTGCAATGATGTTCGCAATTGAGTTGATGAAGTTGGTGTTGTTTAGGAAGGTAAAATAAATACGGAAGGCGCGGTCAGCGACCGAGCGTTCGGCGACCAGCGCATTCGGGACGTAATGATTTGCGTCCTTTTTTTACGAAAAAAAACACCCTTTCCTGAAAACAGGAAAGGGCTCTTAGTATCGTCATTTTTTTCTTTTGTATCAAATGTTTTTAGGGTGGCATACTCAGTTTCAAGCTAGGCTCAAAGATTTTTGAGTTTAACTTGAGAATAAGCATGATGAATGGTTTGTGTAATGCGGAATCAATAAAGCTTTTATTTATGATTGATATATTTTGATTCTTTTTCTTTATAGGAATAGTGGAGCGTTTGGCAAGGAGAAAAAAAGAATTTAGGAATTAGAATTTAGAGTGAAGTTATTATCCTTTAGTGCTACATCTATTCACGTGTTGAAGTGGGACAAAGCAATTTCTCCAGCTGATTCTAAGATGGAGATAATATCATTATGAAGGTTTAGCATTTTTTCTGAAAAAATAAATTATCAATCTTCCATTATCCACTCTCAATTATTCTCTACCCAAATGGTCTCTTTTTTCCGGTCAATCATCCAATAAGATCTCTCATGCTAGCGGTCTTGGTTTCCCCTCCTTTCCCATTGAGCGTAAGATTATGGTCTTTATCGTTTTTGAACCGTTTTCCTGCAACTCGACCAAATGCAAATCATCCGATATGCGCCCACCAAGCTGTTCCTCATCCTTCACCTCATCAAGTTACTGTTGATCATACTCCAGAAAATAATTGCATCCCGATCCAGATCAGGAGAAAATAACTTGCTGGGACGAGCATGGTTCTCATGCCATACACGTACAGCATCTTAACATTGGATCCTGGGAACATCACGAGGTAGGCTCACAGGACTGCAGCGATAGCTCCTGAAGCTCCTACCGCAGGGATGCTGCTTCCTACATTGAAAATAATATGTGCAGCACTGGCTGCGAATCCTCACAGAAGATAAAAGATCAAAAATTTCGTATTTCCGATACTTGCTTCGATATTATCACCAAAGACATACAGGTACAGCATATTTCCGATCAAATGCATCCATCCTCCATGCAAGAACATATTCGTGATCAATGTATATCGATCTTGTCCAGCAACGATCTCTGCTGGGATTGATCAGAATGTGGTTACAAATTCATTGAATCATGCAGAATTTAGTGTCGCTTGAAACAAAAATACTGCAATATTGATAGCAAGAAAAATCCGTGAAAAAATCGGTTTGTGACCTTCATGAACTTGATCATCTCAGATGGGGAAAAACATGTATATTCCATTAAATAAACACCATTAAAATACTGATTCTCCTACTTCATGCAAGTCACCATTTTTTGACAGAATGTTCTAAGATAAGTATAATTTAAATGAAGTTTTTTTTGTGAAACACCAATGTTTTGATCGTCTTCTAAAATATACGAAGAATGAAAATGAATCCGTTTACTGATTCTATGACTTTTCTTGCTTGCAATTTTTGGAGTTTGGTGATCATTTGAAAATATACAGATGAGTTTTTGACAGGCAATGTCGATTGATGATTCTGGAGATATTGATGCAGTGCATAGTGATTTTGGTGGCTATTGGTATGCTGACGAAGCAAGCTACAATTCAAATCCAGTAAGACCTGATATTTTCCATAACCTCTTAGCCTTTGAGATTGGAGGAGTGACTTATTCTACTGCTGTAGATGATAGTGTGTTAACAAATGAATGAGTGAGTTTTTTGCCCTGATCATATCAGGCTTTTGCACCAACAAGCGCGATAGCTAGTCTTGTTGGTCAAGCTGCGTTTCAGGATGGTGATCTTTCTGCAGTAGTACAAGAATTTCCTACTCCGGGAGACGATGTGACTCCTTATATTACAGAATGAATACAGGGTCTGGGCCTAGGTTCATTTGCAAATAATGTAGGATGAACGTTTGAGTTTATGGTATCAAACCTGTGAACAAGTGTGATTGGTGACTTGCAACCAGATATCATTTATTTTAACTGAGCGATAGCCTGAAGTGATGAAATTGTTTTTCGATTTGAGGATGTCTGATGAAATCAATTGTGAGAGCAAGTGACCGCTGTAGAAGATAGACCTAACCTTTGAAAGATCGTGAATGACCGTATGAATATTCAAACAGGAGCTGCTACGGCTTTAAATAGATCGCAGCCATTAGAGGGATTTTGATTTGATCTTTCTGAATTTGACCTCACTACTGCAGAACTAGCTCTAGTGAATTCCTTATCGATGCAGCTGTCAAGTAAGGCTGATCCTACTTTTATTGCTTATAATACCGCTGCGTTAGTAGTGAGTGCTTGCTGAAATGGTATAGTAGAGGAAGAAGAAGAATGTGACGATGGAAATGATGACGAAACAGACGAATGTTCAAGTAGTTGTGAAATTATAGAATGTGATGAGTGATCAGAAAGAATCAATCGTGTCTGTACTCCATGTGGGATGGAATGACAAGTAGTTTGCGATGATGGATGTGATGAATGATTAGTTGATGATTGATGAATCTGTGCAGCATGTGGAAGTGAGGGAGAGCCAGAGTGTAGTGACTGATGTGATGAATGACTTATACAACAATGATGAGTGTGTGTATTATGCTGAAGTGAGGGAGAGCCGCTGTGTACTGATGGATGTGATGAATGATTGATTGATCAGTGATGAATCTGTACTGCTTGCTGAGACTTATGACAACCCACATGTGATATCTGATGTATGCCATGATTGGTGGATCAGTGATGAATCTGTGTAATGTGCGGTGAAGATGGTCAACCTGAGTGTAATGAAGGATGTGAAGAATGAACTGTCTCGATTGATGGTGTTTGTACTACTTGTGGTTCATTAGATGAACCTGTTTGTCAATTCAATGCTTGTGATTCTTCATGATTGGCATGAGTTGAAGGAATTTGTGTAGCATGTGGATCACTAGATGAGCCAGTGTGTCAATTCAATGCTTGTGACTCTTTATGATTGGTATGAGTTGAAGAGATTTGTGTAGCATGTGGATCACTAGATGAGCCAGTGTGTGAAGGAAATACTTGTGAGTCTTGATTAGTTTGATCAGCATGATTTTGTGTTCCTTGTGGTGCTTTGGGGGAAAGAGTGTGTGAGGATGCGAATGCTTGTGAGGATGCAGATGGGATGTGTAATGGATTTGGTTGTGAAGATGCAATGATTGATAGTGAAGGATGGTGTAGAGCGCATGTCGATTCTGTTAATAAGTCAAAAGTAGATGTAAGAAGTAAACAAGATGATGATGAGGATGAAGAGGAGTATGAAATGCCGCTGGTGTATATCTGAATTCAGATGGAGGGAGAAGTGAGTTGTGCGTGAAGATTTGAATGACAGATAACGATTAATGATGATAATTTTGAGGGTGATCTTGAATCAGTAAGAATCATGTTTGATGGTCCGACCCGAAAGGTGATTATTCCTCGTGTAAGAGATGATGGAAGCTTTAGCTTTGCTTTTGATCCTTATTTCGTGGATGATGGGGATTATACGATATTTTATAATGCTAAGCATAGATTGCATCCTTCGGATTGAGGATCTTTCAAGGTTGAAGTGGACTGTAGTTGATATGTTCAGGAGCCTGAATTTGAAGAGGAGATTCAAGACGATCCTGTTCAAGAGGAAGTTGTTCAAGAAGAAAACAATCAAAATACTTCTGAACAAGAACCAAGTAAAGAACAAGAAACTTTTCCTAAAGTCGCAAAGTCAGAGCCTGTTGCTGAAAAAATTGAAGCTGAAGTTGACCTGTTTGATTCGGCCCCTGTTGTGGAAACTGCACCAGAAAATCTCCCAGAAGAGCCTGAGAGCTACCAGATTGTTAACATACAAGAGTCAGAAGAGGTAGAAGAGCTAGAACTAGAAACAGAGGCAGTTTGAAAGGTGGAAGCAGAGCCAGAAGTGATTGACACTGATCCAGATGGAGATGGTTTAGAAAATTTCGATGAATACAGATTTGGTTCTGATATTAATAATTCAGATACTGATGGTGATGGATTGAATGATTTTGAAGAAGTGCGTGTCCATAACACTGACCCATTAAATTCAGATACTGATGGAGGAGGTGTCCAGGATGGAGTAGAAATTTCTCAAGGAAATAATCCTCTTGATCGTAAAGATGATATATATGACAATGCAGCCGCTATCTTAGATATTGAACTTAAGCAGCAGTTACAGAACCAGTTCTTCAACTCTGCGACTGACCCGGTGGATGCCCAATATGATCGACTCCCTCCTAGGATACCGTTGACCGGTGCGTGAGTACATAACTAATGATGCTTGCGCGTTACTATTTTGGTTTTCCAAAGGCTTTTTTCATGAAGAGATTCCAAGGTTTTGCGGCGAATCGATGCGTCATACAAAATTCGATGAGATCGTCTCTGAGGATATCTTTTTCTGTGTGTTTTTTGAAAAAATAGAATTGCTTGTTGAATAGCAAAGGATTTGTGAGTGATTTTTCCTGAAATTCTTTGGGGAGTCTCTTGTTTTTTTTTCCTTGGAGTTCTCCGAAGACTGAATGGAGTGTGCTATCAGCAAGTAGTTTTTCCGCTTTTTTTTGGTGCTGGGAAAGGTGGATTCTGATGGCTTGGAGCTGGTATTTATCTGGAGAAAAGATTCCGCTTCCAAACTGGAGACCAGCATGTCCGACCTGAAGATACAGACCCGGATTGATCATGTCTTTGCGTCCTCATTTGCTGATTACTGCCGACATATGAGTCTTGTAGGGAGTTTTGTCTTTGGAAAACCTAATATCACGATTGATACGAAATTTGGCGTGCTTAGGTTCTATCATGATTTCAGGGGCGTCCTTTTGCACTTGTTTGATCAAATCTCTAAGAAAATGATCAAAACGATCCTTCACCTCATCATGATACCACTGTCTATTTTCATCAAACCAATCCTTGTGGTTGTGTCCGGCAAGGTGTTCGAAGAATTGGAGAGTGCGGGGAGTGAAGTAGGGCATGATAGAATAAGAAAGTAAGTTGGTAGGTTGGTATATTAGTGCATTAGCTCGAGCAAAGATACTAAGGAAGCTCTGAAATAGCTTATATTTTAGAAATAATTATATTTCATGAATAATAGCAAAAAATGAATTGGCTTGTTTAAGCTTCCTTGGGGAACCGTGAAAAATGAAATAATCGAAAATAATAAAAATTCTTTTCAATTCTTTAATTTATCAGAAGTTCCCTAACTTACAAATATACTAATATACTTTTTTATTCACTCGTCCATATCTCTTCTCCAGCAGTAACTTCAGGCGCTTCCCCTGATTTCATAGCGGTGAGTCTTTCGTCTTTGCTGACTACTGCGTCTTTGGCGAATCGTTCGAGCATCTCTGTATCTTCAGGAAAATAGAACACATGAGGGATTCATGGTTCGACGTGGATGAGTTCACCGGGGAGTATCTCTAGACTTTCGTCTCTATCTCCAAGATCTAAGGTGATTTTGACTCTTCAGGTCAACAATACGAAGGTTTTTTCTTCTGAGTAAGAACTCCCTCATCTCCATTCTCCTTCTTTGGTAAACAGCGTATAGATACGATTTTCTTGGAGATCATGCGTGAGGAGTATTCCTTTGTTGTTTTCTTTTTTCATGGGGATTAGGTGAATTGGATAAATTGGGTGAATTAGGTAAGTTAGGCAGAGAACTAGGACCGAAGGGACTTATTATTTCGACTCTTGTGCTTGTGTATTATTTAGTTTCTCTAGAACTGTATCAATTTCTCTCGCAAGATCGAGATCTTTTTGAGTAACAGTATGATCTGCATCATGAGTCGTTAGTGCTATTGTAAGTTCTTTGTAATTCTTAAGCTGTATATCAGGATGATGTTGAGCTCTTTCAGCTTTGGGGACAATGAGATTGATGATATGAACCGCATTGACGAAATTTTCACAGATGATAGTACGGGTTAGAGTATTGTTTGAAAGAGTTCGTCATTGAGGAGTTTGCATTGCCTTGATAAAAAGATATAAAATATTGGAATAAAGTGTGATTGATAGAATATGTATTGAGTGTAGACAATTAGTATGTTGGCTTGGAAGCAGCTATTCATTTAAAGTACTAGGTAATACTTCGCTAATCTAACTTGATATATACAGAGAGTTGATTGTTCATAGCCTTAGAAGTAGTATGCGGTATCCGCAGTTCATACTATTTCTTCAGGCTTTTTTTTATGCTCGTAGAAATTATATTATTCAGGCTTTCTGGCTTATACTTTCCCTGGATAGTATCCAAATCATAAAACCCTACTTCAGAATTTTCAAAACCATGACTCGCTTTGCTGAGGTCGATATCCATGAAATCTTCTGGATTCAGAATTTCATATCGGAGATCAACGACTGACTCGCCATTTTTCTTTCTCAAAAAATCATTGATGTGAAGGAGTTTCCCAATGCTTGCTACCACTCAGAGTTCTTCCATAAGTTCTCTAGCTAGACACTGTTTCACAAGCTCTCCTTCTTCTAGAGTCCCTCAAGGTAAACAGAAGAAGTCTTCCTTTTTGAGTTTACACAAAAAGATTTTCCCTTTGGGATTGATAATTACTCATCTCGCTTTGATTTGCATGACACAGGTAAAGGCTAAATACGTTTGAGTTTAAGAAAAAGGTGAGTGGTGTAAATAGAACGATTGTTTGAACCATTGTTTAAATAATTATTTCTTTTTCCAGTTTTTAGGATTGTTTATGATATATCGCCTGATGTGATTATATGCCTCTTGATCACGAATGATGCGGTCGTGGTAGCGAGGTTGTCGGGAGAATTTTTTGTTGTGTTTTTGGCGTATTGTTTTTGTGCAAATTGATTTATAAGACCCAATAATTGTTGATACAGATCCAGGTTTTGGTGATATTCATTTTTTTGGTATGGTTTTTTTATTACGATTATTGTGTAGGGACAACGGCATTGCCTTGTCCTGACGTGAAGGACGACGCAGTGCATCGTCCGTACGTGTATGCGAGGATATATTTTTATTATTATTTAATAGTAATATGCCGTGTATGTGATTGGGCATCACGATGAATTCATCGATATTGACGTGATCGAAATGATTGGGTATTTCAGTTCGATATTTTTTTACAATATTTCCCAAGTTATTTAAAATCATCTTTCCGTTTTTGATTTCTCCGAAAAAATGTTGATGGAAGAGCGTATTAAAGGTAATAAAATACGCGCCAGCGTTCGTATAGTCAAACGTCGGATGACGAGGTGATTTGCGAGTATGAAATTTACGATGATGGTGAGACATTTGCTGATTCTACCGATTTCTCTTTGCTTTTTTTGTTGTTTGCTGTGAAAAAATTATGAAAATTATCAGAATTTTCAATTTTTCACTATCAGCTTTGCATATATTCGGATAATTACCTCGTCACTTTAGTGTCGCTACGCTCCTGCATCTTCGATGTGCGAGGCAATCAAAGAAAACCTACTTCTTCATGATTGATAATGAATTCGTCGATATCCGAACGAAACAAAATATCGATTATCGAAGAATGAGATAAAAATTTAGGCGAATACTTTCACTTCGTGAAAGCGGTGCATACACTACCTCGTGCCCTTGCGGTCGAGGTGAGTCTAAATTTAGATATTTTGTTTTATTATTTGTAGCTATATCCTCGTCCCTTCGGTCCTTGTTTATAGACAAGTAATTACCCTTCGATTATTTTACGCTAAATACAATCGCCTTCTTGTTCGTGAAACTTCTCAATCCTTCTGGTCCATTTTCTTTTCCGTATCCAGATTTTCTTACTCATCAAAAAGGAAGAGAGGCTTTGGATCATGCTGGATTGTTGATGAAGATCATTCATCCATCGAGTTGGTCTGCTACTTCTTTGAGTTGTTCGATATCGTCTCATCGGACGGTCGCTGAGAGTCAGAAGTCAGAGTTGTTTGCTAGGGCGATCGCTTCTGCGGTATCTTTTGCTTTGATGACTGAAGCCACTGGTCCAAAGAGCTCTTCGCGGAAGCTTGTCATCTCAGGAGTAACGTCGGCTAATAAGGTGGGTGCATAAAATTGCCCATTATCTCCAAGCACTTTTCCTCCAGTAACCAATCTTGCTCCATCTGCTATTGAGCGTTGCACTTGTTCATCTACTTCCTTTACTTGGTCAGTACTTGAAAGTGGAGGGAGGGTAGTTTCTTTGTTCATAGGGTCTCATCGGGTTACTTGTTGTTCCATGTATATTCACATTTTTTCAACGAATTTGTCATAGTATGGCGCCAGTACGATAAACCTCTTAGATCCATTGCATCTTTGTCCTCAGTTGTTGATACGGCATGCAACCGCGTCAGCTACCATTTGGTCAGTATTTTCGTGCTCCAGCACGATAAAGGCATCGTTTCCTCCCAGTTCAAGCACAGATGGCTTGAGATATTTCCCAGCCAATGCTCCCACAGCAGATCCAGCTCTTTCTCAACCTGTAAGATTGGTTCAGATGATGAGGGGATTCGCTAAGATGTGTTCTGATTGAGATCATGAACTATACAGGTTGGTGTAGATTCCTTTGGGGAATCATGCATCTGTGAAGAGATCTTCGATAGCTTGTCCACATAGTGGTACATTGGATGAGTGCTTATACACCGTCGTGTTCCCTGCCATGATGTTCGCTACAGCAGCTCTCAGCACTTGATTGAAGGGGAAGTTCCATGGAGCGATACCATAGATGACCCCGAGAGAGTCGTATTTGTATTTTCCTGTCAAACCATCATGCTCAAATGTTTCATCTCATAGGATACGTTCAGCATTATTTGCATATCGTCTGATGAGGTTTGCAGTCCCTTTGATTCATGATGTAGCTGCATGATACAACCTTCCCATTTCTTTCGTTTCTAATGCTGCAAGAGCTTCATTCCTCTCATCCATCACATCAGCCAACTTCAGAAAAAGTTCCTGCCTATGAGAGAATGAAGTCTTCTTCCAGTCTAGGTATGCTTCGTGTGCGGTTTGAATTATCTCGTCGAGCTCTTCATTGGTGTGTCTGGTGAAGGTTCAGTTTTTTTCTAGTGTGTAGGGATTGATAGAGTCGAAGGTGGACATGATGTAAAGTGTAAAATATAAAGTTGAAAGTGTAAAGCTCTTTTTATGTAGTGATTTTACTTGTATTGGACTATTTATGAACAGGAGGAGTTAGGATGCATGATATAAAGTAATAGCTTCATCAATTATTTTTCTTCTAGGGTTTAATTGTAGTGCTTCATCTAGGGTGAGTCGTTGGTAGTGGGTATGTTCGTGAGATAATATGATTTGATTCTGTTTACTTGTTGTATGAAAATATGTTATTATTCATCAGCTAGTTACATTTACCTCTCATAGTTTTTTGATAGATTCAAGTTCACTGTTGTCTAGTACTACTCAGATTTCCTCTGAATATTCTCTCAGTAGAGTCTCTATGAGATCTTCACCTTTTTCTACTCAGCCTCATGGAAGATCTCGATGAAGAGCATTATTTTCTTTATATGCTGACCTTTTGATAAGCAAAAATGTGTTTGTTCAATCCAACTGGATAAGCGCATGGACGCCACGATTATATTTTTTTCCCATTAAATATTGGTAGATAAACACCGTCTTTATACCCACTAAGAAGCTATTTTCCACTCGATTTAAAAAATGAAGAAAAAGTTAGTAATCAAAAATTTGACAAAATAATATTTATATCTATAATATTCTTATGAGAATTTTATTCTTAATCAAACAAAAATGAAAAACTTTAAACACAAACTGTATTCACTGGAAGATGTATCGAAGAAACTAGGAATTAGTTTTGATGATCTAAAGAAGGAGTTTAATGAATGTGGAATTAAGGTGAGAGAGGATGACAAGGTGACCGGTAAGACCTTGGAGTACGTGCTTTCTGGTATGACTGAAGGAGAGTACGATTGGGGGAATCATCTACACCTAGAAACAGGAGAGGCTAAAGGAGATATTGAATGGAAGGCGATGAGAGGGAATGAGTGAGATGAAACTCCAAGCAAACACTATCATCAGTTGACCCTGTCTGGATGGGCAAGCAAACTGTGAGTAGATGCAAGTATTATTAGAAACGAACTCGCTAGTCATGGGTATAAGATTAAAGAAAATCAGACTATAGATATCGAAATGATGTCAAAAGTTATCTGAGGAATCGAACTCCACGAAAGTCGAGAGTGATTAAAGACTCATAGTGAAGCAGTAAATTATACGCATGAATATGATACATCAAAAGATCACTATGGATTGTCAGAAATGGCTCTGCATCTTGGGGTTCCTGCTACTACCTTGTATTCATGGATGACCTATAATAAGGGATCTAAGGTTCAATGAAAGCAATGCAAAACATGAACTTGCTCATCAACTAAGGAAACTAGTGAACATAAGTCATCATCATGCGAATCAGGTGCTTGTCCTACGAAGAAGAGTTCATACGGGAAAGCAACCTTTCTCAAGGCTGGTGTAGCTGCTACAGCGCTTTGATGAGCAGCAAAATATGCATCATCAAAAAAGGGAGCTACTTGTAGTACAGGAACATGCTCAACCAAGAATGTTCATGCAAAAGCTGATCATGTAAAGATGGAAGGATGCGAAACAGGAACATGTTCAACTAAAGTTACTGGAGCTACAACTAAAGTTACTGGAGCATCTACAGCTTCAACCACTAACAATCGAACGGCAACGAATGGAAAAGAAATCGAATCATGAATTGTTGCTTCAGGGACACCTACAAAGCTATGAGTATTTAGAAATATGCATACAGGACTAGCTTGGGGATTGCTATGATTTCTTGCAGTACCGCTCTTGGCAGGATTTTTTATAGACACGAAAAATAGTCTAGAAACCATGTCTACGGATACTTGAACACAAGTAAGTGTTGATATGTTGAATGATAAAGATCATGGATCAGCTGAACTTGGTTGAACTGCAGATCTAGACCCTGTACAACAAAATATGAGAAATCCTTCAAAGGTCTGAGCTGCTGCTGTGCTTGAAGAAAATACTCAAGCTGAACTTACAGAAAAAACATCAGCGCCAGCTGAAATTGAAGCTGATCTTGATGAAGATGTGATTGATCTGCTAGAACATAAGGTGAGTACCAAGAACTTTATCGATGATCTCGTGAAGGATATGGAAACCGCATTACCAGCACCAAAAGAACATGGAGTAGCACTACCTAGCTCACTTCCTGCAACTGGAGCTTAGAACTAAGTAATTAGCTTTTAGCCTTTATAAAATCTCATGAAAGAAACAAAAAAATTAAAAAAAGTTACCTTAGGACATTTGTCTAGAAAGCACAATATGTCTATTGATGAACTCAGAACTCTTTTCGTAGAAGAGGGGTTGATGAAAAAAAATGCGAGAAAAGTAACAAAAAAACCAGCAAAGGAGCTGATTCGTGCGTTTCAATCTGCTGACGCTGGATGATTATGAATCTTCGGTGGAATTACTAACTGGTTTAGAAGCAACAAGTGGAGTTACCCATTGATCGGAGCATTGGCATTGTTGTCATTGTTTGGATATTTAGGAGCTATGGCAGATGAGTGGAGAACTGCTGACTTGATTGAGGCGTCAGCAATTGTTCAAGAATCAGGCGCTGAAGACCATGGGTCTGCGTTTTTTCCAGACACTAATATAGTGCTTGGTGGGGAACAAGCTTTGGTGTGAACTATAGAAGTTTCAGCTGATCAAAATGCAGTTGATCAAGAAGAATTTGACCATGCAGCTGCAAGCTCATTACCAAAAACTTGAGCTGATCTTTCAACTTTAAAATAATACAGAAGCGATACCCGCAAAGGCAACAAGAGAAATAACAAGTTGACCAAGGTTCTTTCGTCTAAGCCACGAGTAGAGCGCTACCAGCAATCCGGTTCACACTACCACGATAGTTCGAGTATCTCCTAAAGGAAGCTCAACATTTCGTTGATATACAAGTTGTGAAGTAGCGACAATGGTAGTCGCTAGGGAGATCCAACCATAATACAATCAGAAGGGTATCTTTACGAAGATCTCTTCTTTTTTTGTTACTGCTGATTCATGGATAATATTTAGGATAGTTCAAAGCACTAAGAATAATCAAACAATCAGTGCAACAGAGATAACATACCATTCCATAGAAGTAGAGACGATTCGCAGAATATTTAGGACACAACTTATCCAAAACCGTGGGCTAATTTCTTTCACTAGAGGTGATGCAGATCATTCTCTGGTCCAAATATAAACTAAATATGCAAGTAACGCGAGATAAATACTTCCCCAAGCTAGCCCGAAAGTCCATCCTGGCGGCATGTAAGGGAAAGGAAATATTTGAGCGAGGTTTGTCATGCTTTCTCCAATTGTTCAGCTGGTGCTCAAATAATTAAAAATATAGACCAAAATGAGTAAGATACTTGAAGTGATCGTGTTGTTACGCATATTGATAAGAAATAAAGTGAAATGATTACCGTCGAAGCAAGCTTCTTGGTATCCTTGGTAGGAATTGTTTTTTATCTATTACGAAGCAAGCTTCTTGGTATCCTTGGTAGGAATTGTTTTTTATCTATTACGAAGCAAGCTTCTGGTATTCTTTCTTCGAAATAATCAGAGTCAGATTTTATGAATTTCTCAAGACTTGTTCTTGGAAGAGTCTTTCTTTTTGGAGTCATTTGCTCGCTTCTCGATCCTGTCATTCTTTGACACCATTCACTCTTTCTTCGTATGTTTCAAGGGTTCTTTCAATCACTGAGTAAACAGAATCGATATATCATTCTTTTTCTAAAGTATAGATCATATTACAAAAATCTCGCAAGACTCCTCACAAATCAGCCTCTAGCTTCACATTGTTATTGGCGCGAATCTGATCCTGTATACTAGACATGTCTAGTTGAAGATTGGTGAGGTAAGGAACATGAGTCGCTCGTGGAGCGTCTTTTTGGAGGCTGTAGTTGTATTTTTGTTCTACCAGATGGAAGATATGCGAGAATTGTTGCATAGGAATTCACAAAAATAAAAGACCAAACACCTTAATCATACAGACTAGATACCTTGGTCATAGTGAAAAGAGTGATTCATGCAAAGTATTGCCTATTAGGACACGAAACAAAATTAGTGATCTTGACTTTTTGTATAAGTTTCTTATGTTGATTTTATCATAGCAAGAAGCGAGTCGATCCCATGAAGTTGCACTGTGTATATAGTAGAATAAACGGTTCGTGTTATCATACGCAACTGATTGGGAAAGACTTGTTTAAAAACAAAAAAAATTAAGGGTAAATCTTGGCGGATTTAGTTTGCGAGTCGATCCCGTGAGACACTGTACTGAGGAAAAACAGTGTTGAGCGGGAAAGACTTGTACTAAAGTAAAAGATATATTTGTAAGGATTTCCTCACAAATGCATAATATTTAAAAAAACCACTGCGATTTGCAGGGGTCTTTTTTTTACTTTCTTTTTTCTTCACCCCAGCCCGCTACTCTCAAGGGGCACAATGTCCCAACCGCTTCGCTAGGAGAGAGTACGGTTTGTTCACCTAGGAATGCGCGGTCAGCGACCGCGATTTCTACTCGATCTTCATTGGATAACTAAAGGGAACCTCCACAATCTTTACTCACGATTCATTAATTATTTTTTGCATTTGCTGTTTAAAGTTCTTTGGATCATCTATGAAATATCCTTTAGCTCCAAATGCTTCTGCTAGTTTTACGAAATCTGGATTTTTTAGATCTAAGGCGAAATCTTTGTAGTCATGGTTGAGCTGTTTTCGTTTGATCATTCCATAAGCATTGTCATTTAGGACAATGATGGTAAGATCGTTTCCAAGTTTGACTGCGGTTTCTATGTCACCCAGGTTCATTACTAATCAACCATCACCTACTACAGCAACCACATGCTGATCAGGATGAAGCATCTTCGCCATCATAGCAGAACTATAACCAGCACCCATTGTAGCTAATGCATTATCAAGCAGGAGCGTATTGGGTACATAACAAGGGTAGTTTCTTGCAAATCGCACCTTGTATAGACCATTATCCAGAGCAATGATATCATCATCAGCAAGTATTTCACGTAGCTCATAGATGAGTCTTCATGGCATCATGATTGGATGATCGTAGTGTTGTTTAGCATGAGTATGAACCAGAGCTTTTGCCTGATTTGCTAGCTCATAGGTCTTTTCAAAATCCCAGCTACTTGTATCAATGCTTGCTTCAGAAAGTTGTCGCATGGTGTTTCCGATGTCTCAGATTACCTGAAGACTTGGTTTATATAATTCATCAAATTCTGCCTCTGTGAAGCTAATATGAATCAATTCTGTCTTTCCATTTTCGATAATGTTCGTAGGTTTTTCGATGGTGTCATGACCTATCGCAAGAATAAGATCTGCTTGCTCAATAGCACTATGTAGGTGATCTCAAGAGGTAAGAGCTGCAGTTCCGATATATTGCGGATAACGTTCATCAATTACTCCTTTCCCCATCTGAGAAGTGAAAAATGGAAGATTATGTTGCTGAATAAAAGCCCCGAGATATTTAGTAATTCTTTTTCTATTGGCTCATGCTCAAACGAGAATCATAGGATTTTTTGCTGATTCAAGCTTCGCTATTATGCGAGCAATAGCTTTTTCATCAGCGATAGGTCTTCTTATTTTCTCAAATTCAATCGGAGCGAAGTGGTCATCAATCATTTCTCCAGCGATATCCTCGGGCAGTTCTAGATGAACAGCTCATGGTTTTTCATCTTCAGCAGTAGTAAAAGCATGAGATAAAAGTGATGGAACTCTCGCGCCATCTACGATCACAGAAGAATATTTGGTAATCGGTTTCATCATCCCTACGACGTCAATGACTTGAAATTTACCTTGCTTAGAATGTTTGATGGGTTTTTGTCCCGTGATGACCAACACAGGCATTCATCAAAGCTGCGCGTAAGCAACCCCTGTCATCATGTTGGTAGCTCCAGGACCTAGAGTCGCAAGCGCAACTCCAGTTTTCCCTGTAAATCTTCCATACGTCGCAGCCATAAACACGGCGGTTTGTTCATTTCTGGTGACGATAACCTCAATGCTTGAATTACTTAAAGATTCTAGTAAGTCTAGATTTTCTTCTCCAGGAACACCAAAGATATACTCAACTTGATGAGATTCTAGACATTTCACGAAGAGATCGGAAGTTTTTTGCATTTTTTGGATAATTAGATAAAGTGGACAAGTTGGATAGTAAGTGTCATTACGAGGAACGAAGTGACGTGGTAATCTCGTGAGGCTTGATACTTATGAGATTGCCGTGCTTCGCTCGCAATGACGACTTTATTTTCTCTCGCATTGTTCAATGATTGCACATACTTCTTTGGTGAGTTCTTCTGCGCTATATTCTAAGCAATATCAATCTACACAATTTTCCATAGCAAGTTTATCCAAGAGCTGACAAATGACAAACATCGTGATAGGCTTCATTTTATATTCTCAAAGAAAACTTCTTATATCGCTTGTAATGACTTGTCTTCACTTTTCGATCAGAGCATTGATCTCTTTGTCATCCCCATATCATTTTTGGGCAGCGATAGCAAAAAGGTTATGTTCGCTACTTGGGTATTCTAGATACCAAGAAAGAAATTTTCACAGATGATTTTCACCAGTAATTTGTCTTAGAGCTTGTACATATTTTTTCATTGAGTATTTTAGAGTCTTGATGTAGTATTCTCTTTTGTTGGTGAAATAATAATACAAAGAGGGTTTTTTGATCCCCAATTCATTAGCAATATTATCAAGTTTGACGTCATTGTATTGTTTGGCGAAGAAATGTTTTTCTCCAGCGATGAGGATTTGTTCTAATTCCATGATTTTAGATGAAAAGGTAAAACACTATAGTACTATACTCCGTTGTCTTAATCTAACCTTAAGTATACATGCCTAATCTTGATTAGGCAAATGTTAGTTAAATGAAATTAGATAAAGGATTGACTTTCTGCTATAAAAAAAAGCAGGAGCGGTTCCTGCTTTTTTGTGAGTGGTATTTGCTTCTACGTTTACTTTACTTCAAAACGAAGAATCGTTTCGAGTCTATCTATCTTAGTTCTTCTCATGTCGTTGAGATATAGTTCTTGATAGTCTCCTTTGATGATAAGTTTGTTTTTCTTCGCATAGGCTCTCAGTGTTTTTTCTTTCTTTTTGGAAGTATCATATCCTCATACGTTCAACATCTGAATCACTTTCCTTTCTTTTCATTTGGTGAATTTGATCTGTGAAAGTTTTTCTTCACTTTTTGCTTGGGCTACACGCCAGGTATGAACAACTCTATCTTCAGTGATGAAGTCTGGGACTGGTACAGAGACCGTTCGCTTTCTTGCTTCTGGCTTTGCTTTGATTTCTTTTCGATACGCTTCACATGGAGGCATATTGAAGTCAAAGAATCCTTCAGGAGGATTTCCTTTTAGTCTAAATTTGATCGTAAAAATCAGTCATTCGATCAGCTGAATAGCTTTATTGAAGGCTTTTGATGCTTCTGGATGCCCCACTCACTTTATAGAAATATAATTGAATGCGCGGGTGGTGGTTTCTGTAACTGTCTCTTCATTTGATAGGTAATGCTCGGGAAATTTTTCTCTGAAATTGTATTTTTCGAAGGTTTGATCGTGCATAATCGAAATACATAACTAAAGAACTTTGATAAAGTACAGTATAAGGATCAGAGCTTAGGGATCAAGCTAGGTTTGGAGAAAGTCGTTTTTTGACAAACTTTGATGTAATCCCTATACTTTACTTTAAGGAAGCTCTGCAAAATACAGTTTTTATGCTATTTCCCAAAAATAGGTAGTATTTTATAGAGAGAGTTTGGCTTATTTCGAAGAAAGAATACCTAGAAGCTTGCTTCGACGATATTCATTTAAGCTTCCTCGAGGAGCCATGAAAAATTAAAGAATTGAAAACAACAAAAATTCTTTTCAATTCTTTAACTTTTCAGAGATTCCTTAGTGGTTTTATATTTTTAGTATGTTCATGAGATTTACAAATATACTCGCTTCATTCATTTTTGGAGCATTGATATGATGATGAATGCTGTATCTTGGATGATATATTCACCTAGATCAGCTTACTGACGTGTTTGGCGTGCAAAGCGATGAAGAATTTCAACCAGTCGAATTTAGTCCAGAGTGGTATCAGATGTACGGTGACGAAGCACAAGGGTAGATTTTTCGCAATAACTACTTAAATATCTTAATTTTTATTATCTATGTATTGCTATGAGATTCACTTTCCTTCCTATGTTGCTTTGAATACTTCTCGTTTTTGGTGGTGGTCATGTGTATATGACTTATATCAATCCAACTCCAACGACTTTTCAAATATTGGAAAAAGAAGTTGATGATTTGTCGCTAGCGCTAGTGGAGAAAGATGATCGTATTGAATCTACAAAACAGGAGCTCAGTGCAGTGAAGAAAGCCTTTAATAAAGAACGTGATGCGTTGGCACAAGAGATTGAGATTTTGAAAGATACTGAATCAGAAATGAAGTCACAAATCGAAAATCTTTTTGAGATAACGGGAGAAAACGCTGACTATATTGAGTCATTAGAATCTGAAATTAATGAGAAAGAGAGTAAGCTAGGTGCGATGGATGAGATAATCGATCAGCAAGAAACTGATTTGATAAAGCTAGAATTAGATATGAAAAAAAATGAGGAATCGTGAGGAACTCATTCAGCGAGTTGACCAGAAATCGAAGGAGATAGCCGTTTTAGTATTCAAAAAGAATATAATACGGACTATGATGATTCATTTAATTATAAATATTTTGGTACTGTTGATGCTAGCGCGACTCAGATTGAGGTATTTATTAGTAATAATCAATATGGGGATCTGTCGCATTATGTACTCACTAAGTTTGTACCCGGAGATACTACACGAGAATACTTTACGAGTCCGAGATTTGGAACAGTGATGCCTGGGATAAATACCTACAGATTTATCGTAACGTGGCTACAAGATTGAACTACAAGTACTACTGAATATATTTCAACTATTGAAGTGGAGTGAACTAAATTGATCAATATGATTGAAGAGGATGGAAATGAAAAATATAGTGGAACAGTCAAGTTGAATGGAACAATGAAAAAGAGCATCGTGGAGATCTGTTCAATATGAATTGCGATGACCAAAGAGCAATGTTTGGATGCGCTATGAGAAATGACTCCCACTATCAAATATTCTCTAGTAGTTGATGCTCCCAATGATCCAAGATGGTATAGGTTCGATGGAATTTCAAATTATAATTATGTTTCTTTGTGATGCCTTCAAATACCAGAGCTTTCTAAGAAATTTCGTTCACCGATCGCGCTTGAAGTGTTGAAAAATCGAGAAGATAATAAGAAGGTGGGAGTGTTGTTAAATACAAAATATTCATCTGAAGTGATGGACTTTGGTGCTTGTGGAATTGATAGTGTGATTGAGAGTTTTGATATCGTGGAGTAAGTGGAAAGTAGAGGGTCGAAAGTAGAAGGTCTGCTTGTATCTTTAGTTCAGATCCTTATCCCTATTTGGCGACTTATGTATTACATTATGCTAAGTTATAAGAACTTCATCATGACCCTCGGGTGGTGGTGGAGTTTTTTCTTTTCACTATTTCTTTTCTCTGAAGAATTTCTTAATCTTTGCTAACGATCTTTTCATAGTCTTAGATACGAGCATGGCGTTGATGTACTTCATGGTATATACTACCGAGAGTCAGGTATTTTCTTCGAAGATGATTCTGGTTTTCCCTGTTTGATTGCTGGTAGCGATATCCCTATAGGGGATGTATCCAGAGATGATTCATACGAATTCTCCTCTAGGGTTGTTGGCTTCAGGTTTCATATACACTCCGCTTCCGCTATTTCCTGGGAAGGTAAATCCATCCATGTAGATCGTTCCATCGTTGATCCTAGAGATCATTCATTTTCTGATCACTGGATCGATTTTAAAATCTTTTTCAATCTCTGTGATTCCCGGGTGATAAGAACAATAGATCAAATCGTTCGTTTCATAGATCTCTGATTCAGTGACATGATGTTCAGAGATATTGATAATATTCGTATCGCTATCGTGTGAGATGTTTTGAATCGGGCAGATAATAATGTCCTTTTGCTTGTTCCAGATCAAAGGCGTAAAGACTCACTCAGCGAATTGTTTCTCTAGATTTACGCTGCTATATTTTTTTCAAGATTTGGAAGTATTGTACAACAATCTCAATCATTGCTTCCAGGTTCATGTTTTCTTGTCCATGAGTACATGTCTAGCAGTGATGAAATGAAGTATCCCTTCTATCGAGATCAAACAACCGGTCCCGATCGCTTTCTCTTTCTTCACAGGTTTCCCTTCAATCATATGCACCTGTTTCTGTGCTATGAAGATGGTAGCGTTTTTGATGAATTGGATGGTTTGTTTCATGGGGAGTGGGTGAATTAGGTAAATTGGACAAGTTGGTATATTAGTGTTTTAGTAATTCGTGATACAAATGCTATACTTAAGGATTAAACTTATTCAAAATTTATCTACTCCTGCTTTCATTTTCAACTGTCCGATATTTCCGGACACTTTTAGTGTAGAAAAGATTCTGAACTTTACAAGTGAGTCATGTATATTTCGAAGAAAGATTACCGCGAAGCTTGCTTCGTCGGTAATCATTTTTCATACTAATTTCATAACAGTTCCATTGAAAGATGGGCCTAAAAAGATATGTATCAAATTATGAAAGATTTTAAACAATGGACTTTTTTGAAACAAGCTCTTGATAGATTATCCTAAGCAAAGACAGGTTTGGTATGTTCATTTGTGAGTAAATGTATGATTTGAACAAGATGGAAAGGGTAATGATTATAAGAGACCAGTAATTATATTGAAGGTAGTATGAAGTATGTATGTGATTTTACCTATGACTACTACATGAAAAGATAGTGCATATTATTTCAGTCTTCCATATCATTATTTCAATAAGCCATCCTGGATTCTTCTTTCTCAAATTAGAGTTATTGATAGAAAGAGATTCATTGAAAAGATATGATACATATCTCAAGATGATTTTAGTCTTGTAAAACAAAAACTTACAGAACTAATTCTGTAAGTTTTTGTTTCTCTCCAACATATGTTGGAGGAGGATCCCTAAGGAGTTTGTACTAATAGTATACTGATGGAAGTTGTTGATTGCAAGGAGATCTTATTTGACCTGCTCCCAATCTTCCCTTACTGAGCTCCATACATGATGAAAAAACTCATGAAGGAA
This sequence comes from Candidatus Absconditabacterales bacterium, assembly GCA_937958645.1. Classification (GTDB taxonomy): domain Bacteria; phylum Patescibacteriota; class Gracilibacteria; order Absconditabacterales; family Absconditicoccaceae; genus JAHDCT01. The sequence goes on from CALGNI010000013.1 coordinate 54,534, forward strand.
ACTATCTCGTTTCATATACTTCTCATATTTTGACCAATCATCTAGGGAGAATCCGAAGTGTTCATATCTAGCTTTCTCGATAGCGGGATCTGTACTACATACCATGATTTGTGCAGAGAGTTTATCCATTGCTTTGGCAAATTTTGCTGTGAGATTTTGGTTTGCTTCATATTCTTGATAGAGATCTCGTTGTTCTGGATTTAGCAAAGTCTTCACGGCGTCGTCTTCTTCTTTTTTTTCATCGATGCTGCGATCTCTATTGACGGTAATGATATCTCCTACTATAGTTTCACCGATATCATGTATCGCCAACATCATCATCGCTCTTCACAAATCGATCTCATCTTTATGTTCACAAAATTGATGGAGATAACTTGCTACGATAGGGAGATGGCCTACATGGCAGATCAGTGATTCCCTTACGTGTTCTTGGTCAAATGAAATATCTTCTCCGATCAATGCTTTGAAATGATTGTATTTATCCTCGAGGATATTTCCTCTGTACGTCTTAGCGTAATTTTTGGTGAGGGTGATGATTTGGGAGAGGATGTGTTGCATGTAAGGAAAAGTAAAAAATAAAAAGTAGAAAGTAAAAAGCTAAAATTAAGAGTGTTTTTTATTATGTTTAATGGTTAAGTGTTTTAATAAATTTAGGTTTACATAATAGAAAGCTAGTAAATTAGCGGGAATTGAAGAAACTGGCTACTGTAATATTTACTGTACATAATATAAACAGGATAGTAACATAAGCACCTTAATTAATTATGTGATGCCACTTACTTCTTTTTGTTCATGGAGTTGAAATTATAAAGAAATTTTATGTAGATCATTATTGATCACAATAGGCAAGGTGCCACAGATTTCATCCATTCGATCAACCTTCGGCACTGGATTTAATAAGTAAATTTTTATTCATAAGTTCATCGCTAATCACATTTCTAGCATAGTATTGATTCAAATATAACCAGGTATTCATTTTTTTCATAATTTGCTACAAGAATTCCATCACTTTGCTTGATTTCTTCAAAATGCTCAAGCATCACCTCATTTTTCTTTTTCCAAAGTCGAGTCAGATCTTCTCCAGGTTGAGCTTTATTCTTCAGATATTCTCTGATCGATATGTTTCCTTCTCCTCCTTCAATTTTTAGTTCAGGAATAGCTACTTCGTGTCCTAGCTCTTCAAGTTTCTTTTTTAGTTCGATGAACTTATTAGCAAATTTCATGCTTCCACAGATAGTAATTCTCATAATAATTCATCCAAAAATAAAAAGCTATTTAATTACACCTTAATTCGATTCTCTTCTTTCCCAATTACTCCCTGCGGCTGTACAATCTAGTTCGATCAACGCTCACATAGGTAATTCCTTTACTGCTAATGCTACTCTGGTTGGAGTAGGGGTGATGTGATCAAAAATTTGTCCATAGATTTCATTTAGTTGTGGATAGTGTTTCATGTCAGTGAGATAAATTCTTACTTTAGTGATGTTATCCAATCATCGATCTATGTCTTTTAGTATCTGTAAGACATTCATAAATGCTTGCTTTGTTTGTTCCTCAAAAGTCTCTGCTACTTTCCCTTCTTTGATACCAATTTGACCAGAGATCTCCATAGTGTAGTCATTCTTTGTTAGTATTGCTGATGAGAAGAGTTTCGGTGCAGGTGAATTTCATACGCTTGTTTTCATGGGGATTGATTTATATAAAGAGGGATGAAAGATACAATATTTTATGCGCAAATCATAACTGCTTACAAGGGAAATAGTTTCGATATATAAAATCTTGCTAATATAGCTTATTTGCTTCCTTTTCTTCATTTTTCACTCAAAAGGCGGAGCATACATGACATAGCCACAAAAAACGAAGCAAAAAAAACGCCTAGTAGCACAAAGTACGCTGCTTCGCAGTACGAACGAGACCCGCTCGTCGTTCGACAACTCTCCGGAAAAGTAAGCGTGGTAGCGGAACGCAACGAATGGCTGTTTCGAATTTTGATTAGTGATTTTTGCCCTTGTGAGCAGTTACGAACACATCTATTGATATTTTTACATATATAGCTACACTGTATTCACATAAAAACAGGGAGAAGGTTATTGCCCTATACAATATTATAACCTCAAAATATAAAAAAACACATCATGAAGTACGTATTTTTAATTTTATCGCTTTTGTTTGTATTTAGTTGCTCTGAGGAAAAGAAAGAGGTAGCTAGCAAAACTTGCTATAAAGATGTAGCATTACTCACGAACTACCATACAGTTCTTGCGATTAATAATCTTAAGAAAAATCTTGGTCTTCAGTGTCCTGAAAGAACAGCTGGTTGCAATCTAATGATGCTTGGTGACGGTATGGATACCGAACAGTATATTGGCGTAATGTTGTGCAATGCTACGAATCTTGCACTAAATACAATTCAGTCTGCTGAGACAGGTAATATGGAATTTTCGGCAGAAGAGGATTTGGAGTTAGCGGTAACTATTCAGGAAGTTACTGAGTATTTTACTACTCCTGGTGACTACGACAAAAATGTATTTACTGAAAAAGTGGTTAATGCAATGCGCCATACTAAGTAGTAATTATTATTAACAATTTATATCTGATATGGGAATACTCCTGTATCAGATTTTTTTCATTCTTTAGTCGTGCTGTCTAAAAGAACTTCCCTCCCTCCCAGAGGGTCCCGGTCGTAAAGGTCACGGGAGAGTATTTGTGGAGTAGGGTATTGGAGGGGGGAAGATGGGTGTTGAAGGCAACGAGATAATAAGTTCTATCTCAATGGTGTTGTTATAAATATTTCTGTAATATCTCTACCAATTCTTTTTGGGACTCAATTTTCAAAATATAGAGCTGTTGAATCTGGAATTCCATATCAAGTTGTATGTAAATCAAAGTAGCTTAATGCAAAGAATTCTTTCCTTCATTCTTCATTGCCATAGTGAGGACAGCAGATTCAATCAAGAAATCAAAGTCATTTAATTTGACCATAAGGCTTTTGAGTAGGATGTGAATCTGATACACCATATTCAAACCAGCAGATTGCTCATGCACTGACACCTGCCATCATCACTCATTGATCGTATAGTTTTTTCAAGAGTATATCATTGCCATGTTCGCGAAATGAAGAAATCATTCATACCGTATCTCCTCATCCAATATAGATAAGATCCGCCTCAGTGCTTTCTCTCTCTAGAGATGAGTTTCCTGTTTTAGAATAAATATCCTCTATAACCACGACAACTATTCAGAAATGTTTTTTGAAGTATGATGTGAACTTCTCATTGTAGCCTGGACTTCTCCCAAACCCTGGAATAAAGAGTATCTTCGGTTCATCAATTCCCAAAAGATCCAGCATTTGTTGATCTATATAAGTATCTACATCTTCTTGATATAATTTTCATGTCCCTATTTCTCCTCATCAGATAGCAAAGATTTTTTTAACTTTCATAGTAATTCCTCAAAAATAAAAGATGAAAACTTTAAACTTTTTGGGTGCACGTGAGGATGAGACGAATCAAGTACTAAAATGAGGCAATGAGACGTGAGTTTAGATTCATGCATCCTTGAAACATCAGATCTTGAGGTAAAGCGTCTTTTTGGATGCAA
>CALGNI010000014.1 GCA_937958645.1 Candidatus Absconditabacterales bacterium
GTTGAGCGTAAGCGATGATGGGACTGTCATGGAATCCCAGCAGAAAATTTTGTGAATAAAAAACTTGGTATTACAAGTAAGAAGCAAGTAGAGCAGGAGTTTGGACTTCAGAATTATATCGAAGAATGCCGTAGTATGGTAGGTGATGTAAACACACACTGGAAGCGATTTATCGACCATCTTGGACGTTGGGTGGATATGAATAATGCATACTTCACGATGAATAATGACTTTATGGAATCGGTGATTCATCTGTTTGCTGACTTGTATCACAACAATATGATTTACAAAGGGTTTAAAGTCCTTGGATACTCTCGAGCGCTTGGTACTGCACTTTCAAATTCTGAAATCGCAGAAGGATATATGGATAGGCAGGATCCTGCGGTGACGGTAAAGTTAAAGCTGAAAGACACCCCTCGTGATGTAGTAATGTGAGTAATGAAACATGAAGATAAAATATTTATGGTATATGACACCAGAACATGAAGATGGTTTTTTCCTTGAGGAAAAATCGAGGATGGAGAAAATCATGAACAAGCTCTCACAAGAGAGATAAAAGAAGAAGTAGGTGTAGATATTGTACCAAAGAAGAATCTTGGTTCGATTTTATGAGTGTCTCATTGAGAGGTCCGACGCTTGCATCACCATGAAGTTGATTATACCGGCGAATTCGTAAATCATGAACCTGTCAAACAATGAGTTCTAGCTCGAGTAAGTACGATAGAATTTGATAACGATCTAGGATTTGCAATTAAAGTTGAGCCTATTGGAGACTGAGAAAGTGCAATAATTGATGAAGTATATCATATAGAACATGATTTCGCTACATTTCTTACGTTGAAAAACAAGCAGTATGAGTTGCCTTGAGTAGCTGACGCTTCAATTTCTTTGCTTGCATGGACTACTACTCCTTGGACCTTGCCAAGTAATATGTTTGGTGCAGTAAATAATGAAGTTATTTACTCTATGTTATATGATCTAGATGAAAAGGAATATTTTGTGATTGCAAAAGAACTTGTATCCAAATTTTATAAAGAATGAGATAATTTTGTAGTAGTGCGTGAACTACAGTGACGTCATTTCGTGGGACTCTCATACCAAGCTCTCTTCGATTATTACTACACCTCAGAGCATATAGACCCTAGCTATCATAACCAAGTACATAAAATATTGCATGCGGACTTCGTGACTGAAGAATCAGGGACAGGGATAGCTCATGAAGCGCCAGCCTTTGGTGAAGATGATTACAATCTCGTGATGACTATCTTGCCTCCAGAACAAGCTCGTGATCGACTTTTCAATCCTGTCAATGATCATGGAGAGTTTACTGAAGAAGTGGCAGACTTCTCTGGGATGAATGTGATAGAATCAAATAAAGAAGTGATTAAGAAACTAAAAGAAAATGACTTACTCGTAAAACAAGAAACCATTAACCATAGTTATCCTCACTGTCCTCGTACCAAAGAACCTATTATCTATCGTGCGATGGAGAGTCGATTTGTGAAGGAAAAAGAATTGACCGCTAAGACTTTGCCTCTCGCTGACCAAATCAATTTCGTACCCAATGAGATCAAAAAGAGATTTACGAACGGTCTTGCTTCAGCTCCAGATTGGAATATTTCTAGATCTAGATTTCGATGAGCACCACTTCCTGTTTGGGAATGTGAAGATGAAGAGTGTGAAGAAAGAAAAGTGTTTGGAAGTATCGATGAGATCGCTAAAGCAAGCGGACAAGAAGTGAATGATCTCCATAGACCATACATCGACCAAATTACGGTTCCTTGTACTTGCGGAAAGACGATGAACAGAATACCAGAAGTCTTAGACTGTTGGTTTGAATCAGGAAGTATGCCGTTTGCTCAAGATCATTGGATGAAGAATGCGGATAAAGAAGGACCAGAAGACTTCTCTTCCACCGCAGACTTCATCGCAGAATGACTAGATCAAACCAGAGGTTGGTTTAGAGCTTTGCATGTATTGGGTACTGCATATACGGATAATATCGTATACAAAAATGTTGTGATAACAGGGATGATCTTAGCAGAAGATGGTAAAAAGATGTCAAAGTCGTTGAAGAATTATCCTGATCCTAAATGATTGTTAGAAAGATATGGATCTGATGCATTTAGACTCTATGTCTTGAGTTCTCCTGTAGTAAGAGCTGAACCGTTAAGATTTGCAGAGCATTGAGTAGAGCAGGTGCTCAAGGATTTTGTGATACCAATTCAGAATGTATGGAACTTCTTCAAGACCTATGCAAGTGTGGATGATTGGAAACATGAGGGGAATGAAATTTACTTCATGAGACATGCAGATAAAATTGAAGATTGAGATTTGAAAATTGAAAATAGAGATGCTCAACTATCTGAAAATTGATTCAAACAATTATCATCTCAAACCTTCATAGAAAAAGTCATAAGAGTAAATCCTGACGTAATTATTACTACAAATCGTCTTAGAGCTATTCAAACTGCTAATTGAGCGAAGGAAGTAATAAGCAATTATTTATGAAAAGAGATAGAAGTAATTGAAAGAGATAATCTAGTTGATTGATTTAATGAAAAAACTTGTAGTAAGATTTACCAAGATCTAGTACAGGAATTTTCTGGAAAGAGAGTGTTGATTGTGAGTCATAGATGGAGATTTTTATATCTTTGGAATGAGTTGTTTTGAGTCTCTAATAAGCATTGATCTAAGGAATATCAATTGTTATCTACTCAAATAGTGAAACTCCCTACAGTCAAAATACACAACGAACTCGACCAACGAATCCTGTCAGAGTTATATACCATGATGGATGAATTGGACGGTCACTTACAGGGGTATGATCTAGAACCTGCAACCAAAGTATTGATGTGATTTATGGATAAGTTGACCAATCGATGGTTGAGAAGAAGTAGAAGAAGATTTTGGGCGCAATGACTGGATGATGATAAACATGCAGTATATTGGACCTTGCGAGAAGTGCTGAGTATCTATCTCAAATTGGCAGCGCCATTTGCACCGTTTGTCAGTGAATGGGTGCGACAAGAAATGAAACAATTTGGACAAGTTGACTGATCAATTCATCTTGAATACCGACCATTGGGATGAGAAAAATACATCAATAAAGAACTCTCACAAGAGATATCTCAAGTAAGAAAAATCATCAAGGGTGCAATGTACCTAAGAGCTAAACATCAGATCAAAGTGAAACAACCCTTAAAAGAATTGAAGTTTGGTTTTTAAATAGTGGAGAAAATGAATAACCGCACCTGGTGAATAACTGCAATCTTATTCTCGATTTTGTTTGGGTCAACCTATTCGATTTTTAGTAAGTTCTTGCTGCAGCGAACAATACCTGAGACCGTGATACTTTGGTCACAAATTTTTACTGTGATAGCTGCAGTGGTGTTTTTTGGTTTATTTCCAGAGGTTAAGCATATGTATGCTTTTCCCAACAAAAAGATCTGAATCATGGTGATCGTTGCAATATTTTCTGGTATTCTGGCGCCTTTGCTGTATATGAAAGGCCTAAGTGAGACCTTAGCTACCAATGCGATTGTAACTTCAAGACTCTCATCTATATTCATGGGAATTATCTGATTTGTCCGATTGAAAGAGAAAGTGACTTGGAGGCGAGTGCTCTGAACTTGTGTTATGTTTTTTGGGGTGTATTATATCACTACCAAATGATTTGCTTCATGATTTGGACTGGATGCATGAGTGATGTTGGTTTGAGCTGCTGCGTTTTTTTCTGCAATGGGGCATACGATATTCAAAAAATACTTAGAAGATATCGATGTTGAATTAGCCATCTTTATTAGAAACTGAATAGGGGTACTTTTCTTTTTGTTGTTTGTGCCTTATTTATTTAATATAGATCATAATCTATCCAGCTGATTTGCTTGAGAAACCTGGATGTATTTTCTTGGATTGGCGTTGATCCCTGTCTTTTTTTCTCAATATCTTTGGTATTCTTGATTGCAATATATCCCTGTATCACAGGCTTGATCACTCAATCTTTTGAACCCTTTATTTGGGATCATGCTTGCCTATATTTTTCTTTCAGAACCTCTGTGATGGTATCATTTGATCTGATCAATTTGTCTGGTTGGATGAATTTGTATCACTATGTTTGACGCCAAAAAGCTACAAGATACTAGGGTCATGAAATCTCTGGCGATGTTTAGGTTTAGTAGGAAATAATTTATTTTATCAATGCAACTCTCATGAATAAAAGATCATTTTTTTTGATCATCTGATGTATCTCATTTGGAATATTGGTCTGAATGTTTTTCACAAAACTAAAAGGAGATATCTCTCCTGCCAAATGATTTTCAACGCAATCATTTGATTGAATTACTTACCTATGTCCACGAGCTGAAGAGCTGATGAATAATCAAGGGGTTATCGTTGCAAATCCCGTCACTGAGAAGGCTAGCACCATCATCTCAATCCAATCAGGCCTCCGTTCTACCAACTATGAACAAGCAGGACCCATTTGATCAGCTTCGTGACGAAAAGCAGTCCTGAATCCACTGAATATCGATGATATCAAGGCGATAAATACCGGTAATCAATACTACTGCGAGTATTATTCACAATGACAAAAAATCATACAGCTTCGTCATGATGAACTGTATCAAAATGATTGTGTAGTGCTAGAGGATGGTTCTTGATTTTCTTGTGAGCACTAGATCATATCTAAAAGCTCAAACTATCTAAAAATTCAACCACCAATTCAATATTCACTTGTTTTGCAAACTGTTCTTGTAGGGTATTTTTTCGGTCTTCGATCTTATCTTCTAGAGCAGCTTTAGATTCTGTACTTGTAAGATTCAAAGCAATAAGTAATTTGTCTCTTTCTGATTCTGTAACTCCTGAAACATAGATAAGATCTAAGTTATTTATACTCGTCCTCTTGGAGAAGAAATTATCAAAGGATTGTCTGATAATATCCATATCATCATCTTTAGCTTCTCTTACTTTTTCTGGTTCAGTCCAATTTTCTTGTCGCTGAAGGGAGAGGATATCCACAAGGTCTTCTTGGTCTTGAATATGATCTAGCAATTCATTTTTGAAAGCAATTTTGTTATTGATCTTGAGTTCTGTATATAGCGTCAACTGCGTAAAACGTTGACTATCAGTAAAGTAATCTGTGGATAAAAGGCTTATATCTCACTCGTACATATCATTGAGATAAAGTTTTACGTATTGACGAATTTTCTCTTCAGGTGAGAGCGTTTTTGCTTGTTTCGCAGTCACCGAAGTAATAGGAATTAAGTTCACATCTAGCGCAACATCTTTTTTTAGTGCGGCAGCAAGATCTTGAGTCAGCTGTTGTTTTCCTTCGTCAGTAAACTGATCAAGCTGTTCGGTGGGTACTTTGAGTGAAAGCGAAATATTTCTCGCGCCAGCAATACTTTCTATATCTAACGATTCAACACGAATTTTCTCATCGATATCGTTCAAAAAGCTCTTAGTAATACCTCTGATAGTATTTTCGTTGCTGATATTTCTCGTGATATTGACCAAACTTGAAGTAAGAGGAATTCCAAGTAAAAACAATATTGAGAGAATAAATCCAACATTAAAGATACTTCTTTTTAGGTCACTTTTTTGATTTGGAAAAAACCCAAAAACATAAAAAATAATGATCCCCCCGATAATAATTGCTACCAGATTGGTCATGAACAAAAGCGTACTTCCTCGACCTATAGACCAACTACCAAACGCTATTCAAATTCAAATCACTCATAGTGGTGGAACTAGCGATGCTGCCATTGCAACTCACGCAAGACCAGCGGTCATTTTTTTGTATCCTAAGGCAAGAAATGCAACTAATCAAGATGCAAACGCGATACCAAGATCTACAAGGGTAGGCTGTGTTCTACTAGCGATCTCGTTAGTTACTTCGGTAAGAGGAATGATCCAGGTTACTACTATAGCTAGGGCAACACTTGCTACGATACTTGCTATCAAAAGAGTGAGAGATCTCACAAAAAGTTTATGATTTCCTGTAGCTACCGCAAAAGAAACCCCTTGAATAGGCCTCATGATCGGTGCAATAAGCATAGCTCCAATCACTACAGGCGTAGCATTGATCAGAAGTCATAGGGTAGCAATCAAGGCTGACAGGAGCATTTGAGATCGGTACTCAATACTGGTGGTCACATCATCGATCATTGATACGGCGATGTTTTCCTTGGTGTCTCCATCAAGGTCCCAAATTGCAATTCTTTCAGCTAGTTCAGGTATTTTATCCATGTTTTTTAATAACAAATGTAATTGATATGGAAAATTACTTTCCTATACTACCAAAAGTATACGAAAGTGATGTTTTTTTAGCAAGTAATCGACCTTGACATGTGGAGTAATTCCGTCCGAAATCTCTTGCTCTTAGCGATTTGAATGGTTTTTGCATGACTCATTTGGGTTTCATATCAATGAACAGATGCTTTGCTTACTGCGCTAGAGTGATCAGATGATAGTTTATTTGGTACCTCTTCTTATGAATCGCTCTATGAATGAACTATTTACTATGTAGATGCAGTAGGAACAGAATTTGAAATAGTAGATCAAGATGTGGTTACGTTTTGTGAAGGAGTGATGGGAGAGAAATAGAAAAAGTATTAGAAGAGTTTAAGCTGAGAGTTATATTTAGCTTTAAACTTCAAACTTTAAACTTTAAACTTTAATCATGGCTAATTTAAGAGAGATAAAAGGGAAGATAAAATCGGTAGGTAATCTAAAAAAGATAACCAGAGCCTTGGAGGTGGTATCGACAGTGAAACTTCAAAAACTTAAAGGGCAAGCTGACTCTTTGAAAGAATACCTAGTGGATCTGATGAATATCGTAAGTACGGTATGAGGGGTGCATTCGATTTTTGGTGAATCAAACAATACAGGAACCAAATCTTTGACTGTAGCATTCACTTCAGAAAGAGGTCTTTGTGGTTGATTGAACTCAAAGCTTTTGAGAAAGATCTCTAAAGAGATGGCCGAGAAAGATTCAGATTATTTTGTGGTAGGAAAAAAGTGATTGGAGTATTTCAAAAGAACAGGAGGAAATATTGTATGATCATTAAATGTGGGAGACAAATTCACAGAAAAAGATCTCCTTCCTTTGTATACGTTTTTTGATACAGCGCTTGCTGGTGGAGAGTACTCAGAAGTAAATCTCTATTTCAATTACTTCAAAAACAGTATCGCTCAGATCCCTACGAAGATAGAATTGTATCCATTCAAGCAAGAGTCGTTCGAAGCATTTTTGAAAGACATAGATGTTGAAATTTCACAACCAGAACTAGGAAATAAAGATCTCATGATAGAGCCAAGTGTAGGTGAGTACCTTGTAGAACTTAGAAGACAGATTAGAAACTATGTGATTTCTTCTGCGTTACTCCAAAACAAAACAGGTGAGCACGCAGCGCGTATGATCGCAATGAAAAACGCAAAAGACAATGCTACAGAGTTTAGTAAAAAACTAAAATTGAACTTCAATAAAGCCCGTCAATGAGCAATTACTCAAGAAATTTCTGAAATCGTAAGTGCTAAGATTGCTATCGAAGATTAGTTCCTAATTGATATGTCCGAAACCGCAATGCTGCTGCAAGCATATTCCAAAGACCCCATAGCTAAGTATCACATGAATGATGCAGATTTCTCTTATATTCAAGCAAATTCAGTATGTGGTGATGAGCTGACGGTATATCTTCGTCTGGACTGAGAAGTTATCAAAGAACGATCACGAGAGGGGCCAGCGCAGATGCAAACTACTGCAGCTGCAAGCATGTTAGGAGAGGTGATTCAATGAGAAAAAGTATCAACCGTACTTACACGAGACTATGCGTTTATCAAAAATTTATGATTGCAGTTGAGTCCTAGAAGGAGAAGATCCTGAGTCACTGCATTGTTAGCTACAAGAAACGCCCTCCATCAGTTTTTTGCTGATGGAATATTTGAGGATTTTTGAGATCTCTTATAATTGTTATACAAGCATTTCTGATATGTTTTCTTGGTCTTCTTCTGAGTTATTGAGCCAAGCATCAAATTGATCATCGTTGCTATCAGTAAACTCTCAATCATGATTATTTTTGCCATCGATTTCTTCTAAAAGTCATGCTAATGCAACTTTTGTATCAAGATTGCTATATTGCTTTAGATCAATGTTTTTGATTGAGTCAGCTTGATTGTCATTAATATATTTATCTTGATAGGTATTGTCGTTTTCGTAAATTCCAAATTCTTCCATAATGATGCTGCGTAAATTAAAGTAACTTAAGTATAGAAAAATACTCCTCATCTGTCAAATTTCTGTAAAAATTCACTTCTCACATTGATTGACAGAAGAAAATTAGTATAAATTGCATATTTTAAAAATTGTAGAATCCTATGTTACATGTAAAAAATCTCGTAGTACAAGTAGAAGAAAAACAAGTCTTAAATGGTGTGAGTATGACCTTTGAGCAAGGAAAAAATTATTGTATCTTAGGTAAGAATGGATCTGGGAAGTCATCACTTGCGATGACCTTGATGTGACATCCTAGTTATGAAGCTACAAAAGGAACTGTGAGCTTAGATGATGAGGATTTGCTAGAAATGGAGCCGGATGAAAGAGCTAAGTTATGAATCTTCCTAGCTTTTCAGAGTATCCCAGAAGTAAAAGGAGTAAAGCTCTTTGAATTTCTTCGTACCATCTATAACTCTCGTTGGGAGAAAAAGGAATCTTTTGTTTCGTTCAAAAGAATTATCCTTCCTCATCTAGAAGAACTTGGAATCGACAAAGAATTCTTGTGGAGAGATCTCAATGTAGGATTTTCAGGAGGAGAAAGAAGAAAGATAGAAATTCTTCAGGTAAAAATATTGGAACCAAAGTATATCATCCTTGATGAAGTAGATAGTGGGCTTGATGTAGATGCGTTTAGATCAGTCGCTGGGTTGCTCAAGGAATTAGATAGCCCAGAAAACTCATTTATTATCATTACCCATTACTTCACAATACTTGAGTATCTGAAAGTAGATGAGGTGATGGTCTTACAAGATGGTCTCATTGTTCAACAATGAGGAAAAGAAATAGCTGACACTATACAGGAGAACTGATTTGGTGAGTAGAAGATAAGTATTTTTTCGTACAGATTTTATTTTTTGAAATCTTATGCATTTTGTTTCTAATGAAGAATATAAAAGAATAAGACCAAAAGATAAATGAGCAAAACAATGTCCCTTTTGTTCTCCTCAAAAGAAATATAAGGATCATCTACTCCGGGAAAATGAGTCTTGGATGATTATCTATCCCTCAAAACCCTGTGGAGGAGTGCATCGTTATAAAAAACACTTACTGTGTATTCCCAAAGCTCATGTGACAAAAACTACACAGCTGACCGATGAAGTAGTACTCTCAAAGCAAGAAGCAGAACAATGGTTAGAGCAGTATTTTGGGGAAAGCGAATACTGTTCATATCTAAGACATACTGATTGAATCAAATCAATTCTTCATCTGCATTACCACTATTTTTGGTGAAATATTAGATATCGCGATATTGCCAACTCACTTACGTACTATGATGAACAATGGAGTGATCAAGAATTTGAATGAAATATTTGAAACTAAAACGTATGGTGCATGTGATTTATCTTTAAATGCATGAAATGAGATCTTATTTGAGATGAGTGATTGCGCTATGATTATGACTTTCTGGATGAGTAGTTCTTTGATTTTCTCTTCCAGAGCGCACCACGCTACAGAACTATGCTCTTATACAACCTGAGGAACGTATTGATTTTTCTGATTATAGTTCATTACACAGCTGAGCTACGAAGTATAATTATGACCTGCTTGATGGATTTATCTATGAGTATTGCGCTACTGCTGATTTCGTACTGTACTATTGTGATGAGTATGTAGATCATGCAATATCCATGCTTCCCAAGATTCATAGAATCGTAGCACGCGTCGAAGAGAGGTTCGAGACTTCTGATATGTCTGATAGATACGAGATAAAACTTGCACTTTATACAATGTTAGCACAAGAGTTTGATGAAATGCAGACGGAGAAAAATAAATTCACCCTCTCATTGATGCGAAAAACTATCAATAAAACCTTGTTTAATGAAGATGTTAGATGATGAAATCAAGAATTAACAATGATGAAAATTATCAAGCAAAATAGATAGAAATGGGTTTGTTTTATTAATTTTTCATTATGACTGAACAGAAAAAAATGTGGTTCGCACCTAAGGTGTATGGTCGATGATTGGTTCCGATTTCTCGAGAGTGATGGATGATTACGGCCTGAATCGTTGCATTGGTAATCATATGAGCACCACTCATTTTGGGTGATACAGAGACTCCAGAGACAAAGAATCTCCTGATATATCTCTTATATGTGACTGTCGTAGCAATTGCTCCATTTTTTCTTGTAAAAACTCGCATGAAATGAAGTTTGAAATGGAGACGGGGAGTGAGGGATGTTGATTGGGAATACTAACCTTCGGCACCAAAAAAGAGAAAAAACAATGAAATCATATAGAAGAACTGTATCTTGAGAAGTTTAATTTGACAGGTTGGGTATGAAAAAAGCACCAAAATCGTAAGATAAAGGTGCTTTTTTAGTTGTTCAATTC
>CALGNI010000015.1 GCA_937958645.1 Candidatus Absconditabacterales bacterium
TTGAAATGATACTTTGATTGCTACTGATTTGGATGGTCAAGCTTCGCCTTATGTTTTTTCTTATAACTATGGTACGAATTATGCTTGTGAGGGGGATCTAACTACTACTTTAGATCCAGCGCCACAATCATGTAATTTACCACCGTTTGACTGTGCTTGAATTGCACTTTCTCTTACTGAGCCTGCTCCTTTGGCTTGTGGTGTGACTACTGGTGATCTATGAGTCAACTTTACGCTTCCTGCTGGAGATGATTGAACAACCACCTATCAAGTGATGCTGAATAATGCATCTGCGTGAAATGCCTTTACTGCTTCGACTCTTCCTTCAACCTTGACCGCTGGAATCTGAGCGGGGACCGTGGAGATTTTGGTCAATGGCGCTTCATGTAGTGTGTCGCAGTGATATGAGATCACCGAAGGGTGTGATGAATGTGATGGTTTTGCTGTTAGTGCAACAGTGATCAGTGATGACACGAGTTGTTCGATAGATACCTGAGAAGTAGAGTTTACGGTGAGCGCAGGAAATATTCCTGATACTCAGAGTGTTACGATTGGTGGACAGTCTGCTACCTTCGCAGGATGATCTGCAACGATTACACTTAGTTGACTGGCTGCTGGAACCACGACCTATACAGCATGAGTAAATTATACAAATACAAATAACGATCCTGTCGCATGTTCTGCAGATGTGGAAGTGATTATCAATGAACCGATTTTACCGACTATTTCTGTAGATACTTCAACAATAGCTCTTACTTGTGATAATCCTACAGGATCAGCAACAGCATCTTGAGCACCTGTATGATCGTCTTATGAATGGACTGGAAATGGTCTTACTATTTCTTGACCAACCTTATCTGTAGATCAAAATGATGAAGGAACTTATACAGTTACAGCAACTGATCCTCTCACTTCATGTACGAGTGACCCTGCTTCTGTAGTGGTAACGTACTTGCCTTGTGGATGTGTAGATGCAAGTGAAATCGATGTGAGTTTTACTCAAACCCCAATACAGTGATGCATTAATCCTAATTGATCACCAAATATAACTGCATCAGGTACCTTAGATGGAACTATCCAGAGTCTACCCGCTGGTGTAAATGTAGATATTACATGGAATGATTCTTGATATGCTTGATATGATCTAGTAATCCCACAACCAGTTGTTTTGATACCTACGATTAGTTATACAGCTCCAAATAATACTGTATGTGAATATGGTTTGGATACATTTGGGAGTTTTGAGTTTACTAATCCGACCACAGCATGTTCTACTGGATGAATTGGTGGACCAACTATTTTATGTGGTAACGGTGTTGTAGATAGCCCAGAAGAATGTGACGATGGAAATACGAATAACGATGATGCGTGTAGTAATGCGTGTATTATGAATTTCTGTGGAGACTGAACCGTGAATAATGGAGAGGCATGTGATGATGGAAATGCTGATCCTAATGATACCTGTAATAATACGTGTATCTTAAACGTTTGTGGAGATGGAATAACAAACAATGGAGAAGCGTGTGATGATGGAAATACTGTAGATGATGATGCATGTAACAATATATGTGAAGCAAATTTCTGTGGAGATGGAATCACCAATAATGGAGAAGAGTGTGATGATCAAAATACTAATCCAAATGATGCATGTAATAACTCATGTATTATAAACTTCTGTGGAGATAGTATCACAAATAATGGAGAAGCGTGTGATGATGGAAATACTGTAGATGACGATGTATGTAATAATGTATGTGCTTTAAACGTCTGTGGAGACTGAACCGTGAATAATGGAGAAGCATGTGATGATGGAAACACAAATAATGATGATGCATGTAATAACATATGTGAAGCAAATTTCTGTGGAGACGGGACAACAAATAATGGGGAAGCATGTGATGATGGAAATGCTATTGATGACGATGTATGTAACAATGCATGTGAAGCAAATTTCTGTGGAGATGGAATTACGAATAATGGAGAAGAGTGCGATGATCAAAATACTGATCCTAATGATACCTGTAATAATGCGTGTATCTTAAACGTTTGTGGAGATGGAATAACAAACAATGGAGAAGCATGTGATGATGGAAACACAAATAATGATGATGGATGTAATAATATATGTGAAGCAAATTTCTGTGGAGATGGAATTACGAATAACGGAGAAGAGTGTGATGATGGAAACACAAATAATGACGATGCATGTAACAATGCATGTGAAGCTAATTTCTGTGGAGACTGAATAGTGAATAATGGAGAGGCATGTGATGATGGAAATAATAATCCTAATGACACATGCAATAACTCCTGCGTAATAAATGCATGTACTCAAAATAGTGACTGTGCAGCATGAGAAATATGCGATCTTTCATCAGATCCAAATGTATGTAATGTAATAATACAAACACCAGATTGTGGAAATGGAGTGCCAGAGCCAGGAGAAGAATGTGACGATGGAAATGCTTTTGATGACGATGCCTGTAGTAATGCATGTATTGCAAATTTCTGTGGAGATGGTGTCGTAAATAATGGAGAAGAATGTGAAGATGGAAATACCATTGATGATGACACTTGTAACAATACATGTATCTTAAATGTCTGCTGAGATGGAGTTACAAATAATGGAGAGGCTTGTGATGATGGAAATAGTAATAACGATGATGCATGTAGTAATATGTGTGAAAATAATTTCTGTGGAGATTGAGTTGCAAATAATGGAGAAGTATGTGATGATGGAAACACGATAGATGACGATGCATGTAATAACATATGTGAAGCAAATTTCTGTGGAGACGGGATAACAAATAATGGGGAGGCATGCGATGATGGAGATACGATAGATGATGACGCTTGTAATAATGCATGTATCTTAAACGTTTGTGGAGACGGAATAACAAATAATGGAGAAGTATGTGATGATGGAAACACGATAGATAATGATGCATGTAATAATGTATGTGAAGCAAATTTCTGTGGAGATGGGACAACAAATAATGGGGAGGCTTGTGATGACGGAAATAGTGATAACGATGATGCGTGTAGTAATACTTGTGAAAATAATTTCTGTGGAGATGGAATTATAAATAATGGAGAAGAATGTGATGATCAAAACACTGATCCATTTGATGCTTGTAACAATATGTGTATCTTAAATGTTTGTGGCGATGGAATAACAAATAATGGAGAAGCATGTGATGATGGAAACACGATAGATGACGATGCATGTAATAATGTATGTGAAGCAAATTTCTGTGGAGATGGGACAACAAATAATGGGGAGGCTTGTGATGACGGAAATAGTGATAACGATGATGTGTGTAGTAATACTTGTGAAAATAATTTCTGTGGAGATGGAATTGTAAATAATGGAGAAGAATGTGATGATCAAAATACTTATCCATTTGATGCTTGTAACAATGTATGTCTGATCAATGAGTGTGTACAGGATAGTGATTGTAAGATATGAGAAATATGTAACCTCTCTCTGGCTTTAAATGTCTGTATTGATGCAGTTGTAGTGCCAGAATGTTGAAATGGAATACCAGAATCAGGAGAAGAATGTGATGACGGAAATAGTGATAACGATGATGCGTGTAGTAATACTTGTGAAAATAATTTCTGTGGAGATGGAATTATAAATAATGGAGAAGAATGTGATGATCAAAACACTGATCCATTTGATGCTTGTAATAATGCATGTATCTTAAATGTTTGTGGAGACTGAGTTATGAATAATGGAGAAGCATGTGATGATGGTAATGAAGTTGAAAATGATGGATGTAGTTCTAGCTGTGTAATTGTTCCAATAATAGTTTCATGTACGACCGCGGCAGACTGTGCACCTGATCAAGATATCTGTACTGATACAGTATGTAATTCTTGAATATGTGAACATTTGCCTGATCTAAATAATGACCCAAGCTGTGAATCCTGTTCAGTAGATGCTGACTGTGATCCAGATCAAGATGTCTGTACTGATACGGTATGTAACGCATGAGTATGCGTTGATCAAGCAAATGGATGAACGGATCCGAGCTGTCAAACCTGTTTTTCAAACAATGATTGTGCGCAAAACCCTGATGTTTGTACAGATACGATCTGTGTGGCATGAATCTGTTTGGATCAGGTAGATATTACAAATGATCCAAGCTGTGTGAGTTGTACTTCTGCTGGTGGATGTGTAGATGCATGAGAAGTATGTAGCAATACTGTATGTGAGTCATGAGTATGTGTAGAAGTAAATAACAACAATCCTGCTCCTGTGTGTGAAGAAAGTTGTTCAGTCCCAGCTGACTGTAGTCCAGATGCAAGTACCTGTACTGATACGATCTGTATCGCTTGAAGCTGTGAGCATGTAGATAACAATACTTGTGCTCCAGGTTGTGGAAATGGAATTATCGAGACGGGAGAATCTTGTGATGATGGAAATATAGATGAGAATGATGGATGTAGTTCTAGCTGTGCAATTGTTCCAATAGTAGTAGTATGTGCGACCGCAGCAGATTGCACGGAAGATACAGACATCTGTACTGATACGGTATGTAATTCTTGAATCTGTGATCATGTAGATAATAATACTTGCGGTACAACAGATGGAGAAACAGATGGATCAACAGATGGATCAACAGATGGAGAAACAGGCGGAGAAACAACATGATGAACAGATTGAACATGATGAGATAATTACTGTGGAGATTGAATACTCCGTACAGATCTTTGAGAAGAATGTGACGATTGAGATAATGATAATTGAGATGGGTGCGATTTAAATTGTAAGATTGAAGTTGGTTGAACAACGGGAGATACAACCAGTGGAACCACGACAAGTGGAACAACAGACTGAGATACCATAAGTGGAACGACAACAGATTGAGATACAACAAGTGGAACGACAACAGATTGAGATACAACAAGCGGAACGACAACAGATTGAGATACAACAAGTGGAACAACAGATTGAGATACAACAAGTGGAACAACAACAGGAGAAGGAACCACTGGCGGTTCAGAAACAAGTGGAGCAACAACCTGAGATGACATCAATGTGTTTAATTCTGCTCCAGAAATCCTAAGTGTCATAGAGAATATAAATTCAATTGAGCTAACAGATACTTTCGAGACTTGTGAATTGAATTATAAAAATTGCCCAAATAAAGAATGATTTCCAAGTAAATTTGACACTACTAGATGGGCTCTTGATGAAATCAAAGCTCTCGAACTAGTGCAAGATTATGCCTGCTTATATAACTGAAGATCTAATAATAATATCAATTTTGAACCACTTGCACCTGTACTTCGAGAGGATACCGCTAAGATCTTTACCAGAATGTGATTATTCGCCGCAGGACAGGCTGAATGAGTGTATCAAATTCATCCTCATTCTGCTGCACTTAATGCTAGATGAATTTTCACAGACATAGAAAGAGAAATTACGGTTACTGATCAGTATCAAATAGTATCAGAAAATACGTTTATTGATTTGATTAGAAGAATGTTCGTGTTTAAGTGAATATCAGCGTCTGTAATTGACACTAAGATTGCTCAACTGTATGCAGTATCGGATAACGATTGACTCAATAGACGCGAGTCTCTTGCATATTCAGCTTTTGCAATCGATACCCTTAACGAATACGACGCATGAACCACTTGTGATCTTGAACTGTTTGACTCATCGTATTATTGGTATTGAGTACCAAATGGAGAAGTTTCTACAGTATCATATGGTCTTAGAGCTATAGATGATGAATAAGAATACAAAATAAAAAAAAGCCTCGCTATCACAGCGAGGCTTTTTGTTATGTGTTTTTTACTAAATCGTTGTTGCTTCAGGGAATGAGTGAAGAAATCTTAAGTCTCCATTGGTGAGGAGTCTAATATCCCCCAGTCCGTATCTCAGAGCCACCATTCTTGTCATTCACAGACCAAAGGCAAATCCGCTATATTCTTTAGGATCTAGTCCTGCGTTTTCTAGCACTACCGGATGAATCATTCCTGCTCACAGGATCTCTAGCCATTTTTCTTTTCCTCCTACCTCAGCTTTTGCATCGATTTCTACTCCTGGTTCTACAAAAGGGAAATATGCTGGTCTCATTCTCAGCTCTATTGAGTCTGTTTCCAAGATTCCTTTTAATACTTCTTCCATCGTATGCTTAAAGTGTTTCATCGTGATTCATTTCCCAATAACTACTCATTCTACCTGCCAAAATACTACATCATGAGAAGCATCCATCGATTCGTTTCTGTAGACTTTTCCTGGGACGATAAACTTACATGAAGGTCAATATTTTTTGATGAGTTCCACTTGATGCGCAGAAGTGTGAGTTCTTAGTACCTTAGATTTTGGATGTGTCTCATCTTTGATATACAGGGTATCATGCATCTCAGTTGCAGGATGATTGGCTGGTATATTTACGTGTTCAAAATTCTCTTGGATACTCACGAGATCTTTTCCATACTCAATATGAAATCACATTCATTGAAAGAGATTCTCTACATTGCGCCTTAGAAGATTTTGGAGATTTGCATATCCTCTGGGGAGAGTATTGGCAGGCGTACTAATATCCACGATTTCTTCTTTAAGTTTCTCATCCCAATATGCTTTTTTTATCTCGTCTTGTTTTGCGAAAAATGCAGTTTGTATGGTATCATGCAACATCTTTATTTCTTGTCCTGCAGTTTTTCTTTGTTCAGGGGACAGATCCTTCATCTGCTTAAAAAGACCATTCACTGATCATTTTTTCCCTAAATACTGAACAAAAAACTCCTTCAATTCAGCTTCAGTGCTGCAGTTTTCAAGCACTGCTAGGATTTCATCTTGATTGGGTAACATTGGTAGTGACTAACATAAAAATTACTTCCTCTAAGATAGGGAAGCTCGCATGCAGAACAAGAGATTTTTTTTTACTTATCAATTATCAATTATTTATTTTACGTTTTTTCGTGACTTCGTTGAATCAAAGACTCTTTCATTTGGATTGAAAAAAGGGAGTGTTTCTTTGTCGTCGTTGAAATGCCAATTTCAAAAGAGTTCTTGAAACAAATCGACTTTTTCTTGTATTTTGGGATTTGTCTTTGCTACTTCCAACAAAAGATCATGATGATTGATCCAAGCATTACTAAATTCAGCTAACTCTTCAAAGGTATCTTTCAGTGCATATCAGCTAATAAAGTCCTTAAAACTAGCATCTGGTCTTCTGGTATTCTCATTGATCCAACTAATCTCATAAAACCTCAGACTTCGATCATTAAGACCAAATTTCTCCTCCCCAAATTCGGTAAAACGAGGATGGAGCGTATCTGAGAATGAGTCAGTAATTACCCCAAGATCTAGTATATGTCCACCTACTTCATGGATGAATACTTCCCAAAATTCTGCATAATCTTCTATTTTTTGTGTATTCATTCTAACATGTGTTGTTCAGGCGCTTCATCTTCTTCATTGTTTGCTTTCATATAGCTTAATACTTGTAATCGTATTGCGAAGGGTGTTTGGAGTTCCTAATATTCTTTGCTGGTCTATTGTTCTTACTGCATATACCACCAATACGGTATAGATATACCTCTCAGTGAGTGAATATCAATGATCTCGGATAATCTTTTCGCATAAATCACTATAAAATTCACAGATTTTTCCCAAACGCAACTCCATTTCTGCCTCACTCCATGCACTAGAATGTTCCTCTGGACTTCACATGAGGTCTATTTCATTGATATATTCATCTAGAATTTTTTCATCATTTTCATCGATATCTTTTCTGGTGTCATTATGATCTACAGTGTGACTTCATTCCTTTACGCGATCGTGGGTGTGTTCTAAAGGTTTCTCTGGAGGAAACACAAAAAACATCCCAATCAGAAAAAGTATCGTAAGGGTCGCAATTTTTCGAATAATATTTTTGCTGATATTCATTAAGTATCCTTCTCCTTACTAAAATCTCTACCTTTATAGTATATCTAAACACAGTGAAATTTGCAAAAAAACGCCCCCTCTGGTATACTTAAGGTATCAAAGTATTTTGCTATTGTGCACAACTCATGAAGAATTTGATAGATCCAATAACTTGACTCAAAAATTATCTCCTTGCTGCTTGCATTCGGGTGCTTTTGTTGATGGGAGTTAGTCAATGACAAGGACGAGATACCTATGATGCTGAGCCAAGAGATGTACTGGATCATGTTGTTAATAGACTCAATGATGGAAATAATGATAAGATTATTTGGACACAGCTAGATCAAGTAAATAATGATGAGTGAGCATATGGTGATGAATTTGCTCTAACTAATACTCTTGATAGTACCAGAGTGAGGATCACAATATATCTACAATGGCTTTCGTTTATGGCGATGGTGGTAGCTACGGTGTTGATTATTTATAATGGATTGCGTTTAGTCCTTTCTCCTATGCAACCAGAAGAAGCAGCAAATATCAAAAAAAGACTTCTGTATATTATCTTATGATTGTTGGTGTCTACGTGATTCTATTTTATTATCAAGATTACTCTTTCAGTATCTATCCAAGCGACATATTAAATAGTTTATCTACCTTATCTAAAAAATGAAAAACCTTATTCTGTGACTCTTATGATTCTTGATGATATGATATACGCTTCCGGTGATGGCAGTGAGTTATGCTGATGATTTTGCGTTGCCATTAGTGGCTTGAGATAAGGTGTACTCATCTATTTCAGGCATTGATATTACCAAATCTTTTACAGAAAATCTCAAAGAAATCTTTTATCCACCTATTGGAGAAAATGATGGTGGAGCGATCCGAAACCTCATTAGATATATAGGGGTTTGATTTTTGGTGATTATGATTATTTGGACCTGATGAATGCTTATAAGATGAGCAAACGATTCAGAGCAGACCAATAGCGCACTAAAGAGTGTCTTGTATCTTGTGTATTGAACCGTGATCTTTTTTGGTGCTACATGGATCTTATGAACTGTGCTGAATATTACTGATTTTAGTGGTCTCATCGAGTGAGAGGAGAGTTTTGTAAATAAAGCTGAGGAAGGATTTATTCTCCAGCTCATTTGATTTTTAAAGGCTTTTGCCTTCTTTATTGCTATTATTATGGTGGTTTGGTATGGATCAAGATTGATCTTTGCTTCTGGTGAAGAAGATAAGCTCTCTGCAGCTAAGACCTGATTGCTCAATGTAGTTATCGCTTTGATTTTTATCAAGATTATTGATTATATCTACTTTATTGCTCAATCATGAGACTTTGAATGATTAGCCATAGAAACGATCGTGAATGTTTCAAAATTCCTTGGATTTATTTTTGGGATTGCGATTTTCCTTTCATTTTTATATGTCTGATTTGTTTTCCTTACTTCAGCGGGAAATGACGAAAGAATCACCAAAGCGAAAACCTTGATCAAAAACATCGTGATTGTAATGCTTGTGGTAATGTTATTTTTGTTGATTATGTATCAAATGTTTTCAGAGTTGGAGTTGTAGTCCACACCAACGCGCTGATTTTTTCTTGAAATGATCACATACTCTCCTATACTTCGTGGTAAATAGCTTTTACTATTTTATCTATTTGATGAACAATCTAAAAAAAACTAGCGTATCTGTATTTATGGTATTGCTTTGAAGTATTATCCTTACAGGATGTAATAAAAAAGCTGCTCCAGAAGAGGCTCCTACGGTAAACGATCTTGTGAAAGAAATCGATGAGTGAAATACTGATAACGGAATTGATGAAGATGTTGATGCAAATGACGAAGATGTTGATGCAAATGACGAAGATACAGATAACGAAGATGGAGAGAATGAGGATGGAGATAATAATGAAAATGACGAAGCTGAAAATGAGGAAGATAATAATGACGAAGCTGAAGAAGTAGATGCAGTAGAAGATCCTGCTGTTGATGTTGATAGCGCAGAAGAAGCACTAGAAGAAGCTGATGCTGAAGGAGATGAACTCGTTGAAGCTAATGAGGATGAAGACGAAGAATTAGATGTTCAAAAATTTGATGATCCTGGTGTAGAAGAAATTTTTGAAGTATTGGAAGAATTGTTGCAATAGAATCGCTGCTCAAGTCCAAATTTTACGTCAGTATTCTTATGTGAACTTCTCCTCAAACCTTAGCTGGTTATCTTCAGTGAGTTAATAATGGAACAATTGATCCCACAGATACCATCAATTACTATATCAACAAATCTAAAGAAGATAGTCTTAATTGCTATGCTCGCATTGAAAACGAATATCTCTCACAACATCGTGAGGGATTTTCTGATAAAAGATTAAAATGAGCGCCTATCGCCGTCAAAGATAATTTCTTGGTTCAATGAACGATCACGAGCTGTGGTGCTGAAATGTTGAGAGATTTTGTTTCCCCTTATACTTCTACCGTCATCAAGAAACTTGAAGAAGCCTGATGACTTATGATTGCAAAGGCGAATATGGACGACTCAGCTATGGGGAGTAGTACAGAATCTTGTGTTTTTTGAGAAGTTCTCAATCCTCACGATCCTACCAGGATTCCTTGATGATCATCGTGATGAAGCGCAGCAGCAGTAGCTGCGGATCTTTGTATCGCGGCATTATGAACTGATACCGCGGGGAGTGTGAGGCAACCAGCAGCGATGTGTGGAGTAGTGTGAATGAAGCCCACATATTGAAGAACAAGTAGATATGGTATCCAAGCTATGGCTTCGTCTTTAGATCAGGCATGAGTGATTACAAAAACTGTAGAGGATGCTGTGATTTTACTTGATACTATTTCTTGAGTTGATAAGCATGATGCTATGACAGTCAATCATGAACAAGATAATTCTCAACGATATGATGCCCTCAAATCAGCTGATCTAACTGGTTTAAAGTGTGCATTGCCCAAAGAATTTTTAAATAAAGGGCTAGATGATCGCATCAAAAAGCAGCTCATGTCGACTATTGAAATTCTTCGTGCATGATGAGCAATAGTTGAAGAAATTGATCTTCCTATAGTTTCTTATTGAGTAGCAACATATTATATTCTTTGTCCTGCAGAAGTAAGCACTAATCTGGCTAGATTTGATGGAGTCAGGTTTGGGGTACAAGATGATACTTCAGCATATGAGAGTATCGATGAATACTATGCATCTATGAGACATGATGGGTTTGGCCCAGAAATCGTGAGAAGAATTATGCTTGGTTCGTATGTCCTTTCTGCTGGACATTATGACGCATACTATACCAAAGCACAACGCGTGAGAGCCAAACTTATCCAAGATAGCAAAAAAGTATTTGAAGACTACGATGCGATTATCTGACCAACATCACCAGTATTGCCTCGAAAATTAGGAAATAAAATGAAAGATCCAGTGCAGATGTATCTGGCGGATATCTATACCGTTCTAGCTAATCTTATCTGAATCCCTGCGATATCTATCCCCATGTGAAAGGTGAAAGATGAAGAGGTTATGCTTCCTACATGATTTCAAATCATGACGAAGCATCGAGATGAAAAGACCTTGTTTCAGATAGCACAGTACGTAGAGAAAAATAGATAATAGAATTTCTACTTAAGGAAATGATGAAAAACTTAGCGAAGAGTTGGAATACAGAAGTTCGAAGAAAGTTCAAAAAAATGAATTGGCTTGTTTGCTATCATTTCCTCGAGGAGGCAATTCTTCACTGCTCGAAAAAAGATAAAAAAACAATCTTTCTATCTCTTTTCGAAGTAAATCATTACCTCCTTAAACTTTATGTTTTAAACTCCAACTCATGCCCATATCTGTAATCCAATGAGAAGTTCACGATAGGCCGGTTTGGCGATGGGTTTGTATGGTCGTACTTTTGCTTTGATTGGTGATTTTTTCTTTACGAAAGACGGAC
>CALGNI010000016.1 GCA_937958645.1 Candidatus Absconditabacterales bacterium
GCGCGGATATTGTCCAGATCAAAGTGCCAATTGACGGTGTTGCGTAAGATGTGTTCCTGAATACCGGACGAAATGGCGGCCAACTTGCCCACGCCGATGTTGCAGCCTTTGCTCAGCAGGCCTGCCATCAACACTTCAGCAGTGGGCTTCATCTTGTGGTGTTTGGGGCTGAGGTGCTTGAAGCATTGCGCGTAGCCAGACACGCGATCCACTTCGGACAAGACCTGCTGAATCGATACAAATCCGTCCTCAGAGAGGATCGTGGAAATGGCGGATGTATCATCGGATTCGATCTTCGGTGTGCGCACCAAACAACGTCCCGATTTGTCGACGCTCATGTGAGCGTTGTCACCGGCGAGGAAACGCTCGTTGGTGTTTTTGTAACGTGACTGGAGCCTGACTTTGATTTGATCAAGCACGAGCTTGCCGTCGGCAAAATCCTCCATGCCAGCTTCTTGCAGCAACGCCGAGCGGTTTTTATCCCAGTATGGTTGGCCAATCATGTAATCCTGGATCGCCCGAAAGCGGTAGGAGTGCAATAAATTGAGCTGGCCGGACTTGATCGTATCCGCGACGTGCATGAACAATAGACATTTGTACAAGGGAATATCGAACGACTCATCTTTGCGCACCGCTTCCAACTCACCCGTGGTGAGAAAGTCCACCGGTGGCTGCTCACCTACACGGCCTTCGGTGATTTTGAAATGTTCAATAGCCGCGATTAGGGCAGGGGCGTCCGAGCGTGAAAGTCATTGTTTATACTATTTTCTGATACTCACAGTACAATATTTCATATTGTTAGACTATTCGTAGTCACTCATTGCATACCATTTGGCGTTGCTTCTCATGGAGAATTGCTGTCAGGAATATATGATTGACTAGCACTTTCATGATCATAGCTTACTGTATAAGCTCATCATTTGAGATTTGAGAATACATATGCACCATTCAGATTCGTAGTAGTTTCTTGGGTACTTCCGCCCACTAAGGAAGTCAGATATACTGTATATCATTGCAATCTAACATCTCAGATATACATTCCATCAGCTTCATCATCAAAGAAAATTCTTCCAGCAATACTACCTTTAGCAGTATCAACTAATCCAAAATCATTATCTATCGAGTCATCTCAGGGATTGAGAGAAATTTCTTGAATAGATAAAAGACTACGTGTACTTCACGCATCAACACCACGTATTGTTCCTACATGCGCACTGTGTGGAGCATATACTGTGTCACTTGCCATATAAGAAACCGCATATGTACCATACACCAAATTATCAAAAGAATACTCTCCAGACATATTTGTGATCTCAGTCTCAACAAGCAGGTTATTTTCGTCGTATAGCATCACAGAAATATCTCATAATCACATATCTCCATCATAATTCATATCACCTTCATCATCAAAAACAATTTTTCATGAAACTGAAACAGGATCAGCTAACAATCCAAAGTTATTTCAAACACTGTTTGCTCCATCGAGTATAATAATATCCTGAATACGCACCAAATCTACATTTACAGTCCCTACAATTGCACCATCTACTGTTCATGCAGTAGCTGAGAATGCTGAGAAATCTGATACATCGCTAGGAGTATAATACACTTCGTATTCTCCATCAATCAAATCCCCAAAGAAGTATATTCAATACTGATTGGTCACTGTTTGATCTATCAGAGTTCACTCTTGATCAAGCAAAAATACATTCACTCACGGAAACAGGTTTTCACCTCCATCCAAGACTCATGAACTATTACTATCCTCATATACTATTCCATCGATAGTATTTGGTATCGTAGGTAAGAGCGTCGTATATACCGCATTACTAATTGATTGAAGAAGATTTTCAGAGATGGTAGCAGCAGAATTTTTGATAATATCTCATCGTACATTATCAGTATTTTTCACATTAATTTGTATCAATGCGAATTCACCTACCGCAAGTGTTGGTATATGAATAGCAGCATGAGTAACTTGTGCTACAGGAGTAGAAGAAGGAATCCATACACCGTTCGTATTAGTTCATACATCAGTGAAATGCGTAGCGATCGTTGTATCATCATACGTATTTTGCACTGAAGGTTCACTAGGCAAGACATTTTGTGCAAACAATACTTCACATCAAGCTGTTCTATTATTAGGACAAGAATATGATTGTGAAACTGGAGTCACATCACTACCAGATGAATCTAAAAGACTCGGCAGAATTACACCTGTAGTGATCACACTCACTATCTCAGTACCCTCTGGAAGAGTATCTATGACATAAATATCGTTCTCATCTAGTTCTCATGCGTTTTGAATCTGTAGTACATATGAGATACTTCCTTTTTCTTCTATTACGCTCTCATCAAGATACTTTTCTGTAATGAGTGAAGATGTAGCTAAAGGAACAGGAATTTTATATCTAAGTGAATTTGGCACAACTACTGGTGCTGGAGGAGTTACTTCTGGAAGTGAATATGTCAGTGGTATAAATTCTGTAGGTGCATTTGGGTCTACTCATTGATATGGTATCGCAACTGTTTCCTGATCAGAAAGTCAACAATAGTCTAACTCATATGCTGAGGTAAATTCTAATGCTGTATCAGAACTCACTGGATAGGTAATATACAAAGGAACAATAATTCCTTGAGTACCTTGCGGAGTAAATGTAGTACAGTTCTCT
Source organism: Candidatus Absconditabacterales bacterium (assembly GCA_937958645.1). Taxonomy (GTDB): domain Bacteria; phylum Patescibacteriota; class Gracilibacteria; order Absconditabacterales; family Absconditicoccaceae; genus JAHDCT01. Next base: position 2,673 of record CALGNI010000016.1, read on the forward strand.
TGTACCAAGAGAGACACACCTTGATCAGTAAGAGTAAACTCAAGATCTTGCGACAACTCAAGCGCATCACCGTTCCAGGAATATTCTTTATAATTTTTTACTCATTGTCATCAGACACGAGTCCATTCTTCAGTACTATATATTCATTCATCATTATATCTTTCTAGCTTGGTTACAAATCCTTCTGCATTGTAGATATAATCAGCTCATTCATAGAGTACTCGTTCATTATTTTCACCTTCAAAAAATTGCTGTTGGAGTGGATAGCCATCTGTGTTATATACAAAGGATTGACGAGATTGTTTTATTCGTTCGTTGGTATTTTCATCATAATCAAAATATTGCTCTCAAGTCTTCAGCCCATTTGTTCGTTCGTATTCTGTTTTTGATTCATTAGCCTCATCTAATCGTTTGTTAGTGATACTAAGGATAAATCCATTTTCGTCATATACATACTCGGTACCACTCTTATAATGTAAACCTCATATGTCTGCATCATATATATACACTGCTTCAGACAAAACATTATTCACATCATAGTAAGATACGATTTTTCTATAGTCCAATATCCGATCTCGTAAGAGCGAATCTCGAAGATACTCTTCCTCAAGAACTACAGCGTTTTCACGATAATCTTCTTTCACGCTCTTCTTGTTTCACATTCGGCGATTTTCAGCAGAGATTCGTGTATAGGTCTCCGTTTGATATTCTTCTAGGTCTCATGGTTTGTAGCTCTTACGATTTCGTGTCATAGGTTGGCTATCATCTAATCATTGATAGATATATTCATCGATTATTTCTAGATCATTATCCTGTGAAATCTCAACTTCTAGATAATTGAGTAGTTCATTCTGTGATCAATATCTGAATCAAGTACCAGAATTAGGAATTCATGTTGTACTATACTCAACATCATTTCTAAATCCTGCACCAGTTCAAGTGATTAAATATCCATATTCATCATAGGTTGCATCAATTTGATAATCAATACTGATGTTTCAATTTCTATTATCACGAAAACTTAGATATGTTGTTTGATGATCATGACTATCAAACTCTCGTATTTCTCCAGTTATATCTGAGTAGTATAAATCAGAGTCCCTATACGTCACTCTCCCTTTGTCGTCCCTAATAGTGAGATATTCTAATTTTCAAGCAGGATCTTCACTAAGAATATATGTTTCGAGACCATTTTCATCATACACGATCTGAAGTGAACCATCCAATTGTGGATCTACACTCCCCGCAGGTAAAGAATATTCATACTGTGAAGTAACATTGCCGATCAATTCTCATCAAAACAGTGTACTCACAGAATATTCATGATCCGTAACAGTAAAAGTTTTGTTCCAATCTGCGGCATCGGTATTCCATAGATAATCACCACGATAGACAGTATCACCGTAGATATTATAAATAGTTTCTTGCCTTCCAAAATTTGTTGTTCCTACCCACGCTTGGCCGTCTCGAATATACTCTAGATGAAGTGATTCTCTTCCCATTTCATCGAAAATAATCTCAGACATTGCTCAGTCCATCTGACAGACCTCAACACTTTCTTTTTCACCTACTGCTGGTATCGGTCATGAGACAATACATGCTTGATCGTCATAAGTAAATAACTCAGGTAATTCATCAGCCACTATAGGACATAGTCCATCTAATTGAGCTAGTTGTATTTCAATTTCTCCATCCACAAAAGTTGTTGATTCATTAGATCGATCATATACTCGAACTTTCTCAGTTCATCCTACGATCGTAGTTGGTGCAAATGGAGTAAAAAATGAAGTGCTTATATTTTTTGATAGTGATGCAAATGGGTTGATATCTACAATCACAGACTCTTGATAAATATAGGCATCTCAAAAAATAAACAGATCACCATCGACATCGCCTCACTGAGCATGCACATCCTGAGAAAAGAGTCAGAAAAATCATGCATATAGATTATCAAAGGACAGGTTATCTAAGAGAAAATCATCATCTCCAGTGAAATTACCGTCATCAAAATAGATATCATCGTCATAGAAACCTCCTGGAATCAATGGCTCTTCAGATCACATAAATGACACATACACTTCCGCTTCGTTATACACACGTATATCTCAACCTATATATTCAAATTCATCACCATAAAAGATGTCATCATCAAAATATTCACTTTCAGAACACTCTGGGATAGACACTTCTGTCGGCTCAACATAAATACGATGCTGAAATCTCGTAGGAGCATCTTCACATATTGTTCACTCACTAGCATTATTAGCGTCATTATTTAAACATCTCACTGTAGAGAGCACCCAACGGCTACTTGAATCACAAGTCGTCGACCATCAATCTCATATAAACATGGTAGCAGGAATAATTTGCCCATCTAGTAAAGATGCATCATACGCAGGTGGGGAATATGATGTTGACGAATGACAGTAAATTTCTGACCAAGTAGAGTCTGTTTCACTCATCCAAGCGCTAGATTCATTCGTCCGAATTTCTGTTCATGTTACTTCATAAGATTCCTCGATACGGTCTAGTGCATATACTCATTGACGCATATTGTCATCCACTCATCCATGATAGTTAATATGATAAAATGTCTCTCCCTCATTATTCATATTTACAGTAACTGGTCATTCTGTATCCATACACTTATTATCGAAAAAGGTAGCTCATTCAGTAGCTGCAACTCATTCATGGTCAAATCAGTCTGCATCATGAGTCGTGGTAGTGAACATACATTTGTTCACATATCCTGGCAACCCTAGTCACGGACCTCATCATGGTCATCATCAGGTATAAGCACATACATTACTACACTCATCATCATCAATATCATTTCCGTCATCACATGCCTCAAATCTGAATTCTCCACTTGGCTGTTGCACTATACCGTCACCACAAATCGTACGTTCACATTCAGTGTTACATTGTCTATCATCTGCATTTCTTCCTCCTTGGTCGCATTCTTCCTCACCTTCTTGGCGTCAATTTCCGCAAACAGGAATCCATTGACAACTATCACTACATCCCTCTCATCCATCACACTCTTCTTGCTCTCCTGCTCCATTTAAGCGTTGCGTAATGCCATCACCACAAAACGTTAATTCACACCTAGATGAACATGCTTGAAAATCTGAGTTTTGTCTTCCATTATCACAAATCTCAACATCTCCATCAGCATTTGGAGCCTGGATAAATCCATCACCACAATACGTAATAATACAAGACTCAGAACAGTTTCATACATTAGAATTATTTTCTCAATCATCACATTCTTCTTTTTGATTTGCTGAATTTGGCGTTTGTATATCTCCATCTCCACATGTTGTCAAAAAACTAGTATCACACTGACTTCATGATGTCTTAGCATTAGCAGAACTTACTGATCATTGTATGGTAGTGAATCATTCTTGTGTACATCAAGCAAAATCAACCGTAGATACATACTCTATCACGACAGGCTCTTGATCTGCGTAAAAATCATTATTTCTAGTATAGATGACATCATTAGGAGTAACAGAAGTAGAAATAAAATTCATATCAATATCTCCAAATCATGCAGGTATAGTGATTCTTTCTAATGCTTGCTCAGTAGTCAAACCACAAGTTTCCAAAAATGCTACTGTATCAGTGTAATTAATCTCAAAACTTGGATCATAACTATCTGATGATAACACTGATCTATTGGAAAAAGTATACTCAACTACTTTTTCATTATCATTGGTTATGATGAAAAACACATCAGATTCACAAGATTGAAACAACCCTGATTCTGAGGTGATAGTATTTTGAGTGGCGTCAGAAGACGTCGTATATCATGAAGATCCTATCACTTGTGCAGACATCTCAAAGGCGATACCATTTTGTGTTCATGCATCTGTACAAAGACTAAATCCATACTCACTTGATGATCACAGGTCTCAACCTGTCTCTCGGTAGACACTATATGGAGGCACTATCAAACCAGAACTCAACGTAAGCGGTTCCAACGAATCATTTCGATTTCCGTCTCACCCAATTGGTCCAACCACAAGATTAGCAAAAGGAAACTGATCTAGTGTTGGATCTATCGTAGAAAGATCATATCAACTTGATGAAGAGATTTCATTAGGATCATAGTAAGGCACTTGAACGACTACGAGTGTTTGATCGTCATAGTATGACTGAGAAAGAGATACTTGATATTCAGAACAGTCTCATGCTATTATTGAGTTATTTAGTGGACCTATCTGAATGGCAGTCTCAGGCAGCGGAGTCCATGTATACATAATGTCATCAACCACCACAGGGTCAGATCGATGCAAGATAGCTTTCAAGCAATCATATGTATTGTATATAGGGATATTTAGATCTAGCATTCATGAGTAAACTTGCTTTGGAGTAAGTAGTGTATCATCGCATGCAAAGATCTCAACTTCTAGCGTTCATCCAGTATATACTAGCTCTAGAGTATCTCGATGTTGTTTAGATATCACGAGAACATCTGAGGTAATAAGAGTAGCTGGACCTCCATCACTAGTTATCGTTCAAGGAGCTATACCGTTATGAGTATAGTTAGTTCATCAAGCAAGACCTGCCTGATCATTAAGTAAATCTATCGTCATAGATCAATTGGCACTATCATAATCCCAATCAGCAGATACGAAGGTATTCCGTGTCATATGAGTAGGAATAAACTGAGCAAGCAAAAATATCGTTGATACAAGGAGTCTAGATAATCTTTTGAATGCAATCATGATTTTGTTTTTATATGTAAAAAAAATTCACTACTACAAGAATACATGATCAGAATCAAATAATCAAATAACTAGGTTGACTTCTGTGATTTCGTGATGTAGAATTAGTTTTTATGTCGTCTTTTTCGAATACAACTCAAAACAAAAACAGCTACATATATTGGGCTTGATTATAAATTCTATGTACTAACGATAGAATCAAGAGATAATGATCCAGCTCCTGCAGAGCATGTGGTGGAATGAAATGCTAGATAAACTGTTAAATGGAATTTGAGTAGAGAAAAATAGATAATTTAAAAGACGACTTCGGTCGTTTTTTTTAGTTTCAGAAAAAACAAGAGGTAAATTTTGCTTATATAAATTATACTATTATAATTAGAAGCATAAACTACTTTATTCTCTTTCTATAATAATGTTCTACTTTATGCTTTCAGGTCTTAACTGATGAATATTGACTATATTATCTTGATATATTGCTTTAATATCAATTATCTTATTTCTTTTTCTGCTAGTATGAATAGCATTTGAATTCGTTAAGTCGAAATATCTATTATACTTTATATTATTCCAAATAGTATATAATATATTTTGAGTTACCTTATATACATACAATAGTTTCGACAAAACTAATGAAGAGTATATTACAAAAATGGAGAAAATACTTAAATTTGAAGTAACTCCTAAAGCATTAAATCAAGTGTCTTATAATAATCACTGACCAAAGCTTTGACTAACAACAAGGCTTTTAAGCTCTACTATCGATTCTCGAGCCGATAATTACAGCATAAATAATACTCCAATTAAAAAACAAACAAAAGAAGATATCGCTTTAGATTTTCTTAAAATGAAACAAGCAATCATTAACGAGAATCAAAAAGAAGAATGATTAAAAAATCCCTTTCGCAGACTCTCAGGCTGGGATTTATTCATTGGTAATGAGTGAACGAAACTACAAAAGTGCAATACTAATACTTCAACACGATATAAAGTAATAGATGATGAAGGGAGTTCACCATATATTATTAATGAAAATTGAGTTATTTTTCAGTACGATGAATCAAAAAATAGCTTCTTAACGAAAAATGACTGAAGCAAAAATATTAGCTCATTGTTGATTTGTGAAAGTGAGTAAATATCTATTAAAAAACAGTAAAAAACATCTTTACCCAATCTGCTGATCAATAATCTCCTTTATCACCTCAAGTCCTCCATTTTTATCTCAAGCTCAGAGCACTTCCTTCATCTTCGCTTCTGCAAATCACATTGCTTGCTTGAGCGTAATATGAGGAGGTCTTGTAAGTTCCTCAGGATCAATATGGACATTGATAATGGCAGGCAAAGGATTTGTATATGCTTCTGCAAGCACTAATCAGAGTTTCTCTGGATCATGCACCGTGTATCCTGCACCACCACAAGACTCTGCAAACATCGCATAGTCAGGATTTGCTAATGCTGTCATATATTCTGGCATGCCATGGACCTCTTGTTCCATTTGAATCAATCCTAGTTTACCATTGTTAAATACTACGACATTGAGATTCAATGAATGTTTCACCGCGGTAATAAAATCACCCATGAGCATTCCCATACTTCCATCACCTGATAAGGCGATGACTTGTCTTTCAGGATATGCAAAGGCAGCACCAATTGCTCATGACATACTATAGGCCATAGTACCTAGGTTTGCTGAGACACTAAATTCTTGTCCAGGTTTGAGCTTGAGATTTCTTGCTCATCGAACCGTTACAGCTCATGTATCTACCATAAATATTGCATCATCATCAGCAAGCTCCCCTACTTGGAAAGCAAGTTTTTGCGGTTTGATAGGAGTATTAGTTGATTGTTCTGGCTTCGCTTCAGCTGCAGACCATTTAGTCAAACTCTTTTGCACTTTATTCAAAAATCCAGTTTCAGTTTTTGCAGCAAGATGAGGAAGCATATCTTTTATTACTTGATCAGCATTTCATACCAATCATACATCTACTGGATATCTTTTATTGATTTGTTCTGGATGAAGATCAATCTGTACTGAACTCACTTTTTTCTGTGGATAAAAAGCACTATATGGAAATGAAGTACCAATCATTATCAAACAATCAGTTCATTGCATCGCCACATCGCCTGCAGGCGTTCACAATAACCCTGATCCTTCACATTTATTTGGATGACCAAGTGCAATATCTTTGGCTGGAAGTGCATGAATAATGGGTGCTTGAAGCAATTCTGATAATGCAATCACTTGTGCTTCAGCATGTCTTGATCCTCTTCCAATCATGAGTATTGGTTTTTGAGATGCATTGATTACCGTTGATGCACGAACGATATCTTGATGTGCAGCAGTAGTAGATCGGTCAGCTCATCGTGGGATTGGAGTTTTTTTACTTATTGCTTTCATAGAAACATCAATGGGGATATTGATATGTGCTACTCATTGATGAACCAGTGCTGCCTTACATGCATCCGCTATCAACCTAGGAAATTGATCGGGACTTACTGCCATTTGATTGAACACCGCCACATCATCAAAGAGCTTAATATGATCGATTTCTTGAAAATAATCAGTACCAAGCAGATGGGTAGATGGCTGACCCGTAATTGCCAACACGGGTGATCTATCCATCTTAGCGTCATACAATCCATTCAACAAATGAATCGCTCATGGTCATGATGTACCCATACACACACTTAGTTTTCATGACAACTTTCCATAAGCACTACATGCCAAAGCTCCTGATTCTTCATGCCTTACTTGAATAAATTCGATCTGATCCTGGATTCTAATCGCATCGATAATACTATCAATTGCATCGCCAGGAATCCCAAAACAATACTGGACTCAGTATGCTGCAAGAGTGTCGATGATAGAGTGTGAGACGGTGTACATACGTTGATTGAAAATGTAAAATTAATATATGAGAATCTAGAGTTTAGAATTTAGAGGTTAGAAGTTACAAATGTCTATATTCTAATTTCTGAACTCTGATTTCTTTTTCTCTTTTTCTCTTTTTCTCTTTTTCTCTTTTTCTCTTTTTCTCTATTTCTCTATTTCTCTATTTCTCTATTTCTCTATTTCTACTCGCTATGCCCATAATTCTTCGTTCTTTCAAATTCTTCCAATCACTTCTTCAAACGATCAGATGCTTGTGGAACATCACTCCAAGATGACTGTATCCTACCCTCCACCAACTGATGGAGATAATTTTTATCATAAGATGCATCAATCTCAGTATAATCTGATCTAAAGTGAGCTCCTCTAGATTCTTTTCTTTCAAGTGCTCATGTGCAAATCAATAGACCTAGATGAATTACTGCTCGCAATCTTCTATACATCATGATATTATCATACAGTGATCATTGATCAGCGATTCACTGAGCCAAAAACTGTTCACGGTTTTGTTCTAATTCAGACTTCAATACCAGCAACTCGTCTTTCTTTCTTATAATTCCCGCTAGTTCCCACATTCTTTTTCTTATATCTTCCATAACGCTGTTTGCATCTAATCATTTATCTGAAATAACAATATCGATTTCTTCTTCCATCTGTTCTCATCAGATATTTTTTTGCAAACCTCCTTGACTATTCATTTTTAGCAAAGCATTTGCGACTGCTTTTCCATAGACCATGGTTTCCATCAATGAATTACCTCAAAGTCTATTTGCTCCATGCACTCCCATCGTACATTCACCCGCTGCATACAATCATGAAATATTCGTTTCCATGGTCTTCGCATCAAAGTGTATTCCTCCCATCGTATAATGCGTAGTAGGTCACACCTCCACAGGCTCTTCAGAAATATCAACATCATTCCATTCCAAGATCATGCTATGCATCTTTGGTAATCTCTCCAAAATATATTCTTTGGATCTATGAGAAATATCTAAAAATACTCCTCATCTAGGTGTCCCTCTTCCCTCTTGGATTTCTTGAAAATTTGCTCTAGCCACAACATCTCTTGTAGAAAGCTCTAGCTTGATCGGATCATAGTTGATCATAAATTGCTCTCATTGAGTATTGATGAGTTTAGCTCATTCTCCTCTCATCGCTTCAGTTACCAACTCTCCATATTTTTCATCTGGATACAGAAGTCCTGTTGGATGAAACTGAATAAGTTCGATATCTCAAATCATAACTCACGCTTTCAAAGCCAAAGCAATACCATCACCAAAATTTTCTTTACTTCTTGATGATGATCTCCAATACACATTGGTAAATCATCAAGTTGCAAGAACCACAGCGGAAGCAGTTATCGTCATGAGCTCATCAGTTTTTTCATCTACAGCCATCACTCACTTGATACTTCATGCTTCGACTATCAGATCAGCAACATAGGTATGTTCAAGATAAGGGATTCATAATTCTTTTGCTCTTGCTGACATCACACGAATCATTTCCTTTCCTGTTTGATCTCCAGAAAAAACTGTTCTACGATAACTATGAGCACCAAAAAATCTTTGAGTCAAACGACCATCATCTTCTTTGTGAAAATCAGCTCCCCAACGCAATAGATCATCAATAGCAGCTGGCGCCTCATCTGAAAGATGTTCTACCAAATCTGGATGAGAAAGTTCTTGTCATTCACGATAGGTATCTACAGCATGCACCAAAGGAGTATCCTCCTTATCCATGGTATGTAACGCTGCATTTATTCATCCTCTTGCTTGAGTAGTATGAGCATCTGCAAACGCTCTATCACCCACCAGAAGAATATCTTTTTCCCCTTCTTCCCGCAACTGAATAGCACAACGAAGACCTGCAGCTCAGGTTCCAATGATGACGATCTTATGATTATATTTTTTCATCTAAATGACTTACTAAATAAATAGTAGTAAAAGTATAAACACAGGAGCATTTCTTCGCAACTAACAAGACATTTTATTTATTAGAGAACATGACATTTGAGAATCTTGTATTACAAAAAATAATCTATCAAATTTTTCTCTACTTAAATAGTTGTTTTTTTTCATGTGCGTGAATATAATAAAGGCAACAATAAATTAAGTGGGAAAGTTAAATAGCTAATCTTTGGGAAGTATAAAGCATCATTTTACACTACTAATTACTTATGGAGCATATCTTATCAATGAACAATATCCATCAAACTGATATAGAAAAAGTAGTGGCACTAAGTGCAGCTACTACTTGAGTTATACCAAATTATATTCCTGAGTTGGAACAGATTGATAATCCCATAGAGTCAGCATTAGCAGTGACTGACATGTCTTGAACTATTCTACAATCATGAGATACTCAAAAAATAATCAGCGCACAATCAGTAATGAAAGTGCTTCTGTATGCATACGTATTGGAAAAATGAATAGCTTGGCATGAAATCTCTATGAACGAAGCAGTCTGAATGCCATTCAACCAAGATCCAATTCTCTCATGAACTTCAAAAGTAGCTGGACATCCACTGAACAATGCTTGATGAATAGCCTCAGCTGGTTTTATTGATAATCGAGATGATTTCTTAGAATTTGTAAGGACTTGCTGCAACAATAGCTCTATTAATATCCTTCATTCAGTATATGAATCTGAAAAAAGTCATCGAGAAAATAATCTTAAGATTTCTGCATCGCTAGCAGCGTCGTGAAGATATCCAACTAACAAAATCGAATCTGCTCTAGATATCTACACACGCGCATCATCTTTATGAGTAATGATTTGAGATATATTGATGATCGGCGACTTTTTGATGAGGTGATGAGTAAATAGCAAGGGTAAACGCATTGTTAGCTATGACACATGTGTCTATGTGCTCAATGCAATGAATACATTTTGATTATATGATGAATCTAGTCGCATGAATCTCATGATCGCTGGAACTAAAGCTCTTGCAGCAAAAAGTTGAGTTTCAGGATTGATTCTCTGGGTAAATCCTTTAAGTAATGCTTACGTGACTCTTTGACATCATCTTGATAAAGCAGGAAATTCAGTATTTTGAATTCAAGCTGCTAAGACTCTTAATACACTCTTAAACCAGAAAAACGCAATGAGATTAAGTAATGATGATCAAGAGAGATTTTACATACATTATCTTGAGGAAACAATACAGTATACAAAAGATACGGCCATCAAGAGAATTCATAATAAAACATTTTGTAGAGATTCTTTTGCTCTATCAGAAAAAGAAGTCAAGGAAATGATTCAGGAGATAGAAAAAGAAAAGAACGAAATCAAAAATTATATAGACACCTGCTTCATCAAATAATTTTTCAATTCTTAAAAAATCTACAATATGTTAGAACTACAACTCGAACAATATTATCAACGACAAAAAAAGATCCAACTTAATTCTACGATTTGGAATGTTTTGGCAAACGATCAAAATAACCGCATGCCTCCACAAGCTCAAAAAACAAGATCTGATCAATTAAATCATATCAATTCAGCAATGAAATCACTTTCTAGTGATCGAGAATATACCAATCTGGTTCAATTTCTCTATTCTCAACTTTCATTTCTTTCTCCAAAAGATGCCCGTAGTGTTCAACTTGCTCAACGAGGAATTAACTTCTCACAAAAATATACTCATGACTTTAATCAACGTTTTGCGAAAGCGAAAAGTGACTCGCTAGAAGCTCGAAAAATAGCGAAAAAAAACAATGATCGACTATACTTTGTTCCTTATTTGAAAAAATCAATAGAACTTGCAAAAGAATATGCAAAAATCTATGACTCATTTGCAGATCCATATGATATCTGGCTAGACGGTTGACATACATGAATGAAAACTGAAGCATATGAAGAGATTTTTAAGCCGATCTTAGAAACTAGCAAACAGATTTTAAGCAAAACTAAAAAGACTCCATTTCATCATCATCTAACGATTGATGAATATGATATCAATAAGCTTTATGATCTTATCATAGAGTTGATTCAGGATATATGATATGATCTGACACAAGGAACTTTCAATATCATCAAGCGACCTTATTCTGAAAACTGTTGACCATGAGATGAACGTATCCATATAGGTAAAGATAAGCCTCTTTTGGAAAGCATTCTAGCAGCACTTCACGAATGTGGACATTGACTAATGGATATGCATATCAATCCTGAATATCATTGGACCAATTTACATAGAACATCACCCATGGGGATTCATGAGTCTCAATCTCGCACGCTTGAAAACTTTATTGGAAGATCAAAACCATTCTGTGTATATTTAGACACTCTCTTAGATAAACACTTCCCAGAATATTGACCTTGGGATCCAGATGAAATTTATGAGTATCTCAATCATGTATCACCTGAAGTCGTAAGAACAAATGCTGATGAACTCACCTACAATATCCATATCTACATTAGATTCACTTTAGAGCAAGAAATATTTGACTGAAGTACTCCATTAGAAAATGTTCCAAATAGACGAAATGAATTGTATCAAGAACATCTATGAATCATTCCAGAAAGTGATGTAAACTGATGTTTGCAAGATCAACATTGGGCTTTATGATTATTTGGATATTTCCCGGCATATACTATTGGGAATATGGTGGCTGCACAACTGCGAGAAAGTTATAGGTTTTCTCATCCTCATCGAGGTGAAGCGATAATTGAAGGTGACTTTAGTGAATATTTTTCTTGGTATCAAAATGCTATACGACGACATGGGAACATGTATCATCCAAATTCACTCATCAAAAATATCACTTGATCTGAGATAAATCCTGACGCTTTAGTACAATACCTCAACGAAAAATATCTCCTTATCCCATGGAATCCAAATCCAGAATGAGAGATGAGTCAAGAACGGGCACTAAATGATCAACTAATTAAACATAGAAAAGAAATCAAGACTCAGAGACTGAATACAGTAGGAGAATACAAAAATACTTTTGATGAATTGTATAAAGATACTCAATGAAATATGAGTTATATCCCCAATGAGATTCAAATGGATTCGCAGGAAACGATCTCTACTGTTTCTCAACAAGAAAATATGTGAAATCAAAGACTTCAATAAATAAAAATATCAACAAAAAAAGAAAAGACAGTTATCTTTTCTTTTTTTGTAATACAGCTATAGAATTAGTTGATATCTTCATCATCATTAGCGATGATTAATTTATTGAAATGTTTTGCAATATCTTTGTAAAACTTTGTGCGGTATTTTTTATCAGACTCTGGAAACCAAATTCATGGAGCAGAGTTTATTTCGATAAGATAAGGTTTTTTTTGTTTTGCACACCAAGCAAAGTCACAAGTAAATACATCATTTTCTTGAATACTTAGATTCTTCATGATCTTTTTTGACATAGTAACAAGTTCTTTTGGTATATCCTTCAATGGCAGTGAAAACTGTGTTCATCATCAAGCAATATTGCTTTTCAAACTTCATTTTTTTGGTTTTCTAATATAATTCATAAAGAGCTTTCTTCCTCTAAACACAAGCCTAACATCATGATTTCCTTTTACCAATCCAGGATATCATTTTGAAAAATCATGAAATTCTTGAACAATATGATAACTCGTCATTGAGGCATACTTTTGGTATATCTCATTACTTTTTATTTCGCTTTGAGAATAGAACTCTATTCAACGTCATCCACTTCATCATATCGGCTTTACAACTAACCTTTTTCAAAATTCTTTTTGCAACCACGGGTAGCAATAAAATTGTGATAGCAATGCTGTCTTTGGCTGAAATTCAGATAAGAATTGATATGCTTCATACTTACTTGATTCAATGTGTTTCAATCTCATTGAAGGAACAGTAGTAAATGGAGCAAATGCAAACATATGGTCCATATGCACCAGTCATTGTCATGACCTTACTCGTAAGATATCTGGTTGATATTTCTTTTTGATAATTTCAGGTCAAGAATCACGCAGTACAACATGTTCAGTAAATCGTCATTTCTTTTGATCATAATAATGAGGACTTACATAATGAAGTTCAATGTCTTGATCATTAAAAATACGCTTTAGTTCTTTTTCACTAGGAAAATAAAAATCGTTCTTTGCATACTGCCTTTGATAACTAGTCAAAATTGCTGCATTTCTTTTCATGAATGTATATTTTTATTAGATAAATTTATATTTTTTTCTTGATTACCTTAGTATAAATACCTGACTATTTTTTTGCAAAAAAAAAAGACTACTTTACGTAGTCTTTTATTAGATTAGCAATAATATGTTACTATTATTGTTGCTGTTGTTCTTGTTCTTGCTCTTGTTGAGCACAAGCAGTACATTCTTCTTTACCACATCAACATGATGAACCTTGTTGGTTTTGTTGTTGATTTTCTTGTTGTTGATCGTCTTGTTGTTGTTTAGTCATGAGAATATTTATAGTAACTAAAAGACTCATCAAAAACAATGAGTAAAATAACTATAATGCATAAGTAAGAAATATTCAACTATTTTATCACAAGGAAAATTAGAGATAAGCACATTAAGTGCCTGCTTGTCAAGTTGATATAATTATTAATATGTAAAAATGTTCTCACATTAACATACTAATAAACAGATATAATAAATAAAAGAGAATACGTACATTACATACTTTTACTATGAGAATTAACTACATGCCGATACTTTTACGAATGTTAGTAATTGTAGCTTGAATCATTGCACTACTTGTATTGATCGCTGCCTATGATGGTCTGTTTCAAAAAGAAAATGCAGTCAAAGCCTCATTTCCTTTGTTAGGTCGTTTTCGTTATGTGTTTCACGAACTACGCCCTTTGTTTCGCCAGTACTTCTGAGATGATGATGCATTTACCCCTAGAGCTATTATTGATTGGATACTTCATGTAGCAAAAGGGAAATCTGGATATTTTGCATTTGATAAATTCGATACAACCTGACAGTTTCATGATCCAGATCATCAAATGATCCATGCAACAGCTCCGTATAACAATGATGAAATGGAACCAGTATATCCACTCATCTGAGAAAAAAGAAAGCATCCCATGCAGTTTCATACGTATTTCTATAGATCAGCAATGAGCCTTGGTTCGTTAGGATTTGAAGCAACATACTCGATGTCGAAAGCCTGTGCAAATGCACACGCTGCATACAATACTGGCGAATGATGACTATCAGTACACCATATACCAAATGTGCCATTCTCTTTTGATAAGAAGTATTTCAAACACAAAAGGATTCCAAAAATAGCTGTTGCGATCTACAAACTCATACCAGGTATCAGACTAAAAAACAGACGAATGGAATTTTTGTGAGATACGATACAATCTAAAATGTGAACAAGAGATTTATTTTTGTTGTGTAAAAATAACCGAGTATTTTATACAATCGATTGGGATCAACCACTTAGTTCCTTTCCCAAACCGGAAGATCTAGGTCCAGAATTTTGACAAATTATTTTTCAAGTATGATCATGAATGTATGGCCTAAGAAAAAAGACTACAGACGGGTCTATCGAACTTGATCGAGAAAGATTTCAAAAAGTTGCTAGCTTTGCACGCGCAATAGAAGTGAAGTTAGCTCAGTGAGCAAAACAAACTTGAGGTATTTTGAAAGCAGAAAAAAACACTCATACCATCTCTCAAATCCGTGGTGTGCATCCATGAATAGATCTTATCTCACCAAATAGATTTCCTTTCTATGAAGCAGGAAAAGAAAAAGAATTTCTAGAGTTTATAGAAACTGCATCAGAGAAATCAGGAGGAAAACCTGTATGAGTAAAAGTAGTAATTTCCGACAGATCTAACGTTGAATGAATAGTAAAAGAACTAGCTTGTTTACCAAAAAAGAAAGGCCCTGACTTTATCACTATAGATGGATGAGATGGTGGTTCTGGTGCAGCACCTATAGCATTAGGAATCTTATTTGGAAAAAAGATTTATGACGCACTTGAAATAGTAATTGATATATTGAACGAATACAAAGTCCGTGATCGTGTAAAAGTATTTGCTAGTTCTAAACTTTATGCTCCACATATGTCTGCTAGAGCAATGGCTCTTGGAGCCGATGCAATTGGGAATGCTCGTAGTATAATGATCGCAGGATGATGCATCAGAGCTGGTTTGTGTTCTGGTGAAGATGGTCCATGCCCTGTAGGAATGGCTACTATGAAAAAAAACAAAAGACGTGGATACGAACAAGTACAAGAAAAAAAGGTAGAACAAATCGCAAACTACATCAAGGCACATAATAAATGACTCATACAAGTAGCAGCAGTAGCTGGAGTAAAAAGTCCAAGCGATCTTTCGCTTGATCATATGGTAATCAAGAGATACGAGAAGATGGAGAAGATAATGAATAGGTAAATTAGATAAATTGGACAAGTTGGACGAGTTGGAAAATAACAGAAAAAGAATTCTTTTCACTATACTAACTCGCCTAACTTGCCTAACTCGCCTAACTTGCCTAACTTGCCTAACTCGCCTAACTTTACATTTTAAACTTTAATCTATGCACAAACTCTACCATGTAGCTCGTATCTTAGCGGCAGTTATTTTACTACAAACGCTCTACTTCAAATTCACTGCTCATCCAGAATCTGTTGAGTTGTTTACAAAAATTGGTATGGAACCTGACGGGAGAATTACAACCTGAATTATTGAGCTGATCACGTGACTGCTGCTTCTTTTCGGTGGGCAGTATGTTTGGCTATGAGCTGTGCTTTGAATAGCATTGATGGGGTGAGCCTTATATTATCATCTTACTGTCATTGGAATTAATCAACTCTTTTGGATGGCAGTGATTACCTTGGCATCATGTCTGCATGTTCTTTGGTGGTCAAAAAAAGAATCAGAAATTCATGCTACGACAGATGGAGGTATTGAAGATCAGTAAAAATAACTATAAAAGGTTCGTTACTTAACGAACTTTTTTCTTAGATGTAAAACGAGAACAAAGCATCTCTATTGGATATGATTATTCAAACATCCTCTTACTGCAATTAGAAATCTAGCAGTATACTTTAGGAACCTCTGAAAAATTAAAGAATTGAAAAGAATTTTTATTATTTTCTATTATTTCATTTTTCACGGTTCCTCGAGGAAGCTTAAATGAATACCGTCGAAGCAATCTTCTTGGTATTCTTTCTTCGAAATAAGCCAAATCATTTTTTGATTAGGCTCATGAAATGTAATTATTTCTCAAAATATGAGCTATTTCAGAGCTTCCTTTATAGAGTAAAATTTATTTCTTACCCTACACCATGAAACTCTTTCACGAACACAACGCAGAAGCTGATGTTATTCTTGTAGGTGGTTGAATCATGTCAGCGACACTATGAGTCTTTCTAAAAATTCTAGAACCAGACCTACAAATACATATTTTTGAACGTGCTGATGCAGTGTGATATGAAAGTTCGGATGCACTAAATAATGCTGGGACTGGACATTCTGCTCTATGCGAATTGAATTATACTCCTGACAAGGGTTGAAAAATAGACACTAGTAAAGCTGATGCAATTGTAGAAAAATTTGAACAGAGTAAACAATTTCGAGCATCGCTAGTTAAGCAATGATTCTTTCCTCATGGAAATGAATTCATCAATCGAGTTCCTCATATGTCATTAGTGTTTGGAAAAGAAGATGTAGAATTTTTGAAAAAAAGATGGGAAGCGATGAACAAGAATCCTCTCTTTCAAGATACTGAACTTACTACAGATCGTGTATTATTAGAAAAGCGATTTCCTCTCATGATGTCAGGACGTGATCAAAATCAACCTGTAGCCTGAACACGTAATGAACTAGGGACTGATGTAAACTTTGGTCAGCTCACTAGAGACATGTTTGATTATCTCAATCAAGATCCGCATGTACATATTCATCTACATCAAGAGATCATAGATCTTCATCACAAAGATAAAAAACATTGGGAACTCACAATAAAAGATCGTTCATGAGCATGAAAGAACACAAGAAAAATGAGTGCAGCCTTCGTATTTCTTGGAAGTGGTGGTATGGCAATTCCCTTACTCGCTAAGTCAGGAATAGCATGAGGAAAAAAATACTGAGGATTCCCCGTCGATGGGCAATGGCTTATCTGCAACAATCCAGAGATAGTAAATCAACACCATGGAAAAGTCTACGGGAAGGCGTGAGTATGATCACCACCGATGTCAGTACCACATCTTGATACGCGTATCATCAACGGGAGAAGATCACTCTTATTTGGTCCATACGCATGATTCACTACCAAATTTCTCAAAAAAGGAAATCGATATGATCTCTTCTCATCATTGCATCTAAAAAACATTATCCCTATGCTACAAGTATGAATGAAGAATCGATGACTCACTAAATATCTTATCTGACAAGCAACACAATCAAAAGATGATCGTTTAGCTTCACTTCGTGAATACTATCCTGAAGCTAAAGCACAAGATTGGTACCGTGAGCACGCAGGAAAAAGAGTTCAGATAATAAAAGATGACAAAGAACAATGATGAGTGCTCCAATTTGGAACTGAAGTAGTCGTCAGTGAAGACAAATCTTTGTCTGCCCTACTCTGAGCGTCGCCATGAGCGTCAACCTCTGTTTCTATAATCTTAGAGCTACTGTCTACTAGTTTCCCAAAACAGATGAAATCAGAGAAACGAATAAAGACACTCAAAGAGATTATTCCAAGTTATTGAGTAATACTTCGCGAGGATATTGATTTAGCAAAAAAAATACGCACAGAAACCCATGAGATACTTTGACTTTCAAAAGAAGCTTTTGAGAAAAAAATTCATTGAGACTACGAATAAAAATTTGCACTCGGAAAACTTGATTTATGAAGCATCTATTACTATACTGTAGTAGATGTTTTTTTTATTAACTATTTAACACTATGGTAATCACTCCAATTCTCATCGCAAAAATCATTATCACTCTAATCTTTGCTATGGCAATCATGCCTAAACTAGCAGGAAAAGAGATGGCAAAAAAAATGTTTAGAAAACTATGAGCAGAACCTCATGGAAGATACCTCACGGCATTGCTTGAAATCACAGCAGTAATTTTGATTTGGGTACCTTGATATCTAAGTTTTGGTGCTTCATTAGCAGTAGTATTGATGATATGAGCAATATGATCTCATCTTACCAAACTATGAATCAACAAGATGTTCTCCATGGGGATTGTAGTTCTTCTTGCATGATTATATATTATCTCACAAGTTGGACTACCATTATAACATCTCTTGTTTACTTACAGAAAGGAAAGAAAAAACGCAACCTTAGGATGCGTTTTTTGCGTCATCTGACTCTAGCTCAATCAACTCATACTGAACATTATCTTTTGGCCTTGCCTTACTATCCATGATATATCTACGAAATCGTGATCTTTGACGCTTAGCATAGCGATGAGTATTACGTTTCATGAGTTCTTCACAACGATCTATATCATACTCTCCATTGATATATCATACTACCTCTTTATATCAAATACCATTCATAGCAGTATGATCTAGCGTATATCACATCTGCAATAGGTTTTTGTTTTCTTCAATCAGAGCTCAATCTTTAAGCATCTGTTTAATACGTTTGTTTATTCTTCCATTGGTATCCTCTTTCTCACGCCAGAGTCATATCATCAATAAGGGTCGTTTCACTGGCAGTTCCTTTGCAAGCTCAGATTTTGGAATTCCTGTCTTGGTATAAATCTCTAAAGCACGCAAAACATATCTAATACTATTTGGATGATGTTTCATTGCTTCATTAGGATCAACTTTTTCTAGTTCTCTAAAAAGAAATCATGGATCATCACTTTCCTTCTTTTCCATCTCAGTTCTTCGAACTTGATCTGGAGCAACCTCAGGCATATTGAAATTCTTGTACAGCATATCGATATACAATCATGTTCAACCAGCAACGATAGGAACTTTTCAACGCTCATGAATATCCGCTATCAATCACTCCACTTGCTCCTTTCGTTGTCATGCAGTATAGGTCTCATCCGGACTAACTATGTCTATCATGTGATGTCTAATATCGCTTCTAACGCTATCGCTTATTTTGTCAGTACCAATATCCATATGTCTATATATCTGTCTACTGTCTGCAGAGATAATTTCAGCATCTATTTTCTTAGCAATTACGCAACTCAAGCTTGTCTTTCCTGTAGCTGTCGCTCATCGAAAAATCACCAGCCCTTTTGGCTCGCGTTGAATAAATTCTTCAATAGTATCTTTAATTCAAAGTATATTCTTCTTGTTCATGCTCTGTAGATAGTGAATTTAGAAGGAGTTACAAGTCTACTGTATTAGCTGATAGCATAAGAAAAAGCTTAGATTGCAATAATTGATGTAATTGTTCACAATGATGAGCATTAGCAATGTCATAATTATCTAATATTCACAGCACATTAACCTTACTCAATAAAGGCAAGGACATAGGAGAATGATTAGCGTCGAAGCAGCTTCTCGGCAATCTTTCTTCGAAATACTGATTCAGATACTCTTGCATGATCCTTTTATGTTTAAGCTCCATCACAAACACTACATCTACTGCAGCTAATACATCAAGTAATAAATTTTTAGGTCTAGCATACACAGAATTACGTTCATTATCTCGATTTTCTTGGGCTTTCTCTACTTGACCGTAAATAGTTCAAGCACTAAAATACTGATGATGAGAAGTAAATGAGTCCTGAGAAAACAAGTGTTCAGCGTATCTTGAACGATTTTGATTTGCACTACAGACAAAGAGAATTTTAGACAAGGCTTTTTATTGTGAATAAAAAAGATTATTTCAAAAGCAAATCGATAACTCCATCAGCACTTTTTACAGAAATCCTATTGCGGAGCAATCAATCTGAAAATTGATTTTGAACTAGACCTGTCAAAATTTCTCTTAATATGTCTTTATCAAGCTTGATGGTTTTATTCGGAACATACAATTTCTTTCACCGAATCACTTTATGAACTTCTGTATCAATCATCATCTCAGAGCCTCTCTCCTCAGAAAGGACATATTCATCTAGCGATAAAATTCGATCTTTAGAAGCAATTTTGTAATTACGTCAAACTGTATCACCCGTATCTTTCACGTGAATATCATCATCATGTCAAAATATACTAATAATCTCTCCATCTCAATAAGGAAGAGCAAGCTCCAATTGATGAAACACAGTATCGTTCTTTCGAAGATTCTCTATAGCTTGGTCTATAGATATTCATAATTCTTCCACTTTAGACTGCTTTAGAACATCGAAAACTTCTTCCTGCATGGAATCAACTAAAAGCGAATCAGATAAATTTTCTATAGTGTCTTTAGCTGTCTTATGAGCAGTTTCTTGAGCCTGCAGTTGTCCTGGTAGCAAAGTTGCCAGCGTTCACAATCAAATATATATAGATTGCTTAATATCCATAGTAAAGTTTAATATATAAACAACACTAATATAAGTAAATAATAACATTTGTCAACACTAACGCCTCAACGCATTCTTCAAATTTTCAATAATCTCCATTCCACTTGGATCAACTCCTGTTTTGATTGCTAATTCATATGACAACCAATCTACTTGGTAGATTCATGAAATAATTTTCGTAAGCATCGATGGTCATTGGAGTACGATTTCAAGTTGTTTGACCTTTCTTTCATCAAGAACTTGCTTAGTTAGCACAATTCTTTTCATATTTCTCTCATATGCATCTGGATCGATTAGTCGCAATACATCCACATGCTCATTCCCTTCTTGCCAACCAAGAAGCTCATTGTGATTTTGTTCGGGAAGGATATGGTGGTGAGCTAACATACGACTATTTTCTTGAAACTGTTGTTCAGCACGAAGAGCTACTGCCTCATATCCTGTGGTGGTATATACAAAAGGGATTCACTGATACAACTGTTCAGCAATCTTTTGAGCCTGTAAGATCACTTTAGCAGAATGAGTCTGGGTCCAGTCACCAAATCGCTTAAGATCTTTCTGTACAGCATCTAAAAATCATAACTTCTCAAAGATCGCTAATTGAATACCAAAGCTCCACGGCAAAGCAGCTCTAGGCTCTATCCCCGTAGGCATCTGAGCGCAAGTATGCCCTCAAGACTCACAAAAATCAGCAAGGATCCCACCGGAAGTAAGAGCAAGCATTTGAGCTCACTTTGCAAGTCAGTCATGCATAGCGGAAACCGTCTCCTCAGTATTACCAGAATACGAAGCACAGATCATCAAGGTTTTTTCATTTACTCGATAAGGCACATGGTACTCTTTGACCACCTGAGAAGGAATACTCCTGTGCGAACGATCTACTAATCACTTAATCACTGACAGAGCCATTGCTGATCATCACATCCCTACAAAAACTATTGAATCATAAGATATTATTCAACTCAAATCGATTTCTTTTCAAAGCTCATATCAAGAAAGAAGATATGAAGGGAAGTTTTGAATGTGCTGTTTCATGATAGAAGATAATCAATTAAATATGAATATATTATCAGTTTCAAAGCAAGAAACAACAAAGAGATATTGACATATAAATAATAATAAGTAAAAAGAAATTTAACTAAATAAAATAAAATGATAGTAAATTCTAAAGACAGAAAACAGAAAGGGACTAAAGTAGAATTCAAACAAAAAAGAAAGAATAAGGAAATTGTTAATAATAAGAATGAGATCATTGCGAATGCCCATGAAATTAATAATGCTCCATTTAAAATTCTTAAACAAAAGATTCCTACTATTTTTTATTCTACGTATGTTAGAGGATCAGTAGATCAATTGATCGGAACAAAGGGTCAAAAAGATGCCTTAAAAAACAGAATTAAGAAGGCTAGAAAATTCTATAGATCCAACTAACTCAAATTGAATCTAAAGAATTGATATACAGCATCATTTTAGTAAAAAAAGATTCAATGTTAATCAAAAAAATAAATTAATTATGAAAGGAAGATTTAATTCCAAAGGAATCAAAAAAAATGGTAAGAAAGTGAATGGCAAATTTGTTGGTGATATCACAAACAAAGATTCAGGGATTGAAGTAAAGCATTATGCCAGTATTGAGGATATGCCAAACATAACAATTTATCGAATGCCTGAGCATAAACCAGAGATTCCCAACTTTTCAAGTGAGAAGTCTTACGCGATCAGTTGCAAGTAATTAAGATACTCCGATTAATATTGAGAACTAATCGTCCCATGGATTTTATTCATGGGGCTTTTTTTTAAAGTATATAGGAAATTCTAAATACTGAATGTACAAGCTGTTTATGTATATCTGATTTTAAAAATAGCATGTATTTACTGAATACATATAAATACTCCAATTACTGTCTAAGTAATAAATTTTGAAGTAATAATTCCAGACTAAAAAGATTCAATCATGACGAATCAAGACTTTTTGGGTGCATAAGCCAATTCGGTTCATCGTCATCCGATTTCATACGTGAGAACTGATGCTTCCTTAGATTCTGCTCTACCTTCTTGATCAAATTACATAAACTGACTTTCTCATATCACCTAG
>CALGNI010000017.1 GCA_937958645.1 Candidatus Absconditabacterales bacterium
TTTTTCAGTCACTGCTAGAGAAGCTCTCAAAATACACAGCACAAACCTATGCGGAAACTTTTGCTACTAGTGAAACTGATCTAAGCGCAGTCATGCTCCCGAGTTTTAGAATTATCGCTGATCACCTTAAGACCTCTTTGATGCTCGTGCATGAAGGACTTTCTCCAAGCAATGAAGGCAGATGATATGTCTTGAGAAGAATCATGAGGAGATGTTATTATCACTTCAAAAAGATCTCTTTTGAGGATACGAACTGGTCAGATAAACATCTCTTAAAAACTAAGATCACCGACATCTGCACAGGTCTCCAAGAATTTTATCCGAGTCTAAAAAAAAGCTTTGATCAAGATATCCAAACGATTGTGGATGAGATGACGCAATTTGAATCTGCTTTGCAAAGATGAGGAAAGAAAATCGATGAATTGTTATCTTCACATGATGGTTCAAGCTTTTCGTGAGCATCGGCATTTTTGTTATATGATACCTATGGCGTCCCCGTAGAGCTCACTCAAGAGATCGTCGCTGCACAGGGATATAGCGTAGATATGGATGCATATGATGAGACGATGAAGAAGGCAAAAGAGCAGTCCCGTGCATGAGCTTCGCAGAAGTTTGCTAAGGGGATCAATCGAGCTGATTATATTGAAGGTTTACCAGAGACGAGGTTTATATGATATGAGCAGAATCAATGTTCAGAGTCTACCTTATTGAAGGATTTTGAGATACAATGAACGAGATATCTTGTATTTGATTGTAGTCCGTTTTATGCAGAAAGTGGAGGTCAAAAAGGTGATAGTGGAGTCGTAGAGTTGGATTCAGGTGAGAAGTTGGAAGTTGTGGATGTGCAGAAGTATGGAGGCGTTTGGTTGCATAGAGTGTGATAATGAAACCTCTAATCATCCTTGAAAATATCCGTTCAGCATACAATGTAGGGAATATTATCCGCACTGCAGACGCTTTATGATATCGTGTTTTGTTGTCAGGGTTTACCCCTAACCCTCAGGAGAAAGAGCAAGTGAAAAAAACTTCCCTGTGAGCAGAGGAGTCGGTGGATCTGAAAGCGATACGAAATACTCGCGACGCACTTGATCGAATAAAGGATCAATGATACTATTTGATAGCCGCAGAATGCTCAGAAAGAAGTTCTCCACTTGATAATTTTGTTAGGCAGCAGATAAAAAAGCCTATTGCTATTATCGTAGGGAACGAAAATACCTGAGTCCTTTCAGAAACGCTTTTAGCAGTTGATGTAATCTTCCATATTCCTATGCAATGAGTCAAAGAAAGTCTGAATGTAGGCCAGGCTGCAGCGATTATGATGTGGGAGATGAAATAGTATATTGGTAGATTGGTATATTAGTAAGTTAGTGTATTAGAACGATTTAATGTACTAACTTACCAACTTACTATTTCCCCAAAAAGAAAAAGGGCCAAGTGAATACACTCGCCCTTACTGTGTCAGTTCCATATTTTTTTGATTTTTGTTTAGCAGATTAAGAACTAAGGAGGAGGCAGGATTCTTATATGAATCCTAATTGAATACATGATCAAGCCATATGCTCAGTTAGGATAATAGGGAACCACCTCCTTAGCCATTTTTTATTAAATTTTGTCGTTCATTTGTGGACGACATAAATTTTGGTTTTTGTTTGACCAGCCGTCCAAGGGTTATAACCCATTCTTCAGTTGGCAACAACCTACTTATAGTGATAGGAGTCGATTTATGCTAATTTAGAGTTATTATGATTAGATTGATGTTGACAAATCATAAATATTATAATCTACATTCTTCTTTACATCTGTGGATGATTCATCTAACTGGTTATTATTTGCAAAAAGCGGTAGGTATTGATACAATTAGAATGAAGAAAACTTTAGCTGTATGCTGAAATGAACGCTTACTTACTTATCGTAATAGCACTTGTATTAATCGCGCTCCTTATTTTCCGTAGGGTAGGGATTTTTTTGCTGCAGAATAAAAGGTATGATCGCATGAGTAAAGGGCTTAGGTTCTTGAATGTGAAGATGCCTCGTAATGAGTCCACCTCTGATAAGGAAGGAGATACGATTCAAAGTCTCAAGCAAAATATGGAAGTCATGAATCAGATCTATAAGAACTTCTACTCTGTTTCAGAATCTTCAGCCATGGCGAATCGATTTGGGCAACCTTATTTAGGTTGTGAGCTTTTTGTGGAAAAAGAAGTAATTACCTTCAATCTTGTGATCCCAAAAGAACATACAGAAAGTTTTGAAAAGATTATTTCATCATTTTATCCTGGGTCTGTGATCAATGAAATGGATGCGCCTAAGCTTATGGAGGCAGGAAAATTTATGGATGGATGATATATAGAGCTTACCAAGGAAGACGCTTTCCCTCTTAAGACCTATGAGAATTTCGAAGCTGATCCCATGGATGGAGTACTTTCTGCATTTGCGAGAGTAGATGTTGATGAAAAGCTCGTCCTGCAAATATTAGCTCAACCTTTATCAGAAAAGCGACAAAAGAAAATAAGAAAACAGGGTGAACGCATCAAAGAATGAAAAAAATGATTTTTTCAGATCATTGGATCAGTATTCCCAAACAATAGTGACGAAAAAAAATCTGAGAATAAAGAATTCTCACAACAGCAAATTGGAGATATCGAAAAAAAATCTGAAGATGAATGATTCAATATCGTCATGAGAGTATTAGCAACTTCTCCTATGAGTAAGAGGCCAGCTGTCATGGTTCAAGACGTTCTAAGAGGCTTGTTTCAGTATAATTATGTCTGATTAAACTCATTTTGATACACCCAGGCAAAGAATATCCATGAGTTTGCGAAATCAACCATAAGAAGAACTTTTACAAGACCCTTCTTTACTTGTCATACGCGAACCTGAGCTCAAGAATCAGATGTCGTAAATATTAAAGAGATCACATCTTTGTATCACTTCCCGCATAACAAATACAATAAAAATCCTCGTATCAGGCGACAGAAATTTAAGATTGTCCCAGCTCCTGACAATATCCCAACCGAATGATATCGTATCTGAACTAATCTGTACGCTTGAGTCAAAAGAGATATTTACATCAATCAAAAAGATAGGTTCAGGCATTTTTATATTCTTGGACAAACGGGTACAGGAAAGTCAGTGATGATTAAGAATCTGATCAAACAAGATGTAGTGGTGTGATGACCATGATTTACTCTTATTGATCCCCATGGAGATCTTTGTGAAGATGTCTTGAAGTGGTTCCCCAAAGAGCGTATCGATGATTTGATTTATCGAGATGCAGGAAATATGGACTTACCAGTATGATTCAACTTCCTCACAGCTAAGGACGAAAGAGAAATGGATCTGGTGACTAATGACGCTGTAGATATGTTTGTACAGCTATACGGTGCGGAGATCTTTGGTCCTCGTATTCAGGATTATTTTCGTAATGCGGTACTCACTCTCATGGAACAACCTGATGGAGGGACTCTGGTTGAGATTGTTCGTTTATTTACTGATGAAGCATATCAAAAGATTAAAGTGAAAAATGTGAAAAATCCCGTAGTGCGCGGTCGATGGGAGAAGACCTACAACTCCATGGGTGATCGTGAAAAGAAAGAAATGATTCCTTATTTTCAATCAAAGTTTGGTGCGCTAACTACCACTCCTATCTTGAGAAATATCATCTGACAGCCAGAGTCTTCTTTTGATATCGGAGAGGCTATGGATAGCGGAAAGATTATCATGATGAATCTGTCTAAAGGGAAAATGGGTGATATCAATGCAAATCTCCTAGGGATGATGATTGTGTCTCAAGTAAGACTTGCGGCCTTTCGTAGAGCGAATTTGCCTGAGGATGAGAGAGTCCCGCATTTTCTATATATCGATGAATTCCAAAATTTTGTTACTCCTTCTATTGAATCAATATTGTCTGAAGCACGTAAATATAAACTAGGTCTGGTGCTTGCTCATCAGTATCTTGAGCAACTGTCTGGTGGATGACTAGGAGGGAAAGTAGACCTAGAAGCCCCGATCTTTGGTAATGTGGGGAATATGTTGGTGTTGCGTACCTGAGTAAATGATATGGAAAAAATGGAGCAACAGTTCAAACCAAACTTCTCGGGGACCGATATTGTAAATCTAGATAAACTCATGGCTGTATGAAAACTCTCAATCAATATGCAACCTACGCCATGATTCTCTATTAGACTCGATAGACCATGGGAAGATCCCGTGCTTAATACACCAGAAAAAATCGCAATCATCAAACAAATCTCAGCCCTTAAGTACGGAAGGAAGAAGGAGTTAGTTGATAAGGAGATTTTTTATAGGTTGGGAGCTTAGACGACATACTAGAAATCACAGTATAGTGTTTTGTAAAAAGAAGCTTCGTCTATGATGAAGCTTTTTTAATGTCTTTCTTGATGGCATCCCATGTTTGGATATCCTTTTCTTCAGTTTTTTTCTTTTCTGTGCGCTTTCATACTATTTTGATTTTTTCAACAATCTCATCTAATGTTTCCTCATTTGTAAGAACATCAACAAGACTGAGTTTTTCTTCTTTTCATTGTAGGTTTAAATTCAAAGTATCAAGGTATCTTCCTCTAAATCTTTCTTTTTCATAGGTACTAGCGTTCTTGAATTCAGTAAGTTGGTAGTCATTGAGTCAACCAACAAATTGCTTTTCCCTTCAGGTTATTCAAATTCTTTTCACTACAGATCATTTATTTGAAAACTCGACAATAAAATCAGTATTGCTACGTATTTTGTCCGTGGCACTTGTTGGAATCACATTTACTGCATCTAAATCCTTGTAGTCTTCTAGTTTTGTTTGCAAGACATCATTTAATTTTTTTGCTAGATGTATTCTTAGATAAATATCTAGATAGCTATTTTCTTTATTTTTTGGAGATTCTGGTTGAATAAGTCTTCTGAAAATTTTTCATTCTGTTTCTTCATCAACTAATCTTGCCTTATCATAAGCTAATGCAGTTCTTTTTGAGACGTCTTTATTGTTGTTGATAGGATATTTTTTTAGATTCACGATAGTGTCAGAAAGACGATCTTTTGCAGTTTCTTCGAATAGTTCATCTACTATATTATCAGGATAGAAATAATTTAAAATCTTATCATCATGAATTATTTCAGTTTTCCAGTGTTCTCGCTCTTGTTTGTTCATGATCTCTTCCGGTTGGTATGTATCAAGTGAGAATTGCTTCTCATGATCTAACGCTCTTTCAGTGTCACGCCTCATTTGATCTGCGTAGGTCGTGCGATTACTTGTTCAGGGTTCTATTGTACTACCTTCTCCGAGTGGTTTTATAATTGCCATTTTTATTTTTTTGGGATAAAACGATGTAGATATATTATATATAGTTATGTATGTTTTGTCAAATTGAAAACTTTAAACTTTTTGGGTGCACGTGAGGATGAGACGAATCAAGTACTAAAATGAGGCAATGAGACGTGAGTTTAGATTCATGCATCCTTGAAACATCAGATCTTGAGGTAAAGCGTCTTTTTGGATGCAAAG
>CALGNI010000018.1 GCA_937958645.1 Candidatus Absconditabacterales bacterium
GATGAGCATATGAATGTGTATGCGAAGCATGAGTTTGATATGACAAAATATAGAGTCGCTAATATCTCTTACAAGAAAAGAATATTATGTTGGATACCAAGTTAAGAACTTACTTTACGAGCGAATTGAAGTGTTGGTCTGGTATCAAAACACCTTCGGTGTTTTGTGAAATTTTAGAGTCCGTAATACTAGTTCTAAACTACTATATCAGCAATTTTCCTTACCTCTAGGTGCCGAAGGTTAGCAATGCTCCTATTGATACTAGTTTCTAAATGCATATCACATAAGTACATATCACATTCCATAACCAACAAAAATATAATCCATGAAAGCAACTACCCTATTGATCATTATCAGTCTAATACAATTTGATTCACAAACGCTTAGTCAAAAAAACAAACAGATTAAATCACTGGAAATAATGATATTGAAACAATACCCCAATATCATGACTGATGACTGCGGACCAGCAGAGACCTACATGAGAAGTTTAGAAGAAGATAAGATTTTCAATTGCAAACAACGCATCAATGGAAAAGCTTATTGCATTACTAGAGTAAAAACTAAAAGGTTCTTTTTCATCAAACAAAGTAGTGATGAAGATAAGGACATTAGCATCGGAGAAGAAAGAGAAAATGAGTTAATCATCTTTAGATTTACAAATGTAAGTGATTCTAAGTCAAAGTATAGGTATCTCGGGTACAAGATTGTACCTGACTACAATACTATGGAAAAAATCACTCTCAGCGCGGATGAAAAAAAATTCAGAAAAGATGAATCAATCTGGAAAGAATTTCATCAAAGTGTCTTAGACTACTTTAATAACTAATGATTACCCTCTAAGCAAGTTTTCGAACATTCATTCTTCAAAACATTTTTCAACAAACAAAAAAGCCCCGACTAAATTTTAGTTGGGGCTTTTCCATATGTATGTAATTGTTTCTCTATTTCTCTTTATCTTCAATAAGAATTCCTTGCATCTGATCTCTCGTCCCTTCGGTCCTCATCTCAGGCAAGTAATTATTTCTATATATAATCTTTAAATCCTTGCATCACCTTTCCTTTTCACTACACTCGAAATTATATAGATCTCAAATTCTCATGAAACATAGTACTTACCTATACATACAGACAGATTTAGTACTAAAAACTAAGAGGTAAAATCTTAGCTAAGTTTCGTTTTTTGGAGATCTATTGCAAAATAGAGATTTTGACGTTATTTATGAAAGAGTCTATACAAAAGCATCCCTTTTATTCAATTACCAAACAATGGAAATATTAACAATCGTGTTAGGAGTCGTGGGACTAGGTCTCGGACGATTCTTTGGAAAATCAACTACAGAGAAATCAATTCAAGGAAAGAAAGACTGAGTAGTGCAAGAAATTAAACAACTAGAAGACCAAGCAAGAGGAATTCTCAACAAAGCTGAACAAAAAGCTCAGGACATTACGAACAAATCAGAGAAAGAAGCAGAACACAAGCAAAAGAAGATCGATCAGTACGAAGAGAGATTGGGAGTAAAAGAAGAAAAACTAGAACAAAGAATCGAAAAACTCGACGAAAAGAAAGAAGAACTCATCGTGAAGCAGAAAGAACTCGATACGGTGCTAGAAAAAGAAAAGACGATCTTATCTGATCTGTCAGGATTGACTCCAGATGAGGCGAAGAAACAACTCTTCAACCAAATCGAAACAGAAAACCAAGAAGAAATCACAAGATTTGTGAATAAATGGAAGATGATCAAAGAGGAAGAAGCTAAAGAAGAAGCAGGAAAGATCATCGCTAAGGTATTACCAAGAGTGGCTCAAGAAGGTCTGAATGAACATGTAGTGTCTCTTATTGATCTCCCTAGTGAAGATATGAAAGGGAAGATTATTGGGAGAGAGGGGAGAAATATCAATGCATTTGAAAAAGTAACGGGAGTGGAAGTAACGATTGATGATACTCCGATGACGATCAAGATTTCAAGTTTTGATCCAGAAAAGAGATTCGTAGCAAAAGCGACTATGGATAAGCTCGTGAAAGATGGAAGAATCAATCCTGTGTTCATCGAGAAAATGTATGAAGAAGTCATCAAAGGAATGCCAGAAAGATTTATGAAAAAAGGGAAAGAAGCACTCACCATCTTGAATCTTCCTATGATGAAGCCAGAAATAGTGGAAACGATTTGAAGATTTTTCCTTAGATATAGTTATGGACAAAATTTACGACTGCATAGTATCGAGGTAGCTAAGTTATCAGAGATGCTAGCTAATGAACTTGGTTTGGATGCTGCTATGGCGAAGAAAGCATGATTGTTGCATGATATCGGTAAGATCGAAGCAGGTAATGGTGAAGCACATACCAAAGCAGGTGCTGATTTTTTGAGAAAACATAAAATGCATGATGTGATCGTAAACACTGCTGAGGGGCATCATTTCGATGTTGAAATGAAATACCCAGAAGCCTTCGTAGTTACTGCAGCTGATGCAATCTCTGCTTCTAGACTTGGTGCTAGATCAGACACAAAAGACTTGTTTATCGAAAGAATGGGTAATATTGAAAATCTAGTATCTGATATTGAATGAGTGAACAAATCATATATCATGTCTGCCTGAAGAGAAATCATGGCCTTCTTTGATCCTGATACCGTGGATGATAAAAGAATGGAAGAACTCACCAAAGAAATCTGAGTAAAAATAGAAGAACAGCTCGACTACCCTGGTACGATAAGAATCGTGGGGATCAGAGAAAAGAAAATGACGCATTTCCTTAGATAATTGAAAATTGATAATGGATAATTGATAATTAGTTATCCATTATTATTTTCAATCATCAATTTTCAACTATCAATTACTATCATGTTCCCTTTCATCAACGCATTTGGTACTCAGTTACATATGACTTGAATAGGAGTCGTTATTTTTCTGGTAGTGTTTTTGTGGAGAACGAAAAAGTATATCACGAAGTTTGGAGGTGACTGGTCGCTGTTTTGGAAGCAGTTTCCTACCTATATCGCGATCATCTATCTCTTTTCTTCTTATGTTCGATATGCGATAGAAGAATTTAGTTTTATTCCTACGAGTTTGGAACAGTTTATGGCGTATATTTCGCCGTTTGAATACGAATTTCATCTGATTGGGATGATCTTAAGTATCGGACGATGTGTGTGGCACTTTTTCCAAAAAGTACGCGACACCAATATGCAACTCAAATGGATCGATGCATGGTTTATGGGAGCGATGCGAGGTGTGCTGTTCTTAGGAATCTTTCTGCTTCTAGGAGACACTTTCATTGGTCAACCTACTGATGGCTCGATCTTCGTCTCAGCGTTTCAACCAGAAAGTAAAGTAGCCAACTTTGACAAGGTGATTCCGTTGGGTCTGTATCTTTCATTCACAGCATTGATCTTATTGACAGGAACCAAAATCCTGCGTCACAACAAGACTCAACTCAGAGGCTATGGACTGATCGGGTGGATCGTGTTTTTGCTTATCTTTTGTCTGCTTATCTTGTATCAAGAATACGCAAGGCGTTTAGTATTCAAACTCTTGGGGAAGACTTGGGACATGAGAAATATAGCACTGTTGCTCAGTGCATGATGGATGTATCGAAAATATAAAAGTAAATATGAATTCTTTTCACAACTAAAGTAGCCCTTGGATGAAATTAGTGTTTTCAAAAGACGATAGTATCTACAAAATCGTGCAAACGATCAAGAAGATACCAAATTATAAAAAATCAAGCATCGATATTCATCCTGAAAATCGTATTTTTCGTCATTCTCGACGATGAACCTATCTCAAAACCATCATTGAAGAACATCATCTAGATATCACATTCACCGCTTATGATAAACTCAGTATCAAGTATCGAGAATCCGCAGGACTTCCCTTTCACAAAAAACTAAAAAAATCAGGACTCAGCAGCCTCAGCGTCAATACAGTCCTCCAAAAGATCAACAGTTTTCACAAAGTCATGTTCTTGAAAAAAAATTATATGTCCGTGTTTGTGATCCTGGCAGAATTTTCAGTGTTGATCACGCTGTTGTATGTGTTTTGGACACTGATTTCTCCAAATGCAACGGTGCTGATCACGCCAGCGTATCAGCTAGAAAACGTTGTGTATAATTTCCGTTATTATCCTCAGGAAGATTTTGCTGCTCATCAATTTCAAAAATATCTCAGCATCCCTTACTACACGGGGACGATCAACTATGATTATGATATGAGTGCCAATGTGCAAAACATCAGATACGAACAAGAATCCGCTCAAGGGACAGTAGTGATCAAAAACACCTACCCCTACACCTACTCTCTTTTGAATAAAACAAGAATCATCACCGATGAAGGAGTGTTGTTTACGTTCAACAAAAGAGTGGATGTCCCAGGTGGTTCTGAAGAAAGACCGGGAACTGCAAGAGTCCGTGTAACTGCGGAAGAGAGATTTGATACTTGAGAACTCATCGGTGAAGTAGGAAATATTCCCAAAGGAAAGATTGCCTACATCAAAAATCTCAATGACGAAGACAAAAAAAGAGTAACGGTAGAAGCGTATAGTCAATTCAAATGAGGAAAAACCATCCCTATCGGTACCGTAATCCAAGACGATATCAAAAATGTCGAAGCAGAAATTCTTGCTACGATCGAAAAGAACAAAAACAGATATCTCAAATCACAGTACAACAATCCAGAACACATCATTCTTCCTGACGAATCATTGTATCAAATCAAGATCGATAAATTTGAAACCACCTCAGAGCTGTGAGAAGCTTCATCATTTGTGGAAGGAAAAGTCGATGCGAGTATTGATTTCCCTTTCGTACTGTATGAAGATGTCGTAAAATGAATCGAGGCCTTCCTCACCCAAAGAGCTGAGAATGACATTCACCTGACCAGCTTCGACAAAAACTCATTGGCCTTATACACCATCACCTGGGTAGACCCTGCAGGGGACGACCCAGGATATTATCTCATCCCTACCAAACTCCCCGCCATCAAGAAATATAACATAGAAACCGATGCCTTATGAATCATCTCTGAGATTAAGGACAAGATAGCCGGCCTAGATACCGCAGCCGCTAGTAAGATAATTCTCAGCTACAAGGAAATCGATGCCGTAAAGACAAAGATTACCCCTCGTTGGTACAGCATCATCCCAGAGACCAAATCCAGGATCAGTTTCAAGTTTTCAGAATAAGTAAAAAAAATCAAATTTTTGATTGAAAAACGGGAGAAGATCAATAAGTATGATGAATGTGAAACAAACCGTCATCCTGAATA
Organism: Candidatus Absconditabacterales bacterium; assembly: GCA_937958645.1. GTDB lineage: Bacteria > Patescibacteriota > Gracilibacteria > Absconditabacterales > Absconditicoccaceae > JAHDCT01. Next base: position 5,263 of record CALGNI010000018.1, read on the forward strand.
GTGTGTAGCGTAGCGAAGCACGACTGAAGGATCTCGAGAGGATGTATCAAAAACTACATGATACAATCTCTGAACATTTAATAATCACATGGCGAATACCCATCAGCCAGGCATAAATTCCGCTCAGTTTCCCTTCTTATCCTATGAACGTAGTGAATAGTGATAGGTTGAGGATCCCGATAGCGCAACACAGTGAAGCATCGGGGGAAGTCACTCCTCCATAATCATTACATGATATAAAATTCTACCGTTTACATGGCGAATGTAGCTCAGTTGGTAGAGCCCTAGTTTGTGGTACTAGTTGTCGCGGGTTCGATCCCCGTCGTTCGCCCCATAGTCGTATTCTTAGAACACAACATAGCGTTAGCCCGCATAGGCAAAGGAGAAACAAGGGTTCAAAAACTCTTGTTTTTCTTATAAATTAAAGAGTCATCAAACATCAAATTTATGAGTAATTTCCTTAGCTCTTTATTGCCTAGATCCCAGATGCCTACTGGGTTTTCGAAGAGTCCCAATGAGAGTTCAAAGTATTTACTAACAGCATCATTATTTTCACTGTCTTCAAGTTCTGTTTGTAGCTCCTCAATACATCATTCAACCTGTTCTCGTTTCTTCTCAAGTTTCTTAATCAGACCTGGTTTAGATATCCTAATCAAACTATCTTCTATATTTTCTTTCTCAATTACTAATTTCTTAAGATCCTTCTCTTTGACCTTTCTAATATCTAGAAGAGAACCATTCCTTTTCTTCTTCACATTTTCAAAAGCTACCTTAAACAGATCAATCTCTAGTGCTGTTACTTTCATGTCTGTTAATGCAGACTTGAATTCTTCATGCGCTTTTCCTGTTTGAACATACACTTTCTTTACGCACTCTCTGTTACAACAGAAGTAATAAGGATATTTCTTTCAGCTCTTGCCCTTACAGTTTCATCAAGTAAGCTTGGCTCAGCAAGCTCAGCACTTCATCAATCATCTCAATGGAAGCTCAGGTTTTGCATCATCTCTCACAGAAACTAACTTAGTACTCTTATTAGCTATCCTCAAATTTATCTTTCTCATTTCTGACTCAGTAATCAATGGTTCATGTCTAGCTTTAATTGGTTCATCGATATCTCGTTGAGGATAGACTATGTATCCTGTATAGAGCAAAAGCTTGTGAGGCTGAAGTAATTTATCTACGAATGAATGAGACAATTTTCTAACTCACTCAGTTTTACCATTCCTCCAATTGGATCTTACTCATCTCTCATCAAGGAATCTCCGTAGAGCTTGCTTACTTGCAAACTCTCATTTTGCAAATCTCCTAAGTCATTCCTGTATAGCTGGCGCATGTTCGTTCCAAACTAATAATGAATTACTCTTCTTTCCTACATCCTGATTCTCTTTCTTGTATTCATATCAAGCTGGTGCAGAGTTAACATAATATCCATCTAACATCCTTCCTCTCATATTGTTTTTCGTCCTTTTGCTGTTCTTCTTTCTTTCGTATGAAGCAAAGACATATTGAATGTCTTTCATCATATTTCCTTCATCAGTAGACGTATCAATGCTATTAGTCACTGTCTGAATATCAGCTCAAGTCCCTAGAATTCTTTGTTCGACTTGAAGAGCTTGAACAAGATTATCAGCTCTCGAGATTCTACTCAATTCAGAACAGATGAAGTAGTTTACCTTAGCATACGTTTCATTCTCAGATTCGAGGTACTGGATAGCACTTTCCAGTCATCTTCTTGATACCACCTTTCCACTAATTCATCCATCTTCGAATACTTGCATCACTTCTACTTTATTATCTTCAGCTCGTTGTTTACATGTAGCAAGTTGAGTTCTCAATCAGTCTCCTTCTTCAAGCTGCTTCTTTGATGATACTCTAAGATAAATGATTCATTTCTCTTTTAGATTCTCATCTACTTTTTTAGGCTTATCTGTTAAAATTAAACCTCATGTTTTAGGATCAAAATCGTAACCTTCAATAGTATTTCACATGGTAAATTTAGGGGTAAATAAAGGTAAAAGAAAGCCAGAAATAACTGTTTTATTTATACTCAAAAGTCTCTCAAAATACAGTTAAACTCTGACTTTCGTATTGATTACAAGTCGCTATAATCCACTATAAATTCAATAAACTTTTCAAGTTCAACACAATAAGATTTAAGTAATTCTTGATAATCTATTCCCTCGTCATTAAGATCAAACTTCTCAATCAATAATCTGATTTCATTCGTCATCAGTGGTTGGGTAGCTCTGATCTTCTTGTTTGGAAGTAGGCAAAGCACCTAGTAAAACATTCGCATCTGATTTAGGTAGCCTGACTTTAAAAGTGGCTACCATTCATACAGACTTAGAATTATAATATTGGTATTCAATAGATCCAAAATCCATTATGCTCTTAACAAGATCTGTTCTCATGTTCTCCCTGAGGTCATACGTTAATACAACCTCAAGGTGCTTAGATTTATTCACGGTAGTCACTGTGTTAGGATATCAAAAACAACCATAGATATCGTTCAGCTTGTTATTCATTTATCGTATCATTATCAGGTAAAATTCTTGTCGCTAATCAGACTACTCATCTATGATTTGCAGTTCTGTACTTCCCGAATCACTTTTTCTCAAGTAAGTTTCAGAGCTTTCTTGTATTAAGCCTTGGATGACCATGAAGCATTGCATACTGATTGTATGCTTCTTTAAGTTTATCATAGCTTATTCTATGTCACTCATGTTCATAAATATATGTAGATTCTAGAAAGTCCTGAATATAATCAGATTCTCTGAATATTGAATCTATCTCATTATTAAGTTCTTCTGGAATCTGAAATTCTCATCTTTCCATTAATCTTATAAGTCACTGAAAAGCTCGTGCAAAGATTTGCTCTTTCTCTTCTAGGATTTCTTCAAGTAGATTTGGATTGGGATTATCTTTGAAGCTATTCTTCAAATGTATGAAGATAAATCTTCTCCTAGCTGCATCATCGAAGTTCCTGATGTGAGGCAAGATATTTGTTCAGACCAGTACTTTCGCATGTGGCTTAAAGCTGATAACATCTTTATGCTTCATGTTTCAAGCGATCTCTTCTCACGAAACTATCTTTTTGATAAGACTACTATCGATCTGAACTGAATCATGGGAATCAGAATCTACTAGCAGTAATTTTCAGAGAATATGGATTAAGTAGTTCTTGTCCTTTATTTGATCTAATGGTAGACATATATTATTTCCCTCTCAGACAAGTCATCTAATGACGTTGATCAAGACTGATTTTCAGTTAGCTCAGCTTCAATACAAGATAAGTCACTTCTCAAACTTAGTGTTAGCCGTCAATCAATATCACATCCGTTCTTGAATAAAGTCTATAAATGACGGAATGACGGTTCTTCCTTGGAAAATCTCGCTCAGAAATGTGAGTAATCTTAAAGGTTTTGCTTGATTGTTGATGTCTTCAGAAGAATAGGCAAGTTGAGATAAGCAATAATCTCATTTCTCATGTGGTCTAACAGTATTATCTCTTAAATTATAGATTCAATCTTGTAGATTAATCAGATTAGGATCTGTATCGCTTTTCAAAGCTTCTCAAAGGTCTTTATTCTGTCATATTACTCTAAGTAATTTAGATATTTCATTAATAGCATGGGTTTTAACTTCATCTTCTATTTCTAATAGGTAGTCTACTATAATATTATCTATCTCTTCAGAATTGAGGGCTCTATGCATTCATGATTCTGATGAATATTGGAATCAGGACTTTCCTACGAATGCTAAATTCTTTTTCTCAAATATATCTTGAGCTTTTTCATAGTTATTCTTACTATGTTTTTTTCATGTTTCTTCAGCTCTAACTCATTTATGATTAAGATTAAGAGATCTTTCTGGAAGTATGTAATATATTTCGTACCCACTGTCAATTATATGATCCATTTCAAGGTAATTACCAGCTTGATAGTGCTCATTTATATCTTTGAAGTCTTCATATGCTAAGCTGCAATCTAGAACTGTAATATCAGAACCTATATCTAACTTTTGCAACCCCAATCAGGTCTTTTCAACTGCTTGGCATCAGGCATCGTCATTGTCGCATAATATACAGATAAAATTGCATCATATATCTAATAGTTCTTTGATAAGCTTATCTAAATTATGGACTCACTGTATTCACACTACATCTACATGCCCATCTAGTAAAGTTAGGTAATCAATTTCTCATTCAGTTACTAAAATAATATGATCTGTATTAATAGATCATCAATGAAAGTATCAGACTTTAGATCAAGGTAGACATTTAGACTTACAAGTTGTATCGTCTAAATCTCTTTGTTGATATCATACTATATTTCCTTCTATGTCTCTCATTGTAAACTTCATAATCCTATTCGTAAGCTCTAGGTTTCAATCATTTATAGCTAGTTCTATATTCTTCTCAGGGATAGACCTTTCCTTAAGGAGATAGTTAAATGAGTCAAAACCTCTAATTTCATTAGTAATATTAGTCATGGTAATAATAGGTTTAAAATAAAGATAAAAGTGAGTCTACATTCTTGTTAAAGGTGGATATAGACTCGTAAGTAATTAGAGACTAAAATTCTCTCTAAATCGTTTGAAGGTTTCCTTTCCTGATAATCACAGGTAAGACTTTACAAACGAGTATGGTCATCACATAGCTCTTCACTTTCATGAGAAATCATTAACGAAATTTTTATTTACGGAACCTTTCCGTCATTTCGTCATTCACTCATGATCGTCCAAGTAAATGATGTCTCCAGTTATGGAGAAACTGATTCATAACTTCTGTAATACATCGGTAATACGAAGTTGATTAATATCATCAAACATTGTTAATGATCATATGATCATCAGTCCTGCAGAACTGAAAATCGAATAAAACTTGTTGATCAACTACTATATAATAGTGAGCCAAAATTAGGGACCAAATCTATTTCAATCAAAAAAACAGCTATGTGAAGCTGTTTTTAAAAGTTTTTTTATGCCCTAAAATAGGGGAAATTAGTTTCCTTTTCGGTGTGTCTTTTGTAGGAAATTAAGGATATCTATTATTCATTTCGATTGCGTTATTTCAATAACAGACCTTAGTGCTGTTTTTAGTTTCCCAATATGTTTAATTGACACATTTCAAAGCTCTGTTTGGGATCATACATACATGTGAAACTTCTTTATAAAGCTCAAAACCAAATCAGAACATGCTTTGGATTGATATTCTTCAGGAGATACTTCATTATTTAGACACTGTATGACAACATAAATATATCATATATTAGCCAAGGTCTTTTCGTCTCGTCATTTTAATTGATAATATCACTTCCCTTTTGTTATCATATTCATGCATAACTCATTGTTCGATTCATATCAAACATGAAATTTCTTTTGCTCAAAATTAAATAGAATGTCTTTGTATGAAAACACTTTTGCAGATCTAATGACATTGAAGGTTGCATTATATGTTAGATTAGAAAGCTTCTTTCTATTATAGTTTAGTCAAATATTTATATGATCAATGTTATCATTTTGTCTTTCAGACATAATTCTCATTCAGTCTATGTACCCCAAAGCTGAGTCGTATATATAACTATCATCAAATGACCTACTGACTCATCTCGTATCACAACTAATAACTTCTAGATCACCCATCCTTAAGAAGTTCTTCTCTGATTTTATTCTTGCAACTACAGTAGCTGGGAGAAGCTCACTTACTTGAAACAAGTGTATTCATATGTATTTCTTATGGGTAGAGATCTCTATTCGCTTATCAGTAATTTTACTAGATTCTATTGTATTGAACTTAATTTCAGTTCACCGATTATCAGAATCGTTTAAGAATGCAATAATGAAAGCACTTCAATCGTCTTTAATTACTCATTCAAAAGCCACTTCAACAATATCACTTCTTTGGATATGAGCATTTATTTCTTCAACCACATCTCAAAGTAAGGTGACGCTAATTCAAGTATCGAACTCATCTTGTTTCGTGACCTTATAGTGTTCTCATGTTATTCTTCATGTAAGAATCTTATCTAGAAGTATCATCATTGATTCAGGTGAATCAGACTCATTCCATAATTTCAAATATTCATCCTGAAGATCCTCAGGAAGAGCTTTATCAAATAGAATATCTTTAATAACCCTATCAAGCCTTGTTCTATTAAGTCAGACAAGAACCAGCTTGGTTAACAAATTAAGCATAAATACATCATGATAGCTTATTTCAATTACAACGTAATTATCCTTATCTTCTAGTTTTTTGTATTTGCCTGAAAAGTACCATTGTAGATAGTCAAATATTATTCGACACTCAATGCTGTCTTGATCTAAAATCAGATGTACATAGCATTTTCTTTCCAAAAAATCTAACAATCTCATTATTTTATTGAAAATAAAAGACTCTAACGATTAGAGTCTTTTTACACAAGTAATCAATCAAGTAAATTCATTTTAACTTACACTAAAACAACTCATCAACAAACATCACCTTCCCATTATCTCATAGCTTCATAATGTGATTCTCTCATAGCTCTCTTTTCCTTTCATGAGTTGGATAATCTTCGCTTCTAGAATAAATGTCGTATGGATCAAATGGAGTAACTCTAGATCAGTCATCGTTCCTAGAAAATATATTCATATGAAGATGAGGCTCGGTATACATATAATCACGGTATTCAATCTGCTTTCGTGGTTTGTCAGACACTTCTTCTTTGCTTGGTAGTTCTTTTCCTACATATAAACCTGATAATCATACATCTCAAATATAGCTACCCTTATGCACCTTCTTTACTCGAGGGATTTGATCTATTTTCTCTCTAAGCTCTCTGGTCAAAGCAAATCAACTGCAGCTCCACATATCATTCCCTCGTTCATCTTGAGTTAGTTTTGGTGGAGTATATGGTACCGAAGATGCGATATAACTAAAATGTCAAAATAGAAAGAAAAGTTCTCTAGTGGGACAATATAGCTGAACACTACATCAAAAACCATAACTGAGTCTTTCTTTACGGTAGCACCTGGGTTTTCAGGTTGTTCTTAGGTCTTCTAATTCATAACAAAGCTGATAATTATAGGAACTCATCACATATCCATCTATTGGACTATACACCTCTGTGCCATAATCTACATACCAATCAATTCCTCAATGTAGAGCTTGTGCATGTAGGCTTGGATTATATATAAATCATTCGATCTCATACAAAGAATCTCTTCAGCTTTTTTGTTGCTGAACTTCTAGGTGAGATTTTCTAAATGGTAGAGTGAGGAATGGTTTCATTATCTATAGAATAACAGATATACTAAAGCTATGATATACGACAAGATTAATATTTTAGTCATAGTGTCTGATGATCCGAATTTCATCTTCACTAGAAAATTAGACTTGATTGTATTTGCATCAATGATTGCCAATACTGCTAGCAATATGAATATGGCAATAAAAACCACCCACATTAAAAATACTGCAAGAATCATATTTCGTACTATCCGTCATATTGGATACTCTCATCATGTTTCAATGTTTCATGTCCCCTCAGATTCAAACACCTCTCTAACATCTTTATTCAAACGAGCTGACTTTGCTCATCACTTCATCATTGCTTTAAGCATATTGAGATTGTTATAATACAAAAAAACGACACCAAACCTACGTGGTGCCTTAATCCAAGTTGCGTAAAATTACACAGTAGGATATCCACGAGCTTGATGCCGTTTTTTACCAACTATGTAATTTCAAAAAACTTGACACATATTACTATGTGTTACGCAATTCATCTTAGATTAAGGCACAGAATATAATGGTCCCCTTCTCTGGACAACCATATAAGAAAGATTAAGAATAAATAAGACTGATGTTTGATCTGAACATTTATCTTTATATCAGATACTCTTATGGCAAAAAAACGCACGAATTATTCACCAGAAATGAAATTC
>CALGNI010000019.1 GCA_937958645.1 Candidatus Absconditabacterales bacterium
CTTCGAAAAGAGATAGAAAGATTGTTTTTTTTATCTTTTTTCGAGCAGTGAAGAATTGCCTCCTCGAGGAAATGATAGCAAACAAGCCAATTCATTTTTTTGAACTTTCTTCGAACTTCTGTATTCTAACTCTTCGCTAAGTTTTTCATCATTTCCTTAAATACCTCTTGTCCCCAGAGGTATCTAGGATATGATTCGTGTGCTGTCCATGAAAATCGCATTTGATTAAATGAATGTAATTTGACTCAATTTCTCAAGATTTCTACTTCACCGGAGTTGTATGATGCAGTATACGTAACTCCATCAGCATCAATTGATGCAGTTTCAGTTTCTTTAAGAGCATCCTTAATAAAACCAATTGATTTGTTTTCTTCGATATCATTTACCACAAATATCAGCGTTTTCTTAGGGAGTGATGAGTCGATATTTGATACGGGAAAATAGAGATCGTCATTGGTGTCATAGTCTCCATACGGAGATTGGAGTCCATACTTTCTCTCATGTCCTGTATCTGAGCTTAGAACAAGACCACTAGGATACTGATTGGTAAATTCATTGTAGGTAAGTACATCTGAATCAACATATTCTAATTGGAAATCAGTATAATATCATACTACAGCCTTTCCAATTGCTTGTGATCGGAGAGATTCACTGATATTGTCGTACATCAATAGATTTGAGTTATACAGCTGACCTGAAACTCAAAAAGTAACTGGCTGACCATCAAATTCACGATTAAACGCAATTGCTGTACCGCATAGTGGACAGAAGGTGACAGCCACAGCTTCACCACCTACGGTGTCATTAACGATTTCATGTCGGTTGAGAATGTTGTATGGATAGAATTTTACTACATTTCATCATTTGATAACAATACCTTCTGAAACATCAGTGAGATAGTTTTCTGAATTTGCTTCTGAGATACTTACAAATTTAGGATTATTTAGAGCTGGGATTCCATCTTTTGCTGGTCCTCCAGAAAGAACTTCATTCAATTCTATGGATCTCATGCTCGTATCTGTAGCAAGATTGAATGTTGAAAATGCTTGCTCTGGAGTATCAGAAACACAGATACTTAACTTATCAGTCACTGCTTTTTGAATCTGAGATAAGATTTTGATCGCACTTTCTCTTCATGCGAAACGTTCTATGGCAGTAGGTAATACTGCGTCGATTCTTTCTAGTGTTGGTTTACGATCTCATCGTGTACCTCTAGATGATACTAGAGATTCCACAGCTTTACTTACTTGGCGATCTGTGTAGTCTGCAGCAGATGCACAACTCATAGTAGCCATTGAGGTGAGTATTGTTCAAAATATCAATGCTCATCACATTCTAATTCACATAAGAGATTTCATTTTTATAATATAAGAGTTAAATGACCTCATTTATTTTTTATGAGGTATTTTTTATGTTTTATAAGTATACTGATGAGCCTTCTAACGTGCTTGAGAAAATATTAGAGACTATCCACTAGTAGTTTGAGCTGTTTCTTTCCATCTCACATAAAAAGTAACCAGTAAGATCTGAATAAATAGTGCAAATACTGTGGTAACCATTCCTGAGATCGCAATCTGAATTCCACTATCTCAAACTCAACCAGCGATAAATCCACTTACACTTCATAAGAAAATAAGAATAATCATCGCGATAAATACAAGAGAAAAAGCAATTCAGGTCGTTTCTCGCCATCTTCACTTCACGATTCTCCAGCTTTCTTTCATAGCACTAAAAAAATATTTATTTTGATCTAAGACAATAATATTCGTGAACATAAAATACGTTCACACGATGATTCCAGGGATAATAAATATTCCTAAAAAGAATAAGGTCACTAGCGTTTGGAGTAATACCGTCAGCATATAGGGAATAAGCTGTCAGAATATCTTTTTGAAAATCTCGTTGAGAGAAACTCATTGATGAGTAATGGATTTATCACGTTGTACTTCAGTGAGCGTGATATGGGCAACGATCATGTATAGGAGAATCGAAATCAGCGTTCATCAGAGTCGTATTCACATAATCATGGGTAGTTGAGGCTGAAGCAGAATTCGAGCATCAGCATATATGCCAGATATGGATTCTCGCGTTGGGGCGATTCATGATTCCATTTGACTAACAAGAGCTGGAAGTTTAGTTGCAATCGATTGCTCCATACTCGAAGCAATCGAAGCGAAGTCTATAGACTGTTCCAAAAATCGCTGAAGACCCGCATTGAAAGCCCAACTAAACAGTCCTAACAGTGTTAGTGTTTTTCGGTATTTCTTAGTGACTCAAACACTTGCACTTCGTATGGTTCAAAATGATTTTCATTCGGTAAGAGACATAATGATAATTGAGAATTAAATTCTTGTCTAAGCATTAGGATCGTAGGGAAGAAGTTTAGATACAAGAAGTATATGCAAAGTAAGAAAATCGAATTATAGTAAATAGACTATAAATATAGACGATAGAAATACAGTGAAGCGTTTTCTATTCATCTTCAATTACTTCTAGTGCTTTTCTTTGTTCTTCCATTTTTTCTAGGATACCTTCACTTACTTTCAAGAAGTCGTCATCTGAGATGTTGCTCTCAAAGATTGATTGATCGAGTTGGTTGATTTTTTCTTTGTATAGTGGCATATATTTTTCTAAAGCGGCTTGAGCTTCTCAAAGTTGTGATCTGTGTGTTGATACTCTGGTTTCGAGCCAGTCGATGTCTCCGGTAATTTTTTCTAATTGTGCAATCATTTTGTTTTTCGCTTCTACTTCAGAGAGCATATTTTCATCTAATTGGGTCTTGCTTACTTCTACCATTTCTTCCATAAACTTATCAGCGATATCTGATACTTCATTTACTTTCTTTTGGGTAGAAAGGACAAAATTTAGTGCTAACAGTGATGGCATTACACCAAATACTTTGAACTGAGTAGCCTTGAGAAGCAGTTGTGAATTTCCGTTCATCCTAGCTGCCATGATGAATCTTTGAAGATTTCCTTTTTTGATCCCAGAGATCGTATGCAATTGACCTACCATATTGTTCAAAAATTCTTGAGTTCATTCATGATCTACGGTTTTTACAATAGCCTCCAGTGATGCAGCCATCCCATCGAGTTTGTATACTTCTACTCCTAGTTCTGGAATATACTTTTCAGCGGTAGATTGATTGAGAGTGAGTTTATCTTCGTATCTTTCAAATGCTTCTTCGATGCTATCTACTCTTCATTTGATTCATTCGAGAGTAGAAGTAACTAGATCATCTTTTTTTCCTCCAAAAAGATTGCTAAAGAATAATTTGATTCTATAAATCAATCCAGCACTTCCTTCCAAAGCTCTTTTTATTTTTTTGAACATCGGATTGATTTCTGAAAGTTCTTCATCAAGTACTTTTAACGCTTCAGTTACTTGCGTTGAAGATCCTTCATCGATATAGTCTTGGATCACTTGCTTTGCATCAGCTTTTGCAGCATCTAGGTCGATCACTTGATTGAATACTTTCGTAAACTCGCTCAAGGTCATGTTTTGATTAGCAAACATTTTTTCTAATCCTTCCTTGTAGTAGCTTTCGATTTCTTCTGACTTAGCGATTCATTGCTGCACCGTGTTAGCAATTACTTCTTGTACCTGTTCATCTTGCAAAATACTTGCAGGATTTACTTCCGGTAATACGAGGGTTCCTGTTTCTGACATGGGTAAAGTGTAAAGTATAAATCACAGATACTATAGTGGTTCTGGAGAAAAATCCAAGAGATCGGGGGATGGGGACTTGCATTTGTTGGAAAAATCGGTGTAATAAAAACTCTTTAGCATTATAGTACTTATGTATCTATTAGTCTCAGATGAAGCAGGAAATGAAGATAAACAGCATCAAAGTATAGGAAGTCTTTTGATTGAGCAAGATCAGCATGAAGAGTTATTGACTTACTTATGAGCGTATTTTGATCAAAGGGAGCTGAAGTTTGCAAGAGTGAGGAAAAATGATGCATACTTGCAGGAGGCTAAGAAGTTACTGGGGGTGTTTTTTGAAAGTCTCAGCCAAACAGAAGCTACACTCATGACTATCTATACCAAAGACTCCAAGAACCAATCGCATGATATGTATGAAGAGCTTTTTTTGATTGCCCAATCTCTTGCTGATGATGAAATAAAATTCACACCAGATAAAAATACCAACCTCCAACGATGGAATCATGGAAAACGTTTGTCTCAGTACTGAATCGTAGGAATTGAAGAACAAGATTCAGAACAAAATCTCATCATTCAGGCTATGGATATCATCGCAGGGATAACCCTATTTCTTCGTGAGTATCATGGAACCTATCTAATCCGAAGTCAATCAACTGATCGCTATGAACAGATGGAGGAATTTGAAAGAGAACTTCACATCAGATGCGAACTCGTTTCTCATTTTGTTTCCTTGCTTGAGAAGCATTATGGAAAAGTAACAGTATTGGAAAACGGTACTTGGAGTGTGGAGAGTGAGAGAGTAGTGGCGTTGGAGTATTAAAGTTTTCATTTTCAATTGCAATCGTGTGGGTACATAGCTATAGTGATTAGCACTTTCGTGTTTTAAGTGTAGTATCTCCGTTGCGTAGTGGTAAAATACTTATACTTCGATTATGATTAAGCTTAAAAGGAAGCGTCCATAGCTCAGTGGTAAATTACTCATTCTTCGATTATGATTAAGCTTAAAAGAAAGCGTCCCATAGCTCAGTGGAAAAAATTCTCATTCTTCGAATTTTTGCCTCTTCGCTATAAGAACATGTCTTTAAGAAAAATAACTTCGTTATCTTTCTAAAACCCATATCCCCATAGCTCAGTGGTAAAAAAAATCTTCATTTTTCGATTTTTTTAGCCCCTGATTATAGTGATAACATAAAATAGAAATATATAAAAATAAAAATTTTGATACATTTATAATTTATGTATCCCCATAGCTCAGTGGTAGAGCGGCGGTCTCCAAAGCCGCGCGCCGGGAGTTCAATTCTCTCTGGGGGTGAGTCTGTACCAAAGTAGATAAACAATATAAGCGAGAATTTAAAATGAAACGTAGGTAATCGAATGAGAGAATTAGATGCAGAGCAACAATTCTCTTTCAGTTTATACTCTTTGCATCTATTCACTTCGTCCTTTCAGTCCTAGTTCATAGGCAAATAGTTATCTCTGGGGGTGCCATTATCGCAACTCAATTAATAAATATATACTAGAGTAAGTATAATTCCTCACGTAAACAAATGAGAGAATTAGATGCAGAGCAACAATTCTCTCCACAATAATCGTATCGTAAGGTGCGATTTTTTTTGATAAAAACTTGCAGATATGGGGTTAATTAATATTTTTGATTCACTTTGAATAATTTACTAGATGGTACTTCTTGTCTACTGTCTGAGTGTTTATGTCCTATAATGCACTTGAGGGAAATAAATATAGAAATGTATCTGCTATTGACATTATTACATAAGTCAGTAATAACTAATATTAAATAAAAATCTAAATCAAACGTAGTTATGGCAAAAATACAACATTTCGTTGGAGAAAACTTGGACAGAGTTCTTAATCAACTAGGACACAAAAGACTTCCAAATGAAGACGATTGGTCTTTCAGAAAGAGAGTCTATCCAGACCTTGCACTAGAGTACAATCCTAAAATGGACCAAACTGCAACTGAGGTAATCTTCGGTAAATATGCAGATGATTTCACGGGGATGGAGGCCATGAGAGGTATGCAGTGTATCCAACTTAGAGATAGAAAGTCTCTTGAAAAGTTTGTTAATGGCTTCTCGATGGACCCTTTAGTATTCGGTAAAGGATAACGTAATATTGTTACGATTATCTCTTAGCATCATAATCCTTATGGGTTCTGATGTTTTTTTTATTATTAGTATAAGTTCCCTACCCATTCCCTTACACTCAGCCGTATTCGAAATCTAAAATTTTACACCAGAATTATTAGCTTCTCATATCGGCCAGCATAGCTTCGCAAATACTAAATAACTTCGATACCTTGTTATTTCGTAATGCTCAGGGTATCTACACAATAAAACCACTGCACCTACAATATCGCTTCTCCCTATGACTCTTCCTCAGCTTTAGGATTTTTCTTTTTAGAGCTTCAAAGATGTTTAATTAAATAGTGAAAAATGAAGAAAAATTTGCAAAACTCAAAATAATCATTAATATGGGTATATATTTATACCCAATTTGATGAGATGAAACATGTGTCTAAAATTCTTCACTCAGGCCATACTGTATTTACCTACGATTTTTTGCAGGATATTTTGGGTATATCAAATAAAAACACGCTCAAGGGAATTGTGAAAACATTGTTAAAAAGAGAAGTATTGGTAAAAATTCATCCTGGTTATTGGGGACTGCCTTGATATCATCAGGAAGAGTTCGCGTCCAAACTCAAATCTCCATCATATATTACTTGTGAGACTGTGTTGCAACAAGAAGCAGTGATTTTTCAAGATTATAGTTCTAGTACAACGCTTGTGTGAACCAACACAACAACACTTAAGATAGGCAAGCATAGTTATCACTATCGCAAGATGAAATATGAGATATTGTTAGACCCGCTTGGTATTAAAAAGACAAAAACAAGGAGAGTAGCAACTAAAGAAAGAGCTATTTGTGATATGTTATACTATGTGACAGAATATCATTTTGATCATATAGGAGTCATAGATAAAGATCTTATGAAAGCGCTGGCAATATTGTACCCAAGCACAACAGCAACTGCTATTTATTCTCTAATAGATAAGGAAGCTTTGATTAATTCAAAATTCTAGCGATATTGCTTATCTCTTAGTAATATAGAAAAAGTGAATTGACTTGTTTAAGCTTCCTTGAGGAATCGTGAAAAATGAAAAAAATGCAAACAAAGCGATTTCTTCCCATTTCTTTAATTTTTCAGAGGTTCCATAATGCTCAACACGAAGAAACATAGAACTTATATGTACCAGATCATTAAGGCATTATTTGCTTCTGATCGATCAAATCAAATTGCTTTTAAGGGGTGAACCCTAGCATATTTCTTGTACGATTTGGATAGATTTTCTATAGATATAGACTTGGATTTTCTTGCTGGACTTCCTACTGGTGATCAAAGCAAAGATATCGACAAGATACTTACCACATATGGGCATATCAAAGAGTTGCAAAAATTCAGAAATATGCATCGCTATATCTTTAGTTATGGTAATGGAGAACATAATATTAAAATCGAGTGTAATACGAGAATTCGAAAGGCTAATACCTATGAAACTTCTATATTCTTTGGAGACCCGATTCAGGTTATGGATAGATCTAGTATGTTTGCGAATAAACTTGTTGCTGTGATAGATAGAGATAAACCCACAAGCAGAGATCTTCGAGATATTCATTTCTTTTTTACTCATCATTTTCCTATCAATAAAGAAGTTATTGAAGAAAGAATGACCATGGATATGCAGACGTTTTTTACAGCACTGAAGCACTATATCTTGCAAACATTTATTAGTGCAAAAGTAGTAGATGCGAACTTGTGAGTTGTACTAAATGATACTCAAAAATCTCGAGCGAAAAAATCACTCATTCCAGAAATCATAAACTATATCGATCTTCAGTTGTTTGAATTAAGGGATCTTAAAGTAGCCAAAGACGTCTTTTTTAGGGTAGATGATGATGTGGGTAAGTAATCGCTTTAAGGAAATGATGAAAAAATTAGCGAAGAGCTAGAATGCAGAAGTTCGAAGAAAGTTCAAAAAAATGAATTGACTTGTTTGCTATCATTTCCTCGAGGAGACAATTCTTCACTGCTCGAGAAAAGATAAAAAACAATCTTTCTATCTCTTTTCGAAGTAAATCATCACCTCCTTAAAAGCTTTTTGCGAGAGAATTGCTAGTGCTTACTGAAAAAAATGATGGAGTAGGGGCTTACGCTCTTGATGAGGATCTGATTTTTCCTTCTTTCCCATTTGCAAACAATACACAGTTGCTTACACTACAAATATTTATTTATTCGTTTTTTGTGATGAAAAAAGTCTTGTTGTGATTGGTGATATGAGTGTTTAGTTTGGGATCTGTGTTAGCATATACTCCTACTGCAAGTGATGCCGCATTGGTTGAAGTGATTGTAAAGAAAATGGCAGTCCTTGATGATGCTCAAACGACGCAAGTTGCTTGAATCTTAACTTCAGCTACGCAGCGTTTTGATGCGGATTCTAAGAAATGATGGTATGCGAGATTGTTGTTGAGATTAGCAAATGAACAATTGGGAATTGTTTCTACTACGACTACCACTACTACTAATCCCTCTAGTGATCTTATTGCTGAGCTTTCAGGTAAAGCTGCTGATGCTGAGGTTGATAATCTTGAAGAAGATAGTGAAGAAAAAACTAATCCATCAATGAATCTCGTGTTACCAACGATTTCTGTTGGTGACTTTGATTTGTTGAAGAAGCATGTAGCTGCTGATCTTATTTGAAATGAAATTGTCTTAGTTGAGTTTACTGATCTTCAATGTTGATTTTGTCAGCGTTTTCATAAAGCAGGAACGCTTGATCAAGTAGTAAGTGATAATCCATGAGTCGTTGATGCTTCATTGGCTTTTCCTTTATCATTTCATCCATTAGCTCATGGTGCTGCACAGGCACTAGAATGTGTGAAGACCAATATAAGTGAAAGTGCTGCTATCACATTCAAGGATGTGATTATTGAAACGTGACTAAAGCAGGAGTCAGATATTACTGAAAGTTTTCAGAAATTGTGAGTGAATCAAATAGTAGTAGATGATCTTGGTAAGTGTTATGATGATGGAGTGATGATGGATGTGGTTGATGAGCAGTTTGAATTGGGGAAGAGATTGGGAGTGACAGGAACGCCAGCTACGATTGCATTGCATATTCCTACGATGCAGTACTTTAAGATATCTGGGGCTGTAGATGCTTCGAGAGTGCAGGAGGTAGTTGATAAGATGCTTGAAGATGATCGAGAATATTTTGATATTAAAAAACCATCACCTACAAATCCTGGAGCATGATGAGCAGTAAGATGAGCTGGATTTGTTGTAGCAGATGAAAATGATTATGCAGATTTTCTCTCTTGAGCAGTGATTGAAGGGAAAGAAGATGCTCAATATACTCTCATAGAATTTTCAGACTTTGCTTGTCCATTTTGTCAGAGACATTTCACTAATGGAACGATAGAAGAAGTACGTGAAAAGTATTCTGATGATGTGAATACGATCTTCGCTCATTTCCCATTGAGCTTTCACACGCATGCTCAAGCAGCTTGAGAAGCATTGGAATGTGCAAAAGAGATTGGTGGTGAAGTTGGATATTTGAATTTTAAAGAAGCTTTGTTTTTGATTTGAGGAAATGCGGATGCAGCTAAAGTTGAACAAGCCGCAATCGATGCAAATATTTCTGCAGATGCATTGATTTCTTGTGTGGATAGCGGTAGATATGAACAACTGGTAAAAGATCAAATGTCTTTTGGGCGTTCTCTTGGAATCACTTGAACTCCTGGAAATATTATCTTAGATAATGAAACTTTGAAGGCACTTAAAATATCTGGAGCAGTACCAGCCTGAACGTTTACGAGTACTTTAGAAAAGTTGATTGACGGGTCTTTTGTTTATGGGACATCACCTACACCTACAGCACCTGCGCAGGCTGAATTGAAACAAGAAGACTATAATGATTTCTTGAACTCAGCAGTGATAAGATGAAATCCAAATGCGAAGATTAGTATTATTGAGTTTTCTGATCTAGCTTGTCCATTTTGTCAGAGACATGCGAATGAATGAACGCTAGATGCGGTGCATGAAAAGTATGGAGATGATGTGAATATTATCTTCGCTCATTACCCACTAGATTTTCATCCTCATGCGGAAACTGCAGCACAAGCAATAGAATGTGCAAATGATCTTGCTTGAGAAACAGGTTACTTTGCATTCAAGAAAGCTTTCTTTGAATTGGGAGGGAATGCTAGACCAGAACTAGCTCAAGAAGCAGCTGAATCAGTATGAATAGATGCTGAGGCGTTAGCTACTTGTGTGGAGTCTAGTAAGTTTGAACAAAAGGTAATTGATGATAAAGCCTTCGGTGGGATGTTGTGAGTGAGAGGAACACCGGGTAATCTCGTTGTTAATAATGAGACTCTAGACTATAGTCGTATCTCAGGAGCAGTAGGAGCTAATGCCTTTGATGCCAGGATTGAAGAGTTTTTAGAGTAGTATAAGAAAATAAAGAAGAAAGAAGACAGAATGAAGAGAAAGGGTTATAGTTATTTATTTTATTGTATATAGTATGAAAAAAATTATCTGAGGAATCGCAATATTGTTTGCGTGAGTGTCGATTGTATTTGCTCAAGCATCTGTAGAAGAATATGAGCCAACTACTAACGATGTGGTATTGTTAAATACTATCATGCCGATGGTTCATGAACTTTCATTGCAACAAAGAAAATGAATAGAATTAATGATCGAAAAAAAACTTCCTACTTTCACTCCATGAACAAGAAAGCATTGGTTTGGGGAGTCACTAATTACGTTTATGTATACTGACATACTTTTAAAAGAAGTCCTCATAAATCCCCCAGTACCTTCTAATGCAGTATATGTAGAAAACTGAAATACAATCTGAGTTTACTATAAATGAACACTCGAAGATGGAACGCTCTTTGATACCAACATCGAAACAGTAGCTCAAGAGTATGGAACGTACGATGCAAGAAGACCATATGAACCCTTAAGTTTTGAAGTTGGTGCAGGACAAATGATCCCATGATTTGATGCTGGAGTAGTGGGAATGCGTTTGGGTGAAACAAAGACACTTGTGATACCACCAGAAGATGCATATGGATTTGGAGATCACTTTTTGGCGGGGAAGACCTTGGTGTTTGAGGTGACGGTAGAGTGGGTGAAGTAGAGTCCGAAGGCGCGGTCTGTGACCGCGCTTTCCACGAGGAACGTATGCCCGAAGGTGCGGTCGACGAACGTGTTTTCATGAGGAAGATATGCCCGAAGGTGCGGTCGACGACCGTGTTTTCATGAGGAAGATATGCCCGAAGGCGCGGTCGACGACCGTGTTTTCCATGAATATCATGATCGCGAGAAGATTTCGAAGGCGCGGTCTGTGACCGCGCTTTCAATATTTTCATAGTTATTTCATAGCATTGGTGTATGGATAAGTTCATTTGTGTATACGATATACGAATGAAATATTTATACCATAAAAATTCACAAAAAAGAATATATGGAAAAGAGATATATTTTTTGACTTGTAATACTCACAAGAGATACCCATTTTTTAAGAATAAGATATATTGTGAAAATCGAATAGAAGAGTTGAAAATTTGTAAGAGCTTAAAAAAGTTTGACCTATATGCATTTTGTTTAAACTATGATCATTTTCATCTTTTAGTGAAGCCAGATGAAGAGGTGTCTCCAATATCAGAAATAATGAGATCCTTAAAGACCAACTACTCACGCAAGATAAATCGTATAATTTATGAAAGCTCTAGAAAATTCAAGCGACAAAAGTCATATCATGATCATTTTATACGTGATGCTTGAGATTATACTAATCATTGGTACTATGCGAGAGACAATTATCGTAAACATTGATTACCTGATGATCGAAAATTTCATTCATGAAATAATGAGTATCAAGAGTTAATTTCTCCTTCACCTTATAAACCCACATGTCCAATAACCTCCAAGACTTCCTCCAGCTAGACCCAGCGAAACTTCCTGCTGAAGTTCCATGATTTATGGAACATATGCTAAAGAAGATGGATGAGACGATAGCAAAATGAATGAGAGTGTTGTTACTTGCGATCACTAAAAGGTCGAGCGAGGAGATCACTAATTTTTTGTTATCTGAATGATATAAGGCATACTATCTTCATAGTGAAGTAGAGACGATAGATCGTTGGGATATTATTCAGAGATTGAAGAAGGGGGAGATTGATGTGTTGGTGTGAGTAAATTTGCTGAGAGAGGGTATTGATCTTCCGGAGGTTTGATTTATCGCGGTGTTGGATGCTGATAAGGAATGATTTCTTAGATCCACCACGGCTTTGGTGCAAAATATCGGACGTGCTGCACGTAATCCTGAGTCAGAAGTGGCTTTGTATGCTGATAGACTCACTTGATCGATGATGAGATCACTGCATGAGACCTATAGAAGAAGACAAATTCAGCATGAGCACAATCTTGCGAATGGGATCACGCCAACCAAAGCAGAATCAAATGTGAAGGAACTCGCTGTAGTAAGAACTGATGAAGAGCTTGATAAGATGAGAGAATTTCAACTTATCAGAAAAGGAAAAGTAAAAAAACTCAAGCGTATGACTAAGAAAGAAAAAGCCCTGATCGCTACTGATCTCAGAGACCAGCTCCAAGTGGCTATTAAGGAATGGAGGTTTGAGGATGCGGCAGTGATTAGAGATCAGTTGAAAGAGTTAGATGATCAGTAAAAAAAACTCCTCTTTAGAAGAAAGAGGAGTCGTGTAAAGTTGGGCTAGTATTACTGGGTTATACAGAATGTTTTGTTAATCCTTTTTAGTAATCTTTAGGATTTACGCTTGGTAAGAACTCTGGCCTTTTTTTAATTAGTTGAATAGCGATCAATCTCAACTTCTACCGCTATGAGTAGTGGAATAGCGCAAAGTAATAGAAATGATCCAACTGCTGAATGGACTAAAATTGTAAAAATTAGCATGAACAATAAGATAATTATTGAACACTTCATTGCTTCTAGCCCTTGAAACAATGATTTTTTAATCCTGATTTTTTTGTTTGTTTCTCTCATAATACAGGAGGTTTTTATTATTGGATATTTATTTTATACTCTATGTTTGAGTCTTGTAAAGAGCAAGTGGGTTTTTGATTGAATCTATAATATGTCAATGGTTAGCGTCGAAGCAAGCTTCTTAATATTCTTTCTTCGGCATAATCTCAACTTTACATCATTTGCATTAGAGAGTGTCTTAGGTATTATAGGCATCAACTTTATCTTGTCAATCCTCCATGACTAATCAACATAGAAGTCAAAAGATGCTCAGAGATATCTTAGTAGTGAGATCATGACTGCTGTATAATCCCGAAACAAAGTGGTGATTTATCCCAGCAGATGATGTTACATTTGAAGAGAGTGTGCTCAACAATTTTGAATATAAAATGAGAGGTGATATGGAAGAAGACCTAGATTATCAACAGCCAATTCCTTATGTCATTATTCAAAACCCTGAGACCCAGAAGTTTATCGCTTATAAGCGTGGAAGTTCAGAATCTACTTCTTGAGAAACGAGATTATTTGGTAAGCGAAGTTTGTGAGTATGAGGTCATATAGAAAGAGATCAAGAAAAAGCTGCTAATCCAATGGAATCAACCGCGCTGATTGAAATCGAAGAAGAGATTTGATTACATGATATTTCGAATTTGAAATTATTGTGATATATCAGAGACAAATCTGTCCCTGTTAACCTATATCATTTGTGATTCGTATACCTTGCAACTACTGCAACGACGGATGTCTCAGTGGTGGATGGGGAACTAGAGCAAGTATACTTTATGACAGAACAAGAGATTGATGAATTGATGACTTCTCCAGATGTAGATATGGAGTCACGATCTAAAATAGCTCGAGATGCTTATAAAGAAACTCAATCTGTATTAGCATAATTTACTCCCATGTTCAAAAACAATATCATCCCAAAAACCCCCGCACAAATCGATGCGATCCGTGAATCAGGAAAATATTTGACGGAGCTTTTGTGATTGTTGTACGATTTGTGTAAACCTGGAATTTCGACGATGGAGCTAGAAGTATTCGCAGAGAGATTTTTGTTGTCTCATAATATCACCTGAGCCTTCAAGTGATATAATGGCTTTCCTGCCAATCTGTGTGTCTCGAACAACGACTGTGTGGTACACTGAATTCCGGGGACGGAGGTCTTGAAAGAAGGGGATCTACTAAAGGTGGACTGTGGAGTAAACTATCAATGATGAATTTCTGACGCTGCTTTTTCTAAGATCATCTGAGGCGATGAACACAATCCTGCATGAGCAAAACTCATCAAAGGAACAAAATTTGCATTGGATGAATCCATCAAGATTATCAAACCTTGAGTAGTGGGAAAGACTTTTGCCAAGCATATGCAAAAATACTTACATGATGCAGATATTTCCATCATCAAAAATCTTACGGGTCATGGTGTAGGGAATGCTGTGCATGAAGAGCCTCATATTTACAATCGACCTCAAAACAGCATGAAAAAATGGAGCTTCGTGGAAGGAATGGTCTGTGCGATCGAGCCTATCACTGCCTTATGATCACAATCATATATAGAAAAGTCGGGGAAAGATCGAGATTTATATACTGCACAGTGAGACTTGGGTGCACAATGGGAATATACGATCGTGGTGACTAAAGGGGGAATTGAGGTGCTAGCGGGGTTGCAATAAAAAGAGAAAGAGAGAAATAGAAAGAGAGAAATAGAAAAAGAGAAATAGAAAAAGAGATGTATGGGTGCAATATTTTGCATCTTTTTTTTAGTTTCATATTAATTTTATCGTATTATTGAAACTAATAAAAAAAAGGCAGCAGACAAAATGTCTACTACCTGAGCTCTTGATAAGAAGTTAATCAACTTTGATTGCGATTAACCATCTTCTCTTTCGTTGACCACTACTAGAGCTGAACTCTTGATTGTTCCACCACCACTTTGTTCGCCTTTGGTCTGTTTCCCAGTGTTGATGTTGAAGTTAAATAAATTCTTCATGATAATGAATTTATTATTATGATAGTATAGCAATGCGCTACACCTACCTCATAAATGAGCTTAGTTAGAATAGAGATAGTCTTAGTTAATTTAAGGTTAATTAATCCAAAGAAGAAATATCTCATAGGTAATCGTATGTAGCTCAACCTTATGGAACCTCTGAAAAATTAAAGAATTGAAAAGAATTTTTTTATTTTCGATTATTTTATTTTCACGATTCCTCAAGGAAGCTTAAATAAGCTAAACTCTATTTTTCAAATACTCCCTGCTTTTGGAAGATAGAGTGAAAAAATTATATTTTGCAGGGCTTCCTTATGAGATTACCACACTTCGATCGTAATGACGACTTACAATAATGTTTTCTGGATCCTTAGTTAATTAATCTTGTTCGTTCATTGCGCAATGTTATTTATCGTAATAGCGGCTCTACGTTGTAAAGCTTCTACAGTTTTATATGCGATATGAGGTGTTAATAGAATATTATTTAATGAAAGTAGCTGGTTATCATTATTAATTGGTTCTTGAGCAAAAACATCTATAGCGGCTCATGCAATTCATTTGTTATAAAGCACATCAAACAAGTCTTTTTCATTAACAATTGGTCAGCGAGCAGTATTGATAAAGTACGAACTCTTTTTCATTAGTTTAAATAGACTTGAATCGATAAGATTAGTAGTTTCTTTATTATGGGGAACATGTAAACTTACTATATCTACTGTTGAAAATAACTCTTCGAGACTTTCTAGATAATTCCCTCATAAATTTAAAAAACCTATATTTTCACTACGAGAGTATCAATAGATTTCGCATCAAAATGCTTTAAATAATTCAGCAGTTCTTATTCAGATGGTTCATGTTCAAACTATACCAACTGATTTTCACCTCAGTTCTTGTCATGCTGGATATGTCCATCATCATGATTTGATAATTTCACTAGTCTGAGGTATTTGACGAAGTAAAGATATCGATAATCATAAGGCTAATTCAGCAACTGCATCTGTTGAGTATCATGGAACATTAAATACAGAAATGTTTCTTTGAGTGCAGTAGTCAATATCAACTGAATCATATCATGTAAAGGCGACAGCAACAAATTTAACGTTGGGAAGCTTATTTAATAGCTCTTGATTTACTTCTTTTTTAATAGTTATAATTCAGTCTATATTGTTTGTGTCACTAATTTCTCATAAGTCTTTATGGATGAGATTCATTCATGTATCCTCCAGAAGTTGCTCAATGTATTCTTTATCTACTCATAAATCTTGTAATACTAGTACATTTGCCATGATAGCTAATAAGTATAAAATCTAATTATCATATTATAGTTAATATGATATAATTTACCATATTAATTTCTCTATCGCAAACATAGCACAAAAACTACTCACGTGCTATTGAATTTAATTTCGATTTTAGTATAGTGTTATTGTTTACTTTTTGATATATACAATGACAAAAAAAGATGATTTGCCACTAGATGAAGCGATGGAAGAAGTGAAAGAAATAATAGAGGATGTTGCTGCATGAGATGATGCTAATGCATGAGATGATGCAGGTGATGAAGTGGTGCTTACTATAAAGCAGTTACAAAAACAACTCACTGAACAAGAAGAAATTACTCGTAGAGCACAGTCAGACTATCTTCGTACGAAGTTGGAGTTTGACGCATATGTAAAAAGATCTGATGCTGCGAGATTGTGATTTGAGATGGATGGATTGATGAAGGCGCTGGAAAAAGTGCTGCCTTTTGTGAATCAACTGAAGACGACGTTAGATAATTTGCCTGAGGATATTAATTGACACGCGTGGGTAGAATGAGTACAATTATTATACACTAAAATGCTTGCTGATATAGCATTGTTGTGAGTGAAGCCAATTGAGGTTGCACTTTGATCTGATCCTGATTATACTCTTCATATTCCTATTGGGATGCAAGAAACCGACGATGAATCTATGAAAAATAAGATTATTAAGGAAGTGGAAGGTGGATTTGTTTATGAAAAAGGAGAAGTGAACAGAGTTGTGATGCCAGCGAAGGTGATGGTTGGAAGTTAATTGTAAGAGAAATAGAGAAATAGAGAAATAGAGAAATAGTAGCTAAGGCAATAAGTAACTGAGACACTATCAATCATCAATTTTACATTATCAATTATTATAATGTCCTTGAAACAACAACTTCTATGAATCAATAAATCTGAAGCAATGAGTATGTCTGAAACGCAACTCGAAAATAAAATTGAAACCACGATTGCTCATACATTCGCGTGGATGTGATGAGTATTGTTTTTGTCATTTGCATTGGCGTATGTTTTGTCGCTTTGAATTATCGAGCTCCCATATAATAGCGGTCTCTACTGGGCCTCATGGATTGGTGGACTTGGGATAATTTTTTGGATGAATAGATCTTGGAGGAATTTGAGTTATGGTGCGCTAGCTTGATTATTGCTGTTATTTGGTTTGTTAGAGGGCTATTGATTGAGTTGAATATTTCGTGCTTACGATTTGGGAAGTATCTATAATGTGTTTATGAGCAGTAGTATATTGTTTGGAGTATTGGCGGTTGCTTGATATCATGTAAAGATTGATGTGGCGCGTGTATGACCAGTATTGTTCTGGTCTATGATTGCTTTAATTATTTCACTTTTGATAAATGCATTCGTGCTACAAAGTAGTATGGCAGATATGATGTTGAGTGTGATAGGAATCGTGATCTTCTCATGATTTATTATCTATGATATGAATATCCTTAGACAGCAAGCATTATGAGGAGATTCTAGAATTGAAATACTGATGGCGTTGTGATTATTTATCAATTTCATCAATATATTTTTATTTATGTTGAGGCTGACCTGAGGACAGGAATAGCTTGTTTTTTCAGTTATTTTAACTATATATCGGACATCAAACATCGTTTTGGTGTCTTTTAATTTTTGAAAAATGCAATTATGAAAAAATCATGGTTATGGATCTTATTACTTCTTATCTTAGCTTTCGCTTTATATGGAGTAAATGGTACGCTTAATAAAGTGAAAGATGTAGCTGGAGGTGCTGTTGATGTTGTTGGAGATGTAGCAGACGGAGCAATTGATGCTGCTGGAGATGTTGCGTGAGGTGCAGCGGATCTTGTAGAAGGTGCTGCAGACGCAGTAGTAGACGGAGCAGGAGCAGTAGTAGATGGAGCAGGAGCAGTAGTAGATGGAGCAGGAGCAGTAGTAGATGGAGCAGGAGCAGTAGTAGATTGAGCAGCTGATGTTGTAGAAGGTGCTGCAGATGCAGTAGTGGATGGAGCAGAAGCAGTAGTAGATGGAGCAGCTGATGTGGTAGAAGGTGCTGCAGACGCAGTAGTGGATGGAGCAGAGGCAGTAGTAGATGGAGCAGCTGATGTGGTAGAAGGTGCTGCAGACGCAGTAGTGGATGGAGCGGAAGCAGTAGTAGATGGAGCAGCTGATGCTGTAGAAGGTGCTGCAGATGCAGTAGTGGACGGAGCAGAAGCAGTAGTGGATGGAGCAGCTGATGTTGTAGAAGGTGCTGCAGATGCGGTAGCGGATGGAGCAGCAGCAGTAGCTGAAAAAGCAGCTGAAGTAGTTGAAGAAGCGCCAGAAGCAGCAGTAGTTCCAGCAGTTTCATATGCTACATATCAAAATTTAGACAATAGAAAAGTAAAACAAGCTATAGCTGATGGAAAAAATGTTGCACTATTTTTTCATGCAGATCGATGTCCGACTTGTGTTGCATTGGAAGGAAATATCGAAGATGATCTAGCTGGTATTGATGATAATCTTGTGATTTTCAAAGCAGATTTTGATAATACTGACTTATCAGAACAATACGGAGTAACAAAACAACATACCTTAGTGACATTGGATGCAAATGGATGAATTGCTGATAGAAAGCTATGAATCAATACCGTAACTCAATTAAATAGAATGTTCTAAGTTTATTTGCTATGAAGATTGGAAAAACGAGAATATTCTCGTTTTTTCTTTTTCTGAAGTTGAATTAGGTCAAGATTCAGATATAGTATCCTTTTGACTATTGATCAATCTCAAAGAGATAGTAGTTTAGTGTTTTTCTCAGATGACATACCGTAAAAAAACCGTTTGATTCACTAGCTCCAAAGTGTGAAGAAAGAAAGAATATACTTCATTTGGAAGCTTAGTAAATTGGTCTTTTGTTTTAAAGGCTACGATTTTTGGTTTCATCTTTTTTTCAGGTATCTTCGTATTTTCTCAATTGATTAGTGGAGGTAAAAACATTATTGCCACGATTTCTAAAGAGACGGTGAAGATTGTTGCAAAGAGCTCATGAAACGCTATGACAAAAGATACGATGTGAAATATTAATGTATTGATAGCGGGATATGCAGGTGAAGAAGAGCGTGGTTGATTGCTTACAGACACCTTGATGATCGCTTCGTACAATCCTAGTATCGGAACGGTTACCTTTCTTTCTATTCCTAGAGATCTGTATGTTACGTACCATAAAGGTTGAAGATGAAGAATGAATGGTGCGTATTGGGCAAAGTATATCGATAGTGGCAATGATCATGAAGCTGCAGCTGAATTTTTGATGGAAAAAGTATCAGAAATTAGCGGTATTCATCTCCAGTATTATTCTTTCGTTTCATTTAATGGGTTCACTCGTTTTATTGATTCACTAGATGGAGTAACGGTAGATGTTCCTGAAGATCTTATTGATCCTTATTATCCTGATGATAATAACGGATATCAAACACTCACCGTCTTGCAATGAAATCAAACCTTTGATGGAGATACTGCATTGAAATATGCAAGGTCTAGACAAACTACCTCAGATTTTTCACGTACCTTGAGACAACAACAGATCATTAAAGCAACGGTAAATAAGATTATTGGTGAATTAGGCATCACCAACGCAAGCAAGCTCAGAAGCTTGTATAACGATGTGTTTGAGATGGTGAAAACTAATATTACGATCAAAGAAATTCTTTGATTGATTGAACATATCGAAGATGAAAAGAGATTTTTCTCATTTGTGTATACTTCGGATTGTGATAAGAGATATTATGAACTTACGTTTCCAGGATGTGTACTGGTGTTAGGGAATAGAGAGGATTATAATGGACAATCAGTAATTCTTCCTATTGGCGCAACACCATGAAATATTGATTATTATAAACATACTAAAGATTTTGCTTTTTGGGTAATCAATAACCAAGAGTTCCTCCTAGAAAATGCGCCAATCCGCGTACTGAACGGGATAAATACTGATCGAGCCAAGTCTAATGGATATGCTATAGAATGAATCGCCACAAGACTCGCAATCGACCTCAAAGCCCAAGCATTCAACGTAGCAGACATAGGAAACCATCCTGAAAATCTCGAGAAATCAATTCTGTATGTTCAAGACAAAGAAGCCTATGCAAAGACGATCGATTTACTCGGAATTTTTGTTGATATCGATGAAGTAAGAACTGATGGTGTGTGAGATCTCGCTGAAGGAGTAACCTTGATCTTGGGGAATGATTATGTTCTAAAGCAATAGAATGTAGATTCTAGAGTTTAGAAGAAACAAATGGTGATCAGAAAAAGCTTAAGGAAATGATGAAAAACTTAGCGAAGAGTTAGAATACATAAGTTCGAATAAAGTTTAAAAAAATGAATTGCCTTATTTGCTATCATTTCCTCGGGGAGGCAATTCTTCACTGCTCGAAAAAAGATAAAAAAACAATCTTTCTATCTCTTTTCGAAGTAAATCATCACCTCCTTAACAGATTAATTAACGATTGAAATACTTACAAGAAGCTCTACATTGATGGTAGAGTTTTTTTAAGTTTCTTTCAA
This sequence comes from Candidatus Absconditabacterales bacterium, assembly GCA_937958645.1. Taxonomy (GTDB): domain Bacteria; phylum Patescibacteriota; class Gracilibacteria; order Absconditabacterales; family Absconditicoccaceae; genus JAHDCT01. The sequence goes on from CALGNI010000019.1 coordinate 20,574, forward strand.
AAAATGAAATATTTGTTGTTATTTACGTTTGGAGTATTTATATATGGATTTTCATTTGCGCAAGTTATTTCAACCTGTCAAGATTTCCCCATATCTCTTCATCTCAATGAATGTGACAGGCTTGAGAATTCGTTTGAACGTATTTGAAAGAGTTATTCTGAAGTTTGAGGAGGTATATATTTCAACTGATTACATTTTAGCGTAGATAACTCAATACTTTTAGAGTGAGCAAGTCTTGATGATTTTAGAATAATTCATATTGACTACTGAACAAAGACTATGTATGCAAAAGATGCTAATCATCTTTATAAGAATTGACTGATCTTAGAATGATATGATAGAGATAGTTTTGAGGTGGTGTATTGAGTTTATGCAAAAGATAAGAATTATGTGTATGATAGAGGACTTAATATTATCGAATTTGAATGATTACTTCTAGATCCAAATACATTTGAGTTGGTGCGTAGTGGAGTTATAAAGGATAAGAATTGATCATATTATTTTAATCCAAATATTAAAACAAGGTGAAGTCAGTACCAAATCGAAAAAATTGAATGAATAAATATTGATAATTTGACTAATCTTGCATATTGATTTGCTAGTGATTGAAATAATATATATTATAAACATTCAAATAGTGAATTTATCCTGATAGAGGAATTTGATGTTGAGAGTTTTATTCCAGACTTATGATACAATCTCGTAAAAGACGTTAATGGGGTATATTTCTTTAATGCGTTATGAAGTGAGTACGAAGTCCATAAAATTCCTGAGTTAGCAACAGAATCGATAGAAATAATAAAAGATACTAGTTCGAATTCTTGAAATATAGCACTTATTTCAAATGATAAAAGTTATCTATTGTTCAAGGATTATAAGAAAGATACTATTTTACAGCTGCAATGAATTGATGGAGATTCATTTGAATTTTTAGGTTATAACTTCATTGCGGATAAGAATTGAGTGTATAGATATTCAGAGCAAGAGAGTCTGGTACAAATGATTTCAAATCAAGAATCAAAATATTGGAAAAAATTTACACAGATTGATGATAAAACTTGATGAACAGTGTCACCAAATTACTATACTGATAGTGTAAATATATATGACTGAGATTCTTTTGAATCACTAAATAATTGACGAATCAAGACTTTTTGGGTGCATAAGCCAATTCGGTTCATCGTCATCCGATTTCATACGTGAGAACTGATGCTTCCTTAGATTCTGCTCTACCTTCTTGATCAAATTACATAAACTGACTTTCTCATATCACCT